>JAAEUI010000530.1 GCA_024227475.1 Paracoccaceae bacterium | reverse complement strand
GCTGACCCCGGTGATCCACGGGCTGTCGCCGCGAGTGTATTTGAGGCGGGGCAATACATTGGAACTTTTGAAAAGCCCCTGTATCTGAGGCTCGAAGAGCACCTTTGTGCCCATTCCCGGGCGGGCCAGACGGGTTGCTCCAACTGTCTGGATATCTGCCCCACAGGTGCGATCTCTCCGGACGGCGATCACGTGGCGGTTGACCCGTTGATTTGTGCCGGATGTGGGGCCTGTTCAGCTTTGTGTCCTTCGGGTGCTATCACCTATGATCACCCGCCAACCGAAGACCAGTTCCGGCGCATTCACGGCCTTGCTGACATGTTCCGCAAAGCCGGTGGAACCGAACCGCGGCTGCTGATTTGCGATGGTAAATTCGGATCGGAAATGATCTCGCTTGCGGCTAGGTTTGGTGCGGGATTACCCGCTGATGTCATCCCGCTTGAGGTCGATACAGTTGCGGGTTTTGGGCACGCTGAAATGCTGGCCTCACTGGCAAGCGGGTTTGTGTCGGTCCACGTCCTGCTTTCTCCCGGGACCGACCGGACAGCACTGGACCGGGAACTGGCTCTTGCGCAATCCCTGGCCGGGAACTGCCAGTTTGAGCTTCTGGACATCAATGACCCCGACCAAATGAGCGAGCACCTTTACGCGCTGCCAAAACCCGACGTTTCAGTCAACCCGGTATTGCCACTGGGCAGTCGCAGACAAGTGGCCCGGCTGGCAGCAAAAGCACTTTCAGAGGATTGCCGGTGTACGCTGCCGTTGCCCGAGACGGCCCCCTATGGTGCCGTGGAAGTGAACACAGAAGCCTGCACGCTGTGCCTGTCCTGCGCGTCTTTGTGCCCGTCCGGTGCGCTTGGCGACAACCCGGACATGCCGCAATTGCGGTTTCAGGAGGACGCCTGTCTGCAATGCGGATTGTGCCGCACGGTCTGCCCGGAGAATGCCATCACCCTGCGCCCACAGATGAACCTGTCGGATGCCGCATTTGAACAACAGGTACTTCACGAAGAAGAACCTTATGCCTGTATCGAATGTGGAGCCCTTTTCGGTGTGAAATCGACGGTTGAGAAAATTGTTGGAAAGCTTGCCGGAAAACACGCAATGTTCGAGGATTCTGATGCCGGCCGTGTGATCCGCATGTGCGACGATTGCCGCGTTAACGCCAAGTTTCATTCAACCGACAATCCGTTCGAGGGCGGTGAGCGACCCCGCACCCGGATGACAGATGATTATTTTAGCGCCCGAAAGGATCACTGATGCCTGATTGGCGCACCCAGATCAGCAGGTTCGAGTTTGGCGACATAAGCGAGGATGGCGCCAAGATCATCCAGCGTCAGTTGCAGCGGGCTGATCGGCGACGGATGAGAGATGTCAAATGGCTCGGTAATCCCGTCGATCTGTGTGAAGGCGGGGTGCGGATTGAGGGTGAAGAAAGCCTCAAAACGACGATCCCAGTCTATAAACGTTCGAAGCAGCGCAAAGGATGGCGTCGACCCGAGACCATTCATTCGGTTCTTTTCGCTGACCACATGACAACGACCGCAATGTTGCAGAGACAGCCGTTCGCCGACAGCCGCGTCGCCGTTAAAAACAATCTCGGTTTCCTGCGTGTCAGTGGCAGCACCCGCCGTAAAAACCCGTTGATCTTCAACGGTATAATCGCCGATCATGCGCTGCCCGGTTTCAGACAGGAGCCACTTGGAAAAGCGGGCGGCGTGCTTGATGGTGGCACCACCTCTCTGACCAGTTTCCAAAACATAGAACGTCTGTTCGAACCCGGACAGCGCAGGTTTTCCCGAACCGACAATTTCCAACGCCCCCGGATACATCGGCCGTCGCACGCTGGTCAAAACGACATCGGCACCACCTGCGACGACTGCATCGTTCTGCAACAGGGTGACATTCACGCGAATGGAGTGTTTGAGCGAAAACCGCGGCAACAGAAATTTCAAAAAACCAGTGTCCTGCAAAACCGGACTGGCCGCCAGTGTGATAGACCGTTCCTGCGCCTTTCCCTCTGCCGCGAAGAGCAAAAGCAGGAACAGATACAGCGTTGGCCAAGAGCCGAGCCTCATCAAAAACTCCTCAGTTGCGGCTTGGGGACTCAGCCTAAGGGCGAGACAAATCAGTCGTCAATCCCCTCCAACAATATGGAAAATGAGATATGAGCGAAGAATTCAACATGACAATGCGAAAATTTCTTAAGCAGGTTGGGGTTACCAGCCAGCAGGCCATCGAGGACGCGATGCGCACCGCAGGACCCGATGCCACCAATGGTAAGAGCTTTGCTGCAAAAGTGGTTTTACGGATTGAAGGACTGGATCTGGAACACATCGTTGAGGGCAAAATTGCAGGGCGTGAGTAAATGACAGCATTGCGGGAAAACGTCCTGACTGAACTCAAGCAGGTTATTGATCCAAATAGTGGAACCGACATCGTAGCCGCAGGAATGATCCGCGCATTGACCACCGAAAACGGGGAGGTCCGCTTTGTCCTTGAAATAGATCCTTCAAATGCCAAGTTAATGACGGCCGTTCAGGCCGAGGCCGAAAGGAAACTGAAGGAACTGCCGGGTGTTTCGACAGTTGCAATTGTCATGACAGCCCACGCAGAAACCGGCTCACCACCTGATCTGAAACCGGCGCACAATCCCAAAACCCAGAGTCCAGAAAAAATCCCCGGGATCGACCGAATAGTCGCAGTTGCATCAGGCAAGGGTGGCGTTGGCAAGTCAACGGTGGTCAGCAATCTGGCGGCGGCCCTTTCGGCCGAAGGCCACCGTGTCGGGTTGCTTGATGCGGATGTCTATGGCCCGTCGCAGCCACGGATGATGGGGGTGTCAGGACGACCCAGTTCGCCTGATGGCAGGACGATCCTGCCGTTGCGTAACCACGGGGTTACGCTGATGTCAATCGGGCTGATGACCCGCGAAGACGAAGCCGTTGTCTGGCGCGGCCCGATGCTGATGGGGGCCTTGCAGCAGATGCTTGGGCAGGTGCAGTGGGGTGCGCTTGATGTGCTGTTGGTTGATCTGCCACCGGGCACCGGCGACGTGCAGATGACCTTGGCGCAAAAGGTGCAGCTGGACGGCGTGATCATCGTTTCCACACCACAGGACATTGCGCTGATAGACGCCCGAAAAGGCATTGATATGTTTAGAAAAATGGGAACACCGATTTTGGGGATGATCGAAAACATGTCAACCCATGTCTGCTCGCAGTGCGGCCATGAAGAGCATGTTTTCGGGCACGGTGGAGTTGCCGCAGAAGCGCAGAAGCTGAAACTGCCTCTGCTTGCCGAAATCCCTCTCCATCTGGATGTGCGAACCGCCGCCGACGGGGGCGCACCGATTGTCATCAGCAAACCCGATTCAAAGCACGCACACGCGTTTCGTGATCTTGCCCGAGGGCTCATGCAGGTTGAATTCGCATGAGTGAAGTCAGTGCCCCGAGCTTCCCGCCGCTGTTTACCGGGCACGCGATAACCGGTAGGGCAGCACCGTTCGTCAAGGCCTGTACGCAGGCGATGCTTGGATGTGACTCCGGGTTGATCGTGTACAATCTGGCCCACGACCGGCTGCGCTTTGCAGTCGTACTGACCCCTGAAGTGCCCCTAGAACGCGCCATGGCGGTTTTCTGCATCTGTGGTGTCGGATTTCAAAATGCGCTAGGGGCCCTGGCACCGCCGGAGGTGGCCGTGCATCTGGAATGGGATGGTGGAATACTGGTCAACGGCGCGTCCTGCGGTCGCCTTCAGATTGCAGCGTCAACCACCGACCCGGCTGCGGTACCTGATTGGCTGGTTGTCGGGCTGGATGTCCCCCTGATACCTCCCAGCGAGGCCTCCCCCGGCAAAAACCCCAACCAGACATCCCTGTTCGAAGAGGGCTGTGTCGAAGTTGAACCGGTTCGGTTACTCGAAAGCTGGGCACGACACACGCTGGTCTGGATCAATGAATGGTCGGATAATGACGCATCATCGCTTCACGCCGAATGGTGCGGACTGGCACATGGCATCGGCGAGGACTATTCCACCAACTGGCGGGGCGAGACGCTCCGCGGCAAGTTTCTTGGGGTCGACGAACATTTTGGCCTGCTGCTGCGTTCGGACGATGACACCCACCTGCTGCCCCTGTCCGGCTTGTTGGAAAAAGGAGGTCAGTCATGAAACTCGCCCGCGCAATCCACTTTGATGAAAGCGACAGAAACGTGTTCCACAACCCGGCCGCTGCCGGCGAATGGGTGATTAGCGGTGGGTTTGAATTTTCCAACTGGACAGAGACCGACCTGACCGGCAAGGCGCGTCAGGCATTTGCCAACGGCTGGCTGGGGTTAGAGAATTTCGGGCGGGTGACCTTTGCCGCCGTCACCCAGATCGAACCACGTGAGTTCGACGCGCTGACCGACAAGCTGGCGCACCATTTTGTCAAGGTTTACGGCGCTCCCTCACTCGAGGCCGCCCGCCGTGTTGCTCTGGAAGAATTGAACCAGATGCGCGACGCCTGCGAGGGTCACGATGCAAACACCCTGCTGAGCGTGCAGCGCGAACTCACCGAGGCCGGCGTGCGCGAACAGTTCCGCTTCATCAACAGCGAAGACGCCGGGCTGGACCAGTTTGCCGTTCACGTGGATTCGGATAATTGATCCACCTGCACGTTGAAGGTGAACAGGGTCTCGCCATTTATCCTGTGGGTGTTGATTAACTCAGCCGCCCATGCACTGACCAGCCATTTTTCAGATTGGTCACCAGATCGGTATTAGTGTGAGGGTGCTTTTCCGGGTTCACTGCCAAAAAGACGCATTGATTGAACAAAACCAGAGTAAGCTCTTCGCTGAATGACATCATGCATCATTATCGCCAATGTGGTGAGGTCAAAAACCGGCCGCTGCAAGGTCTGTTGCAATTTGTGAGCGTAGGGGGGCAAATCGGTGCACTCCAATACGATGGTGCCTACTTCGGGGTGGTCTTTCACCAGGTTGATGCCCACATCCAGCACCTCCTTACACACTTTATCAAGGTCCATCGAGGTTCGTTCGTTGCGAAGAATAACGGCTGCGAATTCTTCGGTGTGCTCAAGCCCCCTTACCACAATCGGGATGTTGCCGGTCCCCGCACAGTCAAGATGTTCTTTTGTGAGTGACGAAGCTGAGGCCGTTAAAATTCCGACCGGAGCCTGCGTCATTTGAAAGGCCAACGGCACCTGCAACAAGGACGAGATGAAGACCGGCACGGAAACAGCTTCAGCAATTTCTTTCTGGAACATCGCCAGAAAACCGCAGGACCCTGTGATGGCCAGAACGCCTTGTGCCTCAAGACGCCGAGCTGCATCCAGAATGGGCTCCAGCATTTTGGGGGACGGATCGTTCAACAGTTGCGGTACGGTGATACCACGCAGGATTTCGTAGGTTGTGGTGAAGGGCAGACTCGACGGGTTCTTAATGTGCCCCGGGGGTTTGGGAAAATAGCTTTCGAGCGAAATTACCCCGATCGAAATGCCGCAGATATTTTGCCCTCCTGAAAGAACGGTCATGGGAAAGTCCTTTCAAAAGCGCCGTACTCTGTAAGGGGACAGATCTAGATTGCTATGTGCATTGGTGACGATATCAGCCACCATGGTGCCGGACTTCGGGGCCATCATCAGGCCGTAGTGGCTGTGCCCAAACGCTCCGATTAGGCCTGGGAACCCTTCGATTTCCCCGATGCATGGCAGGCTGTCAGGCAGACTGGGTCGTTGGCCTGACCAGGTGGACAATTGACCCGTATCGAGACCGGGCAACATCTGTTTTGCAAGCGTCACCAGACCATCAATGCGTTTCTTGTTTTCGGGCGCATCAAGCCCGGCAAATTCTGCGGTGCCCGCAACTCGCAAACCGTCCTGCATGGACGAGGCGACAAATTTCATATCCACATCCATAACGGAATTGTTCAGGCTGACGCCCGGCTCGGGAAAAGAAACGTGATAGCCCCGTTCCGATTGCATTGGAATCTTGATACCCAGCGGTTTCAGCAGTTCCGCTGACCACACTCCCATCGCCAGAACCAGCTTTGGCGTCAGTTCGGCACCAGCGTCGGTTTCGTAGATCCAGCCGCCGTCTTCGCAAGGCCGTATTGCGCGCACCGTGTTGTGCCGGATATCCCCGCCCATCGTGCGCAGCTTTTCAGTCAGTGCGGTTCCGATCATTCCGGGTGACAGCGCTCGGGCCTGTCCTTTGATGAGGAGTGCTGCATTGAAATCGGGCGACAGTGCGGGTTCCACTTGGCGTAGGTCTTGACCAGAGATACGCTCGATTTCAGCACCTTTTTCACGGCGCATCAGATATTCAACAGTGTCCGGATCCGCTGCGTCCGGATTGCGAAAGGCGTGCACATACCAGCTGTCCTGCACCAGATGCTCGCTGCCAGTGCCTTTCAGATGGCGACGGTACAGGTTTACGCAATCGCGGTTCAGCACGTCCATTGCGTCTGATATTTCCCGTACTCGGGATGCGCGGCCTTCGTAGAGAAACTTCAACCCCCAGACTGCCAGGCGTGGCAAATAGCTTGGGCGCACTGTCAGCGGTCCCATCGGGTCAAGCAGCATTCCGGGAACCTTTTTCCAAAGGCCGGGCATGGACTGGGGCACAACCGACCATGGTGATATGACCCCGGCATTGCCGTGTGAAGTTGCCTGCCCAGGATCATCGCGGTCGATCAGCCTGACACGCAGGCCTTTTTCAGCGAGGGAAAGTGCAGAGCAGATGCCCACG
>JAAEUI010000529.1 GCA_024227475.1 Paracoccaceae bacterium | reverse complement strand
GTCAACCGAGGCAAAATAACCTCGACCAACAGCACACACCCGACACCAAAACCCGCGCAACAAATCCCTACTCAGCGCAACACCCACCACAAGCGCCCCTATCGCGAAGCGATTTAGTGCTAGAGCCCTTACTGCCAGATGCTGCATACGTTTCGAATGTCCGCAGTCGGGAAAAGTAATAGCGGCCGCGCACAAATAGGATTCGACAGTGGTTATTCAATTCCCGTGAAGTCAAATACCGCTAGTGCATCTACGACTTGATCGGTTTGTTTCGAAGCTCTGTGTCGATGGGTTCGATTCAACCGGACAAGGTCGCCAGTAGACCAGAAAACGGTTTCGAATGTTCAGTCAGTTCAGAGCGGTGCCATGAAGTTTTTTGACGGCGCCGGCGGAGTTTTTTTTCTGAATCTTCATTTGGCGACCTTTCCCCATCCGTGGATAACGATCAGGTCAGTAGGTTAGTCGATCCGGTTTTACGGATTTGGTGAGAGTTTTGGCCGGATGGATTGCTGCCGCGCCCACGCATCAGGTCTAAGGAAAAGCGTGTCTCCTTCTTGAATCGCGGTATCTGGAAGGGGTTTCCCCGTAGAACTTTTTGTACGTTCGAACGAAATGGGCGGAGTCCGAGAAACCGCATTCATAGGCGATTTCCGTGATCGAACGGGAAGTGTTCACCAAGCGCCATCGGGCGTGTTCCAGCCTCATTTCACGCCAAAGGCGCACCGGTGTTTTGCCCACTTTTTCAGAAAAAAGCCGATCCAGCTGCCGTCTGCTCGTGTTCAGTTTTTTGGCCAGTTGGTCAAAGGAAATCTGTTCGCTCAGGCTTTGCCGCATGTATTTGACCGCGTCTTCAACTTTCTGCTCTCCGCATATCTCAAGATCCTGAAACGGCATTCGCCCGACCGAATGACTTTTCCTGTGCTCATCAACGACAAGAGCCGTCAGCGCCTTCATCCCCCGGCTTTGCCCGCAGTGTCGGCTCAAAATATCAACCGCCAAATCGATGGCTGCTGTGCCGCCCGGGCAGGTTATTCGCCCCTCGTCAAATACGTACATTTCGTTGGTGACCGGTAGCACATCGGGATAGGCTGATCGCAGCGCATCTGCGTGGTCAATGTGGACGGCGCATCGATGCCCGGACATAAGGCCAGCCTCGGCAAGCAGGAAACCTCCGGTACACAGCCCAATCAACTGGATGTTCTTTTTGGCGGCAAGCTGGAGGTATTCGACGATCTCGGCTGAGCGTTCGTTCAAAAACGCGAGCCTTCCACCGATCACGACGACGTAGTCATAGTTTTTGGGATCATCGAATTCTTTCCAGGCTGGCATTTCCAGACCGCAACTGGATCGTACCGGATCAAGGTCGGGCCCGATGCAGGTCCATGTGCAATAAATCTGTCTGCTGTGATCTCTTTCATCGGCGGCATGGCGGACGGCGTCTATGAAACCGGCGAACGGGGTCAGGGTGAATTCCTGTGACAAAATAAATGCAAATCTTACATCGGGTTTTGTTTGTTCAATCATACGTCGGTTCTTCTGTTCCGTTATGCGGTTTGTCTTACTTATTCTATTTCAATTCGCTCTGCGAGGCTAACTTTCAATCCAACACAATGAGGATGTTCAATGCGTTGGTCGAAGGTTATCACGGTTGTCGGTGCACATGCCGAAGGGGAAATCGGTAGGGTAGTAACCGCAGGGGTGCTGAACGAACCCGGGCTTTCCATGCTTGAACGTTTGAACTGGCTGAATGATGAGGCGGATCACATTCGCCGGTTTTGTTTGTTTGAACCGCGTGGCGCTGCTCAGATGACGGTAAACCTTCTTACCCCACCATCATCACCCGATGCAGATGTCGGCTTCATTCCGATGCAGGGCGATGGTAGCCACGCAATGTCCGGATCAAACGCGATGTGCGTTACCACGGTGGTTTTGGAAACCGGAATGATCGAGATGGAGGAACCCCAAACTGTCGTGCGGCTGGACACCGCGGCAGGGTTGGTTGTCGCAACGGCCCAATGCAAAGACGGACGAGTGCAATCTGTAACCCTCGATTTTCTTCCCAGTTTCGCGGACGCGTTGGATTGTGTGGTTGAGGTTCCGGGTCTTGGGCCGGTTAAGCTCGATGTTGCGTTTGGAGGGGTCTATTATGTCCTTGTGGATGCCGAGCAGCTGGATCTGAAGATCGCGCCGGAAAACGCGAAGAAAATGGTGGAGCTTGGCAACCGGATCAAGCTGGCAGCCAAAAAACATTTGTCCGTTCAGCATCCGACGGTGCCGCAATTCAACGAAATTGAGTTTTGCATGTTCACCGATGTCGAAGACCAGCAAAACAAGGTCTACCGGAACGCCACGATCATGCCGCCCGGCCGCATTGACCGTTCACCGTGTGGAACGGGAACAGCCGCGCGTCTGGCGGTGATGCATGCGCGCGGTGAGGTTGAACTAGACGAAAGCGTTACCATGCGTTCAACCATTGGCAGCCGGTTTAAGGCTCAAGTCAGCGGCAATGTTGAGATCGGGAACCTAACCGGCGTGACGACGCGCATATCCGGGCGCGCGTGGGTTTATGGCATACATCAATTGGGTGTCGATCCCACGGACCCATTTCCTACCGGGTTCACAATGGCCGATACCTGGGGAGACGGGATCGAGCACATGTTGCCCGATCTATAAGAAAGGGCCCAGGTTTCAACCCCCGTCAAACTGTCTAAAGACCGATTGCGTTCTTTCGGGGCTCGCACCCTCGCTTATAAGGCAATTCAGCAAAACGCGCGCTTTCAGGGCATGAAGCCAGCCCGATGATATGACACCCCGGGCAAGGAGGTCGACCTCGCCACCGGGGTAGCCATAGGTCTGGGTCAGCACCTGTCCGCCGGTGGTTCGCGGCGCGAGCACTAGCGGGATTGCCTTTGCAACGGCAGATATTTCATCGCAAAGTTCAGGGGATACATGGCCACCGCCCATTCCCGCCAAAACTAGTCCGTCCGAGCCGTTGGTTAGCGCCGAGATTGCTCCTTGCCGGTCACCGAAGGCAGCAACATGCAAGCGGATATCCGCATCAGGGGCATGGGTGACCAGTGGTCGGTGAAATTCGGGTAGCGACGTCACAAAAAACAGAACCCGGTCTTCGACGACCCGGCCAACGGGCCCACAAAGCGGGGAGGAGAAGGCATCACCCCGCACAGCATCGCATTTCACAACGTGGCGCGCGGCGTGTATCTGGCTGTCAAAGACTACAAGGACGCCAAGACCCTGGACACCTTGGCCCGAGGCAACCCGTGCGGCGGCCAGCAGATTGGCTGGTCCGTCCGCGCCGGGCTGGCTTGGGTTTCGCATGGCTCCGGTGACCACGACAGGGATGTCGATATCCAAAAGGCAATCAAGCAGGAACGATGTTTCCTCAATCGCATCAGTTCCTTGCGTGACAATGATGCCTGAAATTCCGTCACGACGCAGGTTCAGAATGCGTTGAGAAAGCCCCCAGATATCTTCAAAATTCAGCGCGCAGCTTGCCTTTTGAGCAACCTGCTCGGCGGTGAATGTGGCGATACCTTCCAGATCGGGGACGGCATCAATCAAGGATTGCCCGGTCAAATTTGGCACAACACCGGATCCGCTTTTGGCAGTCATGGCGATGGTACCGCCCAATGCCAGAATGGCAATGTTGGGTTTCGTTTTCCGCAAGTTTCAGCCCTCTGATAGCACCAGATCGGCCAGCAAATCCCATACGTATTCAGCCAGTGACCAGCGCACATATATCCGGTACGAACCCGCGTCCGCCTGCCGCCAGATGATTACCGGCACGTTGTGCAGTGCTGTCTGGACGCAGGTTCCGACCGGAACGTTCGCCTCATCAAAATCAATGGCAACGACTTTTTGCAAGACATGGGTTGCTAAATCACCGGACAAATCCAGACCGCAATAATAGTCGGAAACCACAATCTGCTTCGGATTGGGATGATCGCCAGCAGCCGACAAAAGCTTGCTTGCACCTGCGGTTTCAACCGTCAGCCATTCATCCGGTCCAAGGCAGATCACCGAACAGAGCGCGCCCTCTACAACGTCTCCAACCCTATCGGGCAGGGATACGGACAACAGCGTTTGGCAACTCTCGACGAATGCCTCGTCGCTTAAGTCCCCACGTAAGATGACCTTTCCTTCAAACTCTGCTTGGCGCAATGAAACGGGATGTTCCACGGCCTTTTTGCCAAAGAGCGGAGAGCCAACCGTTGGATTGAAGCCGTCCGTCGAGGTAATGGTTGCCAGATCATCCACGCGTCCGCTCCCCTTCTTTGTCATAGAATACAGATTGGCCGATTTTCACCGGAATGCTGGACCCATCAAGCATCTGCGCGAAAAGCGTTTGGCCCATTCGATCGCGCCCGTCATCGACCATACCCATGGCAATCGAATGCCCCAGCACCGGGCTGAAATAGGTCGAAGTCACATAGCCATCGGTCGTCACCGGGATTTTCACATCCTTTTGTTCAGTCAGATGCACACCGTCGGGCAGAACCACCTTGGGGTCTTCGGTCATGAGGCCAACAAGGTGTTTTCGTTTTCCGTCTTTGATCGCGGGGCGGTCAAATGATCGTTTGCCAAGGAAATCGGGTTTCACTTTTGATACGATCCAGTCCATTCCCAGATCCATCGGCGTCACCGTTCCATCGGTATCCTGACCAACGATGATAAAGCCCTTTTCGGCGCGCAAAACGTGCATGGCTTCGTTGCCGTAGGGCGTTATGTTATCGGCTTCACCAGCAGCAAATATCTGTTCCCATACATAAAGCCCAAACCGGGAGGGGACGTTAATCTCGTAGGACAGCTCTCCGGTGAAACTGATCCGGAAAACTCTTGCATCCACACCGGCAATCTTACCCTCGCGCATCGTCATGAACGGGAAAGCTTCTTTGTCCAGATCAATATCGGTCAACCTGGCCAGAACATCACGCGCACGGGGTCCGCTAAGCTGCATAACAGCCCATTGTTCGGTGACGCTGGTCAGGGAGACATCCAGATCACTCCACTCAGTTTGCGCCCAATCTTCCAGCCAGGTCATGACCCTGGCGGCACCGCCAGAGGTCGTTGTCATGTGGAAATGATCATCTGACAGGCACGTTGTTACGCCGTCGTCGAATACAAATCCCTGCTCATTCAGCATCAGCCCGTAACGACAATGACCGGGCTTCAGCTTTGACCATGCGTTGGTGTAGACCCGATTTAGAAACTCAGCCGCATCCTTACCCTGAATGTCGATCTTGCCTAGGGTCGAGGCGTCGGCCATTCCAACGCCGCCGCGCACCGCCAGACATTCCCGCGTGACCGAGGCGTGCATATCTTCACCGTCCTTGGGGAACCACCAGGGCCGCAACCAATCTCCGACCGGTTCCATCGGCGCGCCCCATTTTTCATGCCATTCGTGGATCGGAGTCTTTCGTATCGGCGCAAAGAAATCCCTTTGTCTGGTATTCGCCAGCATCCCGAAAGTTACAGGATGAAAAGGCGGGCGGAAGGTAGTTGTGCCAACCTCTGGGATCGCGCGGTCCAGTTCTTCTGCAATGATGGCCAGCCCGTTCAGGTTGGCGGTCTTGCCCTGATCCGTGGCCATCCCGGTCGTGGTATAGCGTTTAACGTGCTCGACAGAAATCAGGCCCTCGCGAACGGCAAGCGACAGATCCTCGGCCGTTGAGTCATTCTGAAATTCGTGAAAGCGCTTTCCCTTCAGGACCGGAACCCGCCAGACCGGTTCGATGGTCGCCAGATCGTTAGCGCCTGACGCCTCTGGGACAACCGTAGCTGAAGCATCCATCCCAAGACGCTGCAGAACCTTTTCGGTCTGTTGAATTGCATCCTGCAAACCCGAAGCCAGATCAAACGCACCATTGGCTGAACCGGCGCAAACATGTGGCTCGGTGATCGAAACCTCCGAAGGTTGCATGATCGCCAGTTCATCGTTCCAGACTAGTTTGCCACGCCCCTGCATGTGAAGCTGAACCGTTGGCGACCAGCCGCCCGACATAGCCAAAAGATCGCAAGGCAGAACCTCGCCCACTGAAGCGATGGCCTGCTTGTTGTCGCTGAGCGTTCCGACCTGAACCGCCGTTACCCGCTGCTTGCCCTTTACCGCCACAACGGCGGCATTGGTGTGTATCGCTATCCCAGCTTCGCGCGCCTTCGTGGAAAGGGCAGACCCGGAAACTTTTCGGGTGTCGATGATGGTGACATCGCCTCCAGCCCCCTTTGCAGCCAGGGCCGTATGATAGGCGGTATCGTTGTTGGTGAAGACCACTACCTGCTTGCCGGGCAGAACAGCATGACGATTGATATAGGTCGCCACGGCCCCGGCCAGCATCACGCCGGGTCGGTCGTTGTCGGCAAACACCAGCGGGCGTTCGATTGCTCCGGTGGCGAGGATCACCTGTTTGGCCCGGATCCGCCAAAGCCTTTCGGTGACATTTCCGTCGATGCGCTGTGACGCCGCTATGAGGTTGTGGTCGTAGTAACCAAACGCAAGCGTGCGATCCATCACCGTGACATTATCCAGTGTTTTCAGTTCCTTGGCTGTGTTTTCAATCCAAGTTGAGGCTGGAGCCCCGTCAATTGGGGTGCCCGGGTGATCCAGCAGATGGCCTCCAAATTCGTGGGCAGCCTCAACCAGCATCACCTTTGCCCCTGATCGACCCGCCGTCAGTGCCGCCATCAAGCCAGACACACCCGATCCGACAACAAGAACATCACAAAATGCGTTCCTGGCCTCGTAACGCGAGGTATCATCCCGCTCAGGCGACTTGCCAATGCCCGAAGCGGCCCGGATCACCGGCTCATAAACTTTGTGCCACCAGCCGTGCGGCTTCATGAATGTCTTGTAATAGAACCCTGCCGGAATGAAGCGCGCGAACAGGCTGTTCACGGCATTGATGTCGTTCTTCAGGTTGGGCCAGTTGTTCTGGCTTGTCGCCTTCAACCCGTCATAAAGCATCAGCTCGGTTGCCAGACGGTTGGGTTCATCGCCACTTGTCGCAAGGTGGCAGACAAGCGCGTTTGGTTCTTCTAGTCCAGCGGACATGATCCCGCGAGGGCGGTGATATTTGAAGCTGCGCGCAACAAGCCGGATATCATTGGCAAGTAGAGCCGACGCCAGGGTATCGCCCTGAAACCCCTGATAGGTCTTGCCGTCGAATTCGAATGCAAGCGGTTTGGACCGGTCAATCCGGCCGCCCTGTGACAGTCTATTAATCATTTTGATTTTCCTTGGGCGAAACCGGCGGAAAGGTTTCGCCGGGTTTGTACGACCCTTTGATCTCGTTCGTAACGGTGTGGCGCATCAGGTTGAACCAGCGACGGCACCCTTGCGCGTGCATCCAGCGTTCGCGGTGATACCCTTTGGGGTTTGCCCGGAAAAACACATATTGCCCCCAGTCTGAATCCGACTTTTCGACCGGCTTTATTGGGCGATCTATGTGGGCTTCGCCACCGTAGGAAAACTCTGTTTGGTCACGTTTTCCGCACCAAGGGCAATCAAGCAGTAACATTGTTTTCTTCCTTAATGCGCAACAGCAGAGGCCGAACCTTCGTCGATGAGGGCACCGGTGAAGTATCTGTCAATCGAATACGGGGCAGACAGGTGATCGGGTCTGTCGGTTGCAATCATGTGGGCAAGGGAGCGCCCGCCGACCGGCGTGGCCTTGAAACCCCCGGTTCCCCAGCCGCAATCGACATATATGCCGTCAACCGGGGTCTTTGATATGAGCGGTGAGCGGTCGGGCGTAACATCAACCGTCCCCCCCCATTGCCGCATCATCCGCAGCTTTGAGAAGATCGGGTAAAGTTCAAGCACCGCCGAGATCATGTTTTCAACTTCAAAAAAGCCACCACGCTGGCCCCATGAAATCTGCGGGTCCGTACCACCCCCGATAACCAATTCGCCTTTGTCGGATTGGCTGAGGTAGGCATGCACGGTGTTGGAAAGGGCGACGCAATCCATGACCGGCTTTAGGGGGTCAGAAACCAGCGCCTGCAGCGGCACGGCCTCAATCGGCAGGCGAAATCCAGCTTTTTCGGCAAGCTCGGTTGAATGCGCAGCCGCCGCGATCCCAACCCTATTTGTCCTGATCGGCCCCTTGCTGGTTTCAACGCCGACGACTTTCCCGCTTTCGATCTGAAACCCGGTGACATCGCAATTCTGGATAATGTCGATGCCCAGTGAATCCGCGGCGCGCGCATAGCCCCACGCCACCGCGTCATGGCGAATGGTGCCGCCGCGTCGCTGCAGCAGTGCGCCCATCACCGGAAACCGCCCGTTCAGCCGGATAAAGGGTATCCAGTCTTTGACCTGCTCGGGCGTGATAAGCTCCGCATCGACGCCATGCATATACATCGCATGGGCGCGGCGGCCGATCTCCTGCATGTCGTGGGTGTTGTGTGCCAGGTGCAAAAGCCCGCGTGGCGAAACCATAAGGTTGAAGTTCAGCTCATTCTCCAATGTGCCCCACATATCAATCGCTTCATCGTAGAGCGCAGCAGATTCCTTTTGCAGATAGTTTGAGCGGATCACGGTTGTATTGCGGCCCGTGTTTCCACCGCCGATCCAGCTTTTCTCAAGCACCGCCACGTTGGTGATGCCATGCAGTTTTGCCAGGTAATAAGCCGCCGCCAATCCGTGGCCGCCGCCGCCAATTATTACCGCGTCATAGGATGATTTCATCTCTGGACTACGCCACATCTTGGGCCAATTTTTGTGGCCGAGTATGGCTTCGCGGGCCAGCGTGAATGCGGAGTAACGCATGGGATTCCTCAGATTTTTTGCGTGCTTTGAAATCGAATTGATCTCAAAGTTCGGTCGCGTTTGGATTTTTGTTGATCCCGGATCCCGCTCAGAAATGTCGGAACACCCGGGCATCCGGAGTCTTGTTTAACGGCTCATGCCTGCTTGCATCCTCGCTTCAACACGCCGCGCCACGAGGGACATCGGCAATGACAATGCCAAGTATACGACACCAACAAGCAGATAGAGATGCATGGGCAAAAAGGTCGTGGACGCCAGATCCTTGGCAAACAACATCAATTCTGGTGCAGTGATAAGCGCACAAAGCGAGCTGTCCTTCAAAATCAGGATCAACATGTTCAGCATCGGCGGCAGAACAATCCGGATAGCCAAAGGCAGCATGATGTACCGAAATGACTGAAAAGGTGTCATCCCTACCGCCAGTGCTGCCTCTCGCTGGCCAAAGTGGATGGCCTGTAAACCAGAGCGAAAAACCTCGGCGATATAGCCGCCCATGCCGATCCCAAGCCCAATTACACCCGCCCAAAACGCATCAAAGACAATGCCAAACCCTGGCAAACCAAAATAGATCAGGAACAAGATCACCAAAGTCGGCACGCCGCGGGTAAACTCAACATATCCTTTGCAGATAGCGCGAAGCATTGCGGAATTGCTCATCCTGCCAAGTGCAACCAGCAAGCCAATCGCTAGCGCGAGAATGTAGGCACAAAACGTCAGTGCGAGCGTAACCCAGATCGCTGAAACCATCGGCGGCTGCCACGTGCTCCAGTTTTCACCATAGACAGAAAGGAATTCGATCATCGTGCACCTTCCAAAGCTTTGGCTTCAAAGCGGTCTGCCAATCTGGCCAAGGGGAAACTCAAACAAAAGTAGAGGATCGCGACGAGGATATAGATGATTTCGGTGTCGAAGGTTCGCGTGACCAGATTGCGGGCAAAGAACATGATTTCAGGTGCTGCAATTGCAGATACGATCGCCGTATCCTTCAGCAATCCAATCGCATAGTTGGCGATCGGCGGTAACGTAACCCGCCAGGTTTGCGGCAGGATGATATGCTGCAGGGCTCCAAGAGGGGTCATACCAACGGCTAAGGCCGCTTCGCGTTGGCCGCCGTGGATCGCGCCAAAACCTGCCCTGAAAACTTCGGTAAGCATCGCGCCACCAATAAGGCCCAACCCCATGACAGCGGCGGTGAAAGGCTCAAGCCGGATGCCAACGTTGGCAAGCCCGAAATAAAGGATAAACAGAACCGCCAGTGCAGGCAGGCCCCTGAAGACTTCAACGTAGATATTGATTGCGATGATGGCGATCCGGGCCAACACGTAAGACAAGGTTTCTTTCAACGTGAACGTCGAGGAATAAGTCTGTTTTCCGCCGTATGCCTTAACCGCACCAAACAAAAGCCCAAGGACCACGGCTATACAAAACGTAAGCAGGGTAATGCTGACGGTCCATCCAGCACCCTTAACCAGGGTGATACTGTAAAGCTCGATTTTCTCGGTAAGGGTCATGTGATTGATCCAACTAAAGGCGGGCGGCTAGTTGCGTTCCAGCATTTGTCCAAGGAATGATTGCAGACGCGGATTTTGCGGGTTGTCGATAATGTCTTTGGCAGGTCCCTGTTCGGCAATACCGCCGCCGTCCATAAAGACCACGCGGTCGGCAACTTCGCGGGCGAATGCGATTTCGTGGGTGACCAACATCATCGCACGGCCCTCATCAGCAAGTTCGTGAATGGTGTTGAGAACTTCACCCACCAGTTCCGGATCCAGAGCTGATGTCGGCTCATCAAACAACAAAAGCTTGGGGCGTTGTGCCAGCGCGCGGGCGATAGCAACACGTTGTTGCTGTCCGCCAGAAAGGCGTTCCGGGAATTCTTCCGACTTATGGTCCATATGCACTTTCTTCAGCATATCCATAGCCAAATCGTTGGCTTCACTTTTGGCCATCCCGTTCACTTTGATCTGCGCAATCGCGACATTATCGCGGACGTTCAGATGGGGCCAAAGGTAGAAGCCTTGAAAAACCATTCCGATGGTCGCCCTTTGGCGGGCCAGTTCCTTTTCGGACATCTGGGAATACTGATCGCCAACCTTCTTTTGGCCAAATAATTCGCCATCAAGATAGATGTGGCCTTGATTGGGTATCTCCAGGAAATTCACGCACCGTAAGCAGGTGGATTTTCCGCAGCCCGACGGGCCAATCAGTGCAATCTTTTCACCCTTTGCCAGTTCCAGATCAATTCCTTTGAGGACTTCAAGGCTTCCGAATGATTTGTGAAGGTTTTCGACTTTAAGGAGCGGCTCGGCCATTTTTTGTCCCCCTTTGTGCTCTGGATACGGATGGTGGTTTGGTGGATTGGCGGGGCCCGGTTGGGCTTGCCCGCCAATCCGATTGTTGTGTGAGTGAAGCAGTCAGGTTTTACTTACAGCTTGGCTGTTCCCAACCTTCAGGGCGATCGACGCCTGCACGCTGGTTGGATGGGCCCGGATCAAACCAGTGATCGTCGGTCAGGCCATACTTGGCAGCAATGTCGCGGATTGAGCAGTCAGCCCAAAGCTCAGCCAGAACACCGTTGACCGCTTTGATCAGTTTGGGGTTGTCGATGTTTGCAGCAAAAATGATGTTGCCAGCTTTGGTTAGCTGAGGGTAATCAGCATTTTCGCCCTCGCAGAACGCTTTTTGGTGCACACCCCAGTCAGGGTTTTGTGCGATCGCATACTGAACAAGCGGTGGATCAGCCAACAGCGCATCAACACGACCTGTTACAAGGTCACGCATCGCGGCGTCAGAAGTGTCGTAGAGCTTGAGCGTCAGGCCAGGAATTGTCTTCAGTTCGTCAACCCACGAGAAACCCGTGATTGTTGCGACTGTTAGGTTCTCCAAGTCGGCCAGCTTGCACATTGAGCTGTCGGAACGCTGTGCGATTGTCGCGCGGAAATAGTAAACCGGATCAGAAAGGCTCATTACTTCTGCGCGCGATCCGCGCCAGCCCATCATGCCGTGCATGATGTCTACGCGGCCAGATTTCACGGACGCGATCTCAGCCGACCATTCCATAAGTGCGGGTTCAACCGTCAGGCCAAGTTCATCAGCAACACGCTGCATGATTTCGCCGTCAACGCCGACCAATTTGCCATTCTCGTAGCTGGTGCCGGGCATGTCGCCGTTAAATGCAACGGTAAGCTTGCCGTCTTCAACAAGGGTGTAATCGGCGGCTACAACAGCGCTGCCCAAAACCGTCGCACCAGCAATAAGCACAGCTGAGATGCCGGCCCTCATTTGGCTCGGATAATTCATGTTTTCCTCCATTGGTGCACTTACTTTGAAGCGCGTTGTTTATGTGAGAGATGGCGCTAAGTCGATCAACTTTGCCCACACCCCTAGTAAATAGGTGACAGAGGGATGAACGATGGTATTGAACGAATTAGACGAATAGAGGTCTTTTTTAGCCACTTTTGGCACATCAAAGCCGCCGATTCTCGTTTTGCCACTAACCCGACTCATCCCCCGGTTAGCATTTTTGGCGGATCGCCTTGTTGGAAACAAAGCGCGGCGGGAAAAACGTGAAGTCTTATTCGTGGAGAACGACTCCGACACCGCCCGACAATTCATGGATTCGAAACTAAATGTTGCCGAAGCGCTCGCAATAGCCAGTCCCTAACACTTGGAGCCTAGGTGCCCGAATTTCGAACCTTTACCACAGCCAATTTGCGCGCCTGCACGAAAGCTCGATTGAACATTGCTTGATAGCGGACGCTCGCTGGACGACGTCGACTGGCAACTTTGTCCCGCATTGTGTGAGTTCACCTCACTGCGATTTTGCAATTGCAGCGAACGGCAGCAATGACGGGCCGCGCTGCAGCATCTCAATTGTCTGCTGGAGGTCGGCTTTGGGCCGTCTGTGTCAGGGCTGCGAACTCGATTTAGGCAGATGCTGCGGCGCATCAGAGGTCGGCAGTGAGCCCATTTCGCCCAATGCTGCGCGAAGCCGGAACGGGTGCGAAGCGCAAAAAGCTGACCTCGCGAACCTGCGGCATGAGGCGGAATATTCTCGAATTCCTCCCCAGAGAAACGCAAGCCTAAGGGTGGTATGGCTTTGGCATCGCTCCTTCGAACAGAGCCGCGGTTTTTCTGATCTCCTGCTGCATGTGTTCGCGAAAAAGGGTCACGCGTTTTGTGTTGCGTAAGTCACGGTGATAAAGAAACCACAGCCCAAGATCGTGCTTCTGTTCAGGCTCTCGATACCTGACCAGCGCGGGGTCGCCGTCACCCATGAAGCAAGGAAGGTAACCGACGCCCAGTCCTTCCTTCAAGGCTGCGGCGGTCAACGAGGTCTCGTCAACGCAGAACACGTGTTCCGCTTGAGCGCAGGCTTCTCTTGTCCAGTCTCTGTGGTAATCACAGCAATCAACGCCGATCCACTTTTCATTGGCCTGTCCGGCATTGACTGCCTTGCAATAGTCAACCGATCCATAAACTGCTGACGCAACAGTTGTCAGCCGCGTTCCGATCAGAGTCTCACCGGGTGAATTAGTTTGCCGAAGGGCGACATCGGCATCACGTTCCGCAAGCCGCACTGAATCATTGGTGACGTCAACGCGCAGGTTAATATTAGGGTGGGCCTCACTGAACCGGGCAAAAACCGGCATCAACACGGTTGATGCCATATTGGCGATAGCGGTGATGCGAAGCTCTCCTGCGGCGACGCTGCTTTGCCCGGCGCTGGCTGCCTCAAACGACAGAAGTTCCTGCTCTATCCGACTGGCCGACGCCCTCAGGTCTTCGCCAGCATTGGTCAGTACATAGCCCGATGCTCTGCGTTCCACCAATGGTGTTGCAAGATCCTTTTCCAGTGCATGAACTCGGCGTGATATCGTTGAGTGCTGCACCCCAAGACGTTTTGCAGCCGCGCTGAACGAACCCTCGCGGGCAAAAGCAAGAAATATCCGCGCGTCGTCCCAATGCATCCGGTGCCTCCAGCGCTGTGCAAATATGCAAAACGGTTTTCGATTTATTACGAATTCTCAAAACCGTGCACAAGTGCATCCTGATTGACAACAACAAACGCATTTCTGGGCAAAGTTGCGGTCCTGCGAACCACAACAATTTCATTTTTGAAACGGAGTATCGAATATGGGAAAGAGAATGGGAATTCTGCACAGAAAGGCCATCGGTGCTGCGGTTGGACTTCTAGCAATCAGCGGAGTGCCAGATACAGCAGTGGCCGAGTCGGCCGCAGAAAAAATCGCCAGGGCAATGTCGGCTGCGCCCTCAGATATTAGCGACGACGCGACCATTATGGATGTGGACGGCACGATCCTCAAAAAGGGCAGCAATGACTGGGTATGCCTGCCAGGCGTTGGCCTGATCCCCGGAGACAAACACCCCATGTGCAATGATCCCGTCTGGATGAAATGGATGGCCGCTGTCGGGTCAGGGATCGAGTTTTCGACGGATGTTGTCGGTATCTCATACATGCTCCAGGGCGATGCGATGGTTAACAACGACAATCCAATGGCAAGCGATCCGAATGACGGGGGTGTTTGGGTGCAGGATGGGCCCCATCTGATGATGTTGCTCCCCGACCAGAATATGGTGACAAGCCTGCCACGCGACCCCTACGTGGGAGGCGCTTATGTCATGTGGGGCGACACACCGTTGTGGCACGTCATGGTTCCGGTGGAAGCGAAGGTCGCGCCGAACTGAGGAAAGTTGGGTGCGGAACCTACGCCGTTAAAACTTCACAATTCAAAAATGGGAAAATCGAAAATGACAGTTTCTCTTTACGACCGCCTCGGCGGATATGATGCAATCGTAGTTTTTTCCACGAAAGTGGTTGGACAGGCGCAGGCCGACAGCGTGCTTGCCCGGTTTTGGGCCAATCGTGGCGAAGACCGGATCGCGCGGGAACTTCAGCTTCTGACCGATTATCTGGTCAGGGAAACCGGCGGGCAGATGTACTACACCGGTC
>JAAEUI010000528.1 GCA_024227475.1 Paracoccaceae bacterium | reverse complement strand
TCTGACCCGGCGTGTAGTGATGAAGCTCAATCGCGCCAGCCGGGCATTCAGCGACACAAAGCCCGCAACCCTGACAAAGTGCTGCTTCGACCTGCGCTGCACCCAAAGTGCCGCCCACGCCTTTGGCCATATCCACAATCCGGGGCGCGCCAAAGGCGCAGATGCGCACGCAGGTCAGACAGCCGACGCAAAGATCGGGATTGACCTCGGCCACGGGGCCGCCGGTAATGATCTTGTCGCGCGACAGAATGGTGGCAGCGCGCGCTGCAGCTGCTTTGGCCTGCACAATGCTTTCCGTCATCATCTTGGGATAATGCGCCAAACCGGCCATGAATATCCCGTCAGACAGAAAATCAACCGGGCGCAGTTTGACATGTGCTTCCATGAAGAAGCCGTTCATATCAAGCGTCACCCTAAGGCGGTTTGCCAGATCGCGTGCACCACTAGAGGGCACGATGGGTGTGGACAAAACAACCATGTCGGGCTTGAAGGTCATCTCACGTCCCAGCACCTCTTCCCATGCGTTTACCCTGAGTGTTCCGCCATCAGCGATATCGACAACTGGCGGACGCTCATCCTCGTAGCGAAGGAACAGAATTCCTTCATCGCGGGCCTGCGTATAAAGCCGTTCTTTGAAGCCATAAGTGCGGATATCCTTGAACAGCACAGTGATCCGCGCATCAGGGTTAAGCCGTTTGAGCGTCAGGGCGTTTTTCAAAGCCGTGGTACAGCAAATGCGCCCGCAGTATTTGTCCGCCGGACCGACGCATTGCACCATGACGATATTACCTGGCAACGGCTTGTCGTCCGTACCGTTTTCATGCGCCGCCAGTTTTTCTTCGAACTGCTGTTGGGTGGTGATGCGGGCGTCCTGACCATAGCAGTATTCGTCGCCCCGGTATTCCTCACCACCAGTGGCAACGACATAGGCACCGTGGGTGATCTCCACACTTTGGCCGCTTTCGTCATAGGTCAGCTTTGAGGTGAAATTGCCCATGATGCCGCTCATGCCTCTGAGGTTCGCACCAAGATGGATTGTGATCAGTGGGTTGGCGCCCGTTTCTTCGATCAGCTCTTTGAGATATGCTTGCGGAGACTGAAAGCCATCCGCACCCTCAGGCACCAAATCTGCCCCGGCCCCGAAATCCTCCAGCCCGTAATGCAAGCTGCGGGCTGCGCCGCCCAGTACTTCGCGGCGTTCGACCAAATCGACAGGAAACCCTTGTTTGGCAAGCGTCAGCGCGGTTGTCATACCGGCCACGCCACCGCCAATAACCAGCGCACCGCGCTGAACGTCGATGCTGTCTGTTTTCAGCGGCTGCTGTTCGTTGACGCGCGCCACAGACATGCGCACCAGATCCTCAGCCTTGCTGGTGGCCGCATCCCAGTCATTTGAGTGTACCCAGGAACACTGGTTGCGGATATTGGCGATGTCCAGAAGATGTGGGTTCAGCCCGGCCTGTTGCAGCGTCTTTTTGAACACCGGTTCATGGGTCAACGGAGTGCAAGAAGCCACGACCACCCGGTTCGCACCGGTTTCGGCAACGGTCTTGGCTATATGGATGATACTGTCGGCCGAACAGGCAAACATGTTGTCTTCGGTGTGGATCACGTTGGGCAGATCAGCTGCATAATCGGCCACCTTGGGCACATCCAGATAACCGCCAATATTGGTTCCGCAATGACAGACAAAGACCGCAACTTTGGGGTTTTCCGTCGTTATATCGCGTTCGGGAGGAAACACTGCCTCGCGTGTTAGCGTGCCGCGCGCAGGACGCATCAGCGCACCGGCCTGCGCCGCTGCACCGCTGGCCTCCAGCAGGCTTTCAGGAATGTCCTTTGGCTCGCGGAAAGGCCCTACACCGAACACACCCTTGCGGCTGGTCTGCAATGGGTCGTTCTGGACGGTTTTGCAAAAGCCGTATTCATCCAGTTCAACACCCAGTGTTGCAGCCAGTTTTTTGGTGCTTTCGGCGATCTCCATGCCAACCGACAGCACCACCATGTCGAAATGCTCTTCGTTGATCATGGTTTCTCCGGGTGCGGCAATGCCGGCACCCCGGTCCATGGTCTTTAAGACCAGGTTTGAGGTCTTCGCATCCTCGCGCACCGCTGATATCCGGCAACGGCGGTAGCTGACGTTGTGCTTGTCCTGAGCGGTTTGGTAATAGGTTTCATAGCCTTTGCCAAAAGAGCGCACATCCATCACGAAGACTTCGATCTCGGTGTCAGGCCAGTGCCCCATTGTCATGGTTGCCTGCTTGGTTGCATACATGCAGCAAACAGCCGAGCAGTAATCATGCGAGGTATCGCGCGAGCCGACGCATTGCAGGAAGGCGATGCGTTTGGGGCGCTCGCCGTCCGACGGGCGCATGACTTTGCCCGACGTTGGACCCGATGCGGACAGCAGGCGTTCATATTGCAGCGAGGTCAGGACATTCGGGAAACGTCCCAGTCCGAATTCCTGCGCGGCTTCGGCCTCATAGGGCTTGTATCCCGGCGCCAACACCACTGCGCCAACTTCAACCTTGCGCGTCTCATCAACCATGTTCAGATCAATCGCGTCAAAGCCGCAGGCATCAACACAGACGTTACATTCCGAACAAATACCGCATTCAAGGCAACGCCCAGCTTCGGCGCGGGCCTGCTCCTCGCTTAGAACCGCATCGACCTCGTGGAAGTGACCGGTGCGTTCATCGGCGGGCAGGTGAGCCTCTGCCGGAGGCTCGCCAAACTTGATGTCACCTTTCAAAACCTTCCCGTCGAGTTCGCTTTGGGTGAATGTGGCGATGGGTTGCTCTGATGGCGCTTCGCCCTTTGCTTTTCCATCCAGCAGGTAGTGCATGATCGAGGCCGCCGCCTTACGCCCACCGGCAATTGCGTCGATGACAAAAGCGGTGCCGCTGATCAGATCGCCTGCGGCAAAGACACCGGGATAGGCTGTTTCATAGGTGCGCTCGTCGGCACGCACTGTCCAGTCACCATCGGAATGTATGCCTTTGCCCTTGGGAATAAAGCCCAGGCCGGCCTTTTGCCCGATCGAAAAGACAATTACGTCGGCAGGCATGACATGGTCCGACCCCGGCTCAATATGCGCCACCTTGCGCCCGTCCGCGCCGGTCTCAAATCGCTCAACCCGCTGGCACTCAAGGCCGGTGACATTCCCGGCACCATCATCGGTCACGGATAGGAAATTGAGGCCGACATGCATCTTGATGCCTTCGTCCTCGGCCGCACGAACCTCGGCCACACTTGCGGGCATGGCACCGCCAGAGCCGCGAACAGCCATCTGCACATCGATTGCCCCAAGTCGGACTGCACTGCGTGCGACATCCATCGCCACGTCGCCACCGCCGACAACAACAACCCGTTTGCCGTCGATTTGGGGGCGCGGGTCACACGATTTATCGCCCATTTCCGCCAGACGCACGTCGCGCAGGAACTGGGTGTTGATCAGAACGTTATCAAGATCAGAGCCTGGAATGGGCATCCTAATGCCCTCATGCGCACCTACCGTCATCAGCACCGCGTCATAACCCTGCTCAAACAGATCATCGAGGTTCTCAACCGGGGTCGACAAGCGCAGGTCAACGCCCAGATCAACGATATCGGCAACCTCGCGTTCGATTATTTCGGTGGGCAGGCGGAACTCCGGTACGCCAACACGCAGCATGCCACCCGCCACGGGCAGAGCCTCGAACACAGTGACGCCAAAACCTTCAAGGCATAGATCCTGAGCTGCGGTAAGCCCACAGGGACCCGCGCCGATGACGGCAATCTTCTGATCGTGCTTGCGTTCGGCGGGTTCCGGTTTAACTCGCGGCTCGGCCATCACGGTATCGGTTACGAAACGTTTCAGTGCACGAATGCTGACCGGCTTGTCCACCATCGAGCGCGAGCAGGCGTCTTCGCACCGCGCATTGCAGATCCGCCCGCAGATCGCCGGAAACGGGTTATCAAGTCGGATGGATTTATAAGCTTCGTCATAACGGCCCTCGCCGATCAAAGCGATATAGCCCTGTGCGCGCTGACCCGTCGGGCAGGCGTCCCGGCACGGTGCCACCCCTCGCTTGTCGATGGCATAGGCATCGGGCGCACCCTGAGGGTAAAGCTTGTAGGCTGCGCGCCGATCGCTCAATCCGCCCTCGAATGTATTACTAACTGACACCGGACAAACCTTGGCACAATCGTCACAAGCGGTGCATTTGTCAGTATCGATAAACCGTGCTTTGGAGTGAAGCGTCGCGGTAAAGTTTCCCGCCTCGCCCTCCAGCGCCAACACCTCGGTATTGGTTAGAACGTCAATGTCCAGATGCTGACCCGAGTCAACAAGCCGAGGAGAGATCGTACACATGGCGCAGTCATTGGACGGAAAAGTCTTATCGAGCCGCGCCATATGTCCGCCAATAGCCGACTTGGTTTCAGCCATGAATACCTTGAACCCAGTATTGGCCAGATCGAGCGAAGCCTGCATCCCGGCGATGCCGCCGCCGACCACCAACGCTGCGCCGACGGGGCGGCCGTTGGACTTTTTGTCTTCCGTCGGCATCTGTTCTTGTTCCTTTCGGGTTCCAAGCTGTCGCGCTCCACGTTAACGCAGCGTAGCAAAGTCAGGTTCAACAGATCGATCTATTGCGGCGTTCTGTGTTCAGTTATCGTCACATGGACGCTCGTTGAGTGGCCCAAATCTGACACACTCGGATTCACCCAAACGCAAAAAGGAGGCCTAAATCACTGATTTTGCGGCGCACCCGACACGAATCGAGCGTGTGGCCTCTGCCATCGGAGTGCAATTATAGGTTGCTAAGACTAACAAAATGATCTGAGAAACACAGTATTAACAATACGTTAGAGGAGCGCTGTCAAAAGAAATCTGCTTGAGGCGGGAAGGGCGGACGCCTAGCGTCGCCGGATGACAAAACGACCCATTCAAGTACTTCAAGACGGGTCCTGAGATCATCCTGCTGGCGGTGATGCTTTACGTTCGGTTTCCGCTTCCACTTCGAAATCTCGAGTGCCATTTGCACGGGCACTGTCACGTTAACTCAACAGCAGCGCTCTGCCGTCACTTTGGACCTGTCACTTTCTGACGTCAGCACTTGTTTGAGAGAATTGAGGGTTTAGCTAACCGAGGATTTCTGGTTCATCGGAACTGATAGGGACGTCGCTGCACGACAGGTAAATGCGGGCAAATTGCAGTATTTATCCTGCATTATCATTGTGTTAGCTGTGCTGGCTGTGGACGCAGTCTCAAGCAAACCAGTCTCGGTCCGATTTTTCCCTGTTATCAGGAAAAATACAGGGAAAATATTTTGCGTATCAGGGAAACCTATTGGCAGAACAGGGAACTGTTCAAGTTTTGCAGGGAACTTGCCACGTCACAAGAGACAGTCACGCTATCCTTGTGGAAACCAGTTCGCGTTGGTTTGACAGTGCCGCTTTTTGTTGGGACAGAAACCTGACTTGGATAAGGTCGCATGAAACGAAGTAAACAGCCTCCGGCAAATTCGGGGCGGTTCATTCTGTTGATAAGCAGCGCGTTTGCAGATGCAGAAGAGTTACTGAATTAGTGCTCAGGAAGCCCTCGACCGCAATTGTCACCCATGCCATGCTTGTTTGAGAGGCAAATCGCGGCGCGTAGACGCAATGGCATGCTTGGCCAGCCGGAAAATGAGGGAACATGGCAAGTCAAGGATCTGGTCTGCATAGGGTCAGCGCAATGTGGAACCGCCAAACCTCAGCCATGCGCGGGATCGTGTTGATGTGCCTGTCTACCGCGGCGTTTTCGATCATGCATGGACTTGTGCGTTTCGTTTCAGAAGTCCTGCCCCCATTTCAGATCGCTTTCTTTCGCAACATCTTCGGCCTGGCCTTTCTACTGCCACTATTGATGCGCTCACGTTTCGCAATTCTGCGCACAAAGCGGATTGGGTTGCATGTGCTGCGAGGCGTGATCAACATTTTGGCGATGTTGATGTTTTTCACCGCATTGTCGATTTCACCGATTGCGAAGGTTACCGCACTCAGCTTCACCGCGCCTATCTTCATGGCCATTCTGGCTGTCCTTGTGTTGGGAGAGCGCTTGCGTATCTACCGGTGGCTGGCGATCCTTTCTGGGTTCGTGGGCATGCTGATCATCCTGCGACCAGGCTTCGTGGCTATCGACATGGGCGCGCTATTGGTCACCGTGTCGGCAGCGCTCTGGGCGGTGGCGATGGTCATTATAAAGATCTTGTCGCGTACAGATTCGAGCCTAACCATTGTGGCATATATGGGTATATTCCTTGGTGTCTTTTCCATTTTCCCGGCTCTCTGGGTCTGGCAACCGTTCGGGTTTCAGACATTGGGCTGGATGGTGCTGATCGGTCTTTTTGGTTCAATCGCTCAGGTGTCGCTCAGCCAGTCCCTGAAGGAAACAGATCCAACTGCGTTGATGCCCTTTGATTTTCTCAAGTTGATCTGGACGGCGATGATCGGTGCGTGGTTCTTTGCCGAGATCCCAGACAAGTATACCTGGATTGGAGCGGCGGTGATCTTCCTGTCCGGCCTCTTCATCGCCCTCCGCGAACGACGCGCGAAACAAGGCCCCTAACCTAGAGATCTAACTATCCCTGTCAGCCATCTGCGAGGAAACCACATGGGGTTGTTTCATTTTTGAAGCGATCTTAGAGTTTGTCACCATGAAGTCCTGCCAATCTCAACCTGACCTACCCTACCCGAGGTGTCATGAGTAAACCTTCTCTTCTCATCCTGTCGTTGGGTGAACTGAGCACATGCATGCTGGAAGCGGCCGCGCGATCAGACTTGTTCGACACGATCATCGTGGCCAGCCGGAGCAAGCAAAAGGCTCAAGAACGAGCGGGTAATGCCATCATCGGCGCCGGGACCGAAGGGCATTTCCCCAACATCATGGCCGAAGAGCTGGATTTTGGAGCTCCGGATTTCGAGGAAAAGCTCCGGAACATGGCTCCGGATTTCCTGTTTTCCGCACCCAGCCTCATGCCGTGGTGGAAGCTGGATGAACTGGGGATCGACCTGCCATTTGCCGCGTTCACTTCTCTTCATCTGGCCTTGATGACGCAGCTGCGAAACAGGCTGGCAGCGGCGGATTGCGGTACAACGTGGATTGGGGCCTCCTATCCTGATGTGATCAATGCCGTCTTGAACCGGACTGGCTTTGGCCCTAATTTTGGGATCGGCAACGTGCAGGAACCGATTGCGAAGATACGGATTCACGTTGCGCGCACCATCGGCTGCAAGCCACATGAAGTTGAGGTTCACCTCGTCGCGCAACACGCATTCGAATACTACGTTCTGAACAAAACTCGGTTCGACGTGCTGCCACCGCATCTGTTGAAGGCAACTGTACAAGGCCGCGATGTCAGCGATGTTGCCGCGAAAGTGCTACGCGATCCTTTTCCGTTCCCCTACGATCTGCATTTCAATCGCGTCACAGCTTCGGCGGGGATTGAGGCGTTGGGCGCGCTGACCTCGGACACGCCAGTAGCCATCCATCTTCCTGGTATCGGGCCGTTTTTGGGCGGTTATCCGGTGATCGCCAGTTGCGCAGGCGTCGACATTGCACTGCCGCGAGAGTGGACTATGGAACAGGCCATCGCGGTCAATCAGGCCTCTCTGAAATGGGACGGGATTGAAGACGTGACATCGGATGGTACCATCGTCTATTCCGATCAAACCCTGAATGCCCTGCACGACTTTTTAGGTAGCACACCCGGCATGCTGACCCCTGAAAATGCCCAACAACAGGCAAGTGCCCTTTTGCGCACCATCACCGGCTGACAACATAAGGAACGCCCATGAGAACCGAAAACTCCAAGCATTTGTTCGACCGCGCAATGGATGTGCTAGTCGAGGGGTGCAGCTCTGCCAGCCGCGGCCCGCTGAACTATGACCCATATCCGGCCTATATCCGCGAAGGGAGCGGATCGCGCCTGTGGGACGTGGATGGAAATGAATACATCGACTGGCAGCTTTCCTTCGGCTGTCTGCCGCTGGGACACGCGCATCCCAAGATCGTTGAGGTGGTGCGGGACAAGGTCATGGGCGGCACCCATTTCGCCACTGCGCTTGAGGTCGAGGTCGAAACCGCCGAGCTGATGGTCAAAATGCTGCCTCATGTGGACAAGGTGCGCTTTGCAAATACTGGTACCGAAGCCTGCATGACCGGTGTGCGCATGGCCCGCGGCATCACTGGCAAGCGCAAAGTTCTGAAATTCGAAGGCCATTATCACGGCTGGTACGACGGTCTCTTGGTCAGTTCGAACCCGCAGCCTGTCACGACGCTGGGCCACCCCAACGATCCGGTACGTATTCCCGACAGTTCGGGCCTGACCCCGGGCAGTTGGGAAGACACCCTGGTCTGTATCTGGAACGATACGGATGCGCTGGAACGAGTGCTGAAAACTCACGGTCACGAAATCGCCTGCGTGGTCATGGAAGGAGCCATGTCCAACATGGGAGTGATCCCTCCGAAACCTGGCTATCTGCAGCAGGTGCAGGAAATGTGCCGTGCCCATGACGTGCTATTTTATCTCGATGAAACCGTAACCGGGTTCCGCGTGGCGCCGGGTGGTGCGGCTGAGTTTTATGGATTGCAGCCTGACATCGTCACCTATGGCAAGGCGTTGGGCCAGGGGTTTCCGGTGGCAGCGATCGCCGGACCCGATCACATCATGGAATGCATCGAATATGGCAAGGTGCTGCACTATGGCAGTCACAATGCACCCCGGTTGGGACTTTACGCCGCCAAGACAATGCTTGAGGAAATGAGCAAGGACGACAACGCTGGCTGGACTAGGATCAACGCGATTGGCGAGGAAATGACCGCCCGCCTGAATCAGGTTGCATGCGACACCGGCCAGAACATGCGGGTACAAAATATCGGCTCGATGTTTCATCCAATCTTTACCGATCTGGATAAGATCACCAACTACCGCGAATTCTGTGGCACGGTGGATCTGGCCAAGTATGGAAGGTTCTCGAAGCTGATGCGGGATCAGGGGGTCTTTTTCACTGGCAATCGCATCCTGCATAATCTCAGCTGTACTGAACACAGCCGGGAGGACATCGACCGCTCGATAGAAGCCGCGGGGAACGCTCTGGAACAGCTTGCATCAGCAGAGGGAAGTTCCGAAGCCTGATACCTGGGATGCCGACGCGAAGGAATCAGCGGTATTCGCTGGAAGTCTCATTCATGGATGCTGCAAAGGGAGCAAAAACCCTGATTACTTTGCCTGATGGGACCTCGCTGGAGGTGAAAAATCCGCAAGGCGCGGCTGACGGCCAGACGATCCGATTGCGCGGCAAGGGTAGTGCCGGGTTATATGACCAGCGGTGCCACATCTCTGCTCGGCGGCAATCCGAATTTCCGGCTGTAGTCGCGACTAAAGTGGGTCGGGCTTTCGTAACCGACTGCATAAGCCGCCTCGGATACCGTGTTGTTTCTGTCAACCAACAGAGCCCTCGCCTCGATCAGGCGAAGATCTTTTTGGTATTGCAACGGCGTTGTGCCGGTAACCGATTTGAAGTGGGTGTGAAAAGACGACGCACTCATGCCTGCGGCGCTGGCCAAATCTGAAATGCCCAGCGGTGAGCGAAACTCAGCTCTGACTTTCTGGATGGCCTTGGCAACACGACTGGCGTGACTGTCAGTGACAATCAGGTTTCGCAGCATCTTTCCAATCGGCGAGAGCAAAAGCCGGTAGTGAATTTCGCGCAAAGTAGAAGGCCCAAGAACCTTTGCATCCAGTGGGTTTTCTATCAACTCAAAATACCTAACCAACGGCGCAAGCCATCCCGGATCGGCAGGTCCTGCAGCGAGGGACCGGGCGGCGGCATCGGCAACCGGTGCGTCGGCAATCTGGTCGTAAAGGCTTCGCACCAGCCCCAAATCAAGCGACAGGATCAACGCAAGATAGGGTTCCTTAGCACTCGCCTTGGTGATCCGGGAAATGACCGGCAGGTCATGGCTTACTAGCAGAGCATCACCCGGTTTTAGCTCCACGATCTGATCACCGATAGCCGTTACTTTGGTCCCTTGAAGGATCAGGCATATGACAGGGTTATAGATTACGGCCTCTATGTCACTAACATCATCCCTACGAAAAACGGAAAGCCCGGGTAAATTCTGAAATGCATTGGGATTATCAACGCAATATCGGTTATACAGTTTGATGAAATGCGAAAGGTCCATGCTTTTTTCCATACCTCAATCCCTACCAGAGTTTGCAGACAAATACACCAAATAACTCATGTGGTTGTAGGAATAGGCATACCATGCGGACGAACTGGCAGGCATGATCTGTCGTTCTGGGCTATCAATACCGTCAACAGACACCTGCAAAATCAGAGAGTATCCAATGTCATCAACTTATACCCAGTCCCTCGACCTCACCGGCCATCACACCAGATACGACGCTATCGACCCAAAATCCGCACTAGAGCAAAGCGCATCCGGCAAGGTTGTTTTCATTGCGGGAGCGTCGCGGGGCATTGGTCAGGCCACTGCCGTCGCTTTTGCCGAAGCCGGTGCCAAAGCGGTCTATCTGACGGCAAGGTCACAAGAGGCGCTCACTGAGACACGAGAACTGATCAAACAGGCCAACCCGGATACCCAATGCGCATATTCGGTCTGCGATGTCACCAGCGCAGCAGAGATCGAGGCCGCGGTTGCGGACTGCGTGGCGAAATTCGGCGGTATTGATGCAGCCGATGCAAATGCCGGCTACATTGGCCAGTGGCAGAAAATCGGCGAAACAGATGTCG
>JAAEUI010000527.1 GCA_024227475.1 Paracoccaceae bacterium | reverse complement strand
TCCCGCTACCAACAAAATCATAGGCTTACGAGGAATTCGCTCCCCGTGGACTCGCTGAATTTCGATTCTGCGGGACATATGGGGGACAAGAGGCGCAGTTTCGCACCGATTTTCTTGCGTGCAATACTAGGGCCTGTTGACGTTCATCTGAGCCACAAGATCGTTGCAGCAAGGGATATGAAAGCCGCAAAGCTGGTATCTGTCTTGCAGCAGCGAGTTGCTATACCCCTGTTATCCTTGATCTTCTGGAAGAAATTCTCGGCCAGATGCCGCCATTTGTACATCTCTTCATCATAGTCCGCCGGGTAAGACCGGGACGCCTTGTCGATGATGGCGATGGCTGCGCGCGATGCGACCCAAACAGGTGGCCCCGGTGCGCCTGTCCTAGCGCAATCAACTCCTACGGTTCCAAACATCCGCTGGTTTCGGGGATTGGCCCTCCTAAGCAGCCTTGCCATGCTTCAGACAGTGATCATACCAGCGATAGAAATTCGTCCCTTGTATTCCCACCAAGGAAAGCAAAACGCCGACCCATTCATCAGGCCGGCGTTTCGCATTTTTTACCAGATCAACAGTTCAGTAACGACCGATGATATCCTTGGCGCTTTCACCAGATTCATCCGAGTGCATTTCGTGATCGACCTCAGTTTTTTCCGTCCGAAATTGCAGAATGTGCCAACCAATCCAGAACACAAGTCCAAGGATGAAGAGCACAAACTCGGTCCCCTGGAAAGGGTAAACGGCACCAATATCGGCCAGATCAACCGCCCAGCTTGTCATTCCATTTGTAGACATGGTGTTTCTCCTTTTCGATTATTTGGTTTGTACCAGAGCCTGTTCGGCCGCGATAATTTCTGCAACAGCATTGTCATAGGCTTCTGAGCTTTCAAAATCGAGCCCCTCAAGTTCGACCTTGCGTGGAATACGCAGCATGCCAAATGCGTGCAAAATCTTGGCAACGATCCAGCCAGGCAAGAAGCCGAGGACGCCAAACATGATGATCGCACCGATGAACATGCCAAGCGGATTGATTGCCGCATAGCCTGCATATGGCGACGAAGGTTGGCCCCAGAGCATGAAGCCACAGATGACCAGGCCGATAAAGCCCGCATAACCATGCACGGCAACTGCACCAACTGCATCGTCGATCTTGAACTTTCGCTCGACCCAGTAATGCAGTTTAAAGGCTGCCCAGGCACCGAACGCTCCGATGAACATCGACTGGATCGGGTGATACAGGTCGTTGCCCGCAGATGCACAGATAATCCCGGCTAAGCCGCCAGAGAAGGTCCAGAACGGATCGCCTTTGGAAACCAGATAAGCTGCCATCAGACCGCCTGACAGCGACATCAGGAAGTTGAAGGTGATTGCCGACAGGGTCGTTGGCGCCAGATAGATATTGGTCGCTGTCCAGGTCACACCTGTGATCTCTCCGTCAATGACTTCCGGTGCAATGATCGGCACGTTGCAGGCCGCATAAAAACCCCAGAACCCGGTATAGATCAGGAATAGGCCGAGGGTGACCAGCCAGGGATTGTGCGGCGGTATATCGCGCGGGGTCCCATCATCGCGGAACTTGCCCAAACGTGGCCCTAGGACCAAAAGGACGCCCAGCGCGAAGCCACCGGCAATCGCATGGATAACACCTGATGCATAAGCGTCGTGATAGCCAAGCATTTTAACCATCCAGCCATCCCAGTGCCAGCCCCAGGATGCGTCGATGATCCATGCGAAGGATCCGATGACCACGGCAAGCACCCAGAAACCGCCAGAGCGGATGCGCTCCATGACCGCACCTGACACAATCGAAGCCGCAGTCCAGGAAAACAGCAGGAACGCCGCCCAGAACACACCGGTGATGTGATCTCCCAGATTGGTGCCCATAGATGGATCCCAAGGGCGGGCAAACGATGCCGCCTCGTAGTCAATGCCCATGCCCTGGTAGATATAGGGGCCGTTGGGAAATGAAAAATAGATCCACCAGCCAAAGAAGAAGAATGTGACGGTGACCAGCGGGATCACCATGATATTCTTCATCAGCGTGTGAGCATGGTTTCTACGACGGCTCGCCGCCACTTCGTAGACACAAAAGCCTACGTGAATAAGGAACATGAACACGACCGTCACCCAGTAATAGAACTCGGTAAATATCGTGGTTAGCGCGTCTAGGTTATTACCCATCTGTTTCGTCCTCCCGTTTCCAATTCGCCTTTTTGGTTTGCTATTGGTTCGTGAATGATACCGCAATACTTCAAAAATGCTAGCCTAAAGAGTCGGCTCACCGGATCCTACCTTCATTGGTATAGAATTGGTGTGACTCTCTCACAATTCCCCTGCTCAGTTTCTACTGGAATAGTATTTAGTTTTGCCGGGCATCTAAACGAACGGCCACCGTGTCAACAGGCGACCGGAACTCTTGAATTGCGAGGAGTTAGCGCCGTTGAAACGCTCCGGCTGCCTTTGGTAACTCAAGCCAACACATTCTTGCTCTCCCTCGGTGTTCCCCTTTCGCGACATGGTCGAGTGGCTGTGCTGATTCTGTCAGGCGGGGGGGTAGTTTTGTGTCCGCGACCAAGAAAGCGGTGACTTTCCTAATTGATCTCTCTTTCATTATGGTGTAATTTTTTTCCTCATAGGCAAGTATTTTTGCAGCCCGGAATCGTTTACTAACCAGATACGGAGATAAGGACATGTGCGGAATAGCGGGGATACTCTATAAACGGGGCGGAACAGGCCGAAATTCCCCTACCGGAAGCGCTCTGCTTGATATGTTGGACGGGTGCCAACATCGTGGACCTGATTCAACCGGCTTTGCGCTTTATGGAGAACCCAGCGATAACCAGTTGCGTATGCGGTTTTTTGTGGGCACCGGCAACGATGCAGCTACCGCCATCAGCAAGATCAAGGAGGTCCTTGCCAAACACTCCGCCGAAATCGTCGAAGATGTGGTGATAGGCAACAACTACCGCGTGGTCGTGAACTTTACCGGCGATATCCAAAAACTTTCCTATGATGCTGAAGATGTTGCCAAGGTGATTTCAATCGGCACCTCGCTTGAGATCCTCAAGGATGTGGGAACTGCCCATGAGGTTGATGACATCTACCATGTGCAGTCTTTTGCGGGAACGCACGGGCTGGGCCATGTCAGGCTGGCGACGGAAAGCGATGTGCGCCCCGAAGCGGCGCATCCGTTCTGGGCCACCGGTTTCGCGGATATAGCGATAGTCCATAACGGGCAGATCACCAATTACTGGAAAATGCGCCGCCGTCTGGAACAGCGTGGGTTCGAATTCAACACAGATAACGATTCGGAGCTGATTGCGGTCTATCTGGCCGACAAGCTGCAGCAGGATACCAGTCTGGAAAGCGCGTTGGAAACGTCGATTGAGGATCTGGACGGCACGTTTTCGTTCCTGGTCTCGACCAAGAACGAAATAGGCTACGCAAAGGATCGGTTGGCGGTGAAGCCGATGGTCATGTTTGAAAATGACGAAATGGTCGCGATCGCTTCGGAAGAGGTTTCATTGAACAAGCTTTTCCCCGGACAAGCTCTCAGCACAATGGAGCCTGCGCCCGGAACTTATCAGACCTGGCACCGCTGAGGCTACGTCTGGAGCCGATGCAGAATTACAAAGGGCAACGGAATGCAGCAAATTGATCTGTCCAGCATGTCAGTGCGCGAAGGCAACCAGCTTTTGCGAAAACTGGCCGAGCAGGAAGACGTCATCGAGATCATCAACCCCGATGCCCAGCACCATATCGGCGTCGGCCTGACCACGGCAACAACGGTGAAGGTACGTGGTTCAGCGGGCTATTTCTGTGCTGGGCTATCTGATGGCGCGCAGTTTGAGATCGACAGCAATGCTGGCTGGGGCTTGGGCGACAATATCTATGACGGCACCGTGGTCGTCGGCGGTAACGCCGGTGCGATTGCCGGTGTAGCCATTCGCGGCGCCGAGCTGATCGTCAAGGGTAACATCGGCTCGCGGGCCGGTCAGGTGATGAAATCCGGTACACTCCTGTGCTGCCAAAATGCGAATTTTATGGCCGGGTACATGATGTATGGTGGTCGGATCATCATTCTTGGCCAATCCGGTGAGCGCATCGGCGAGGACATGTCCGGCGGCAACATCTATGTAGCCGGTAAGATCAACTCTCTGGGCTCGGACGCAGAATTGATCGATCTGCCCGCAGATGAACTGGGCAGCATTATGGAGTTTCTCGACAAGCACGAGGTTCCATTTACTGGAACGTTCCAAAAAATAGTCAACGCAGGCAAGAAATTGCGTTATGGCACGGCAGAGCCGGACGTTCGGTCGATCCCGTTTTTCAATTTCTCGGGGAATGCGGATTACTGGAACAAGAAGGTTCAGGAAGACATCCATATCAAGTCCCAGATCGGTCGTTACCGCATTCGTGGTTACGGCACAGCGCGTGCGCTGCCGCACATGTCGGATATCGCGTTCCGTAAGAAAATCGACCCGGACAAGATCGATCCGAATGTGGTCTCGACGGTGAATATGAGAACCGAGATTGGCGGCATCAATGGTGCCAAACCGTTGAAACTGTCGATGCCGGTCATGGTTGCTCCGATGAGTTATGGCGCACTTTCAGCCTCAACCAAGCGGGCGGTCGGCATGGCCTCCACCCTTTCCGGGATTGCGGAAAACACCGGTGAGGGCGGTATGTCGGATACTCAGCGTGATGCGGCCGAACAGCTGATCTTCCAATGTCTTGGCGGGCGCCTGGGTTGGAACATCCATGACATGAAACGCGCCAACGGGTTGGAGATTTACATCAGCCAGGGGGCCAAGCCGGGCCTGGGTGGGCAGTTGATGGCCAATAAGGTGACGCCAGAGCTGGCGGAGATCCGGGGCATTCCAGCAGGTATTGACCTGCGCTCGCCCTCGCGTCACCCAGATATTCTGGGGGCCGATGATCTGGTCATCAAGGTTGAGGAATTCCGCGAAGCAACCAACCATGAACTCCCAGTCAGCGTGAAACTGGGTGCGGGACGGGTGCGCGATGATATTAAAATCGCAGCCAAGGATGGATTTGATTTCATTGAACTTGACGGCATGCAGGGTTCCACCGGCGCCGGGTCTGCAGAAGTGATTGAGTATGTAGGTATTCCTACGCTTTCTGCTATCGTCGAAGCCATCGAAGCCCTGCATGAGATTGAGTTTCGCGACAAGGTTCAAATTGTCCTGATGGGGGGGCTGCGCGATGGGATCGACGCGGTGAAGTCACTGTGCCTGGGCGCCGATGCGGTTGCATTCGGAACATCAGCAATCGTTGCGGGCGGCTGTATCGCCTGTATGCGCTGTCACATTGGCAATTGTGTAACCGGCATAGCCACACAGGACCCAGTGCACGAGGCGCGCTATACTGCGGAAGTTGAATCGCAGAATATTCACCGGTTTTTTGAAAGTGTCCGCTGGCAGATCGCCGCCATTACCAAGGCGCTGGGGTATGATGATGTGACCCAGTTATCGAAAGATGACCTTGTCGCGCTGACACCGGAAGCAGCCGCGATCACCGGCCTGCCCTACGAGCCCGAACATCGTGATGATACCGATACCATCGCCATCAGGGCGAGTTGAGGAACCAAAATGACAGACAATGTCTATAATCTGGACCGCATCGAAAACACCCGCGCCCCGGCCGAGTACAACGACGATGTCGATGACATCCACTACGTCCCAGCACCGTGTCAGGTCGCCTGTCCGGTCGGAACCGACGTCCCGTCCTATCTTGCCTATGTTTGGGAAAAGAAGTGGCCCCAGGCGTTCGAGGCAATCACCGCCACAAATCCATTTTCTTCCATTTGCGGCCGTGTCTGCGACGCCCCATGTGAACCGGCCTGCCGTCGGGCGCAATCAGACGGGCCGCTGGCGATCAGGAACCTGAAGCGCACGGTCATGGACCGGCTTGGTGCGGATTTCAAACCGGAACCGCATTTGGTCACACGATCTGAAAAGATCGCCATCGTCGGCGCCGGACCCTCCGGTCTTGCCGCCGCACAGGATCTGGCAACGCACGGGTTCGAAGTGAACGTCTATGAACGATCAGACCGGCCCGGCGGCATGATGGTCTGGGGTATTCCGGGCTTCCGTTTGCCGACCAGTGTGGTGCAGGATGATATGGAACGCCTGTTCCACCAATGCCCGGGGATCAAACTGCATCTGAACTGTGGTCTTGGCGATGGTGTCACGCTGGAACAGTTGAAATCAGATCACTCGGCGGTTTTGCTCACCCTTGGCGCCCCTTTTGGCAAACCAATGGGAATACCGGGAGAGAACAACAATGCTCTGGTCGAGGACGGGGTGTCCTTCCTGCGGCGCATCAACTCGGGCGAGCGCCCGGAGTTGCCCGAGACCGTTGTTGTGGTCGGCGGCGGTGATGTAGCGATGGATGCGTGCCGCGCCGCGCTCAGGATGCCTGGGTGCAAACGTGTCAAAATTGTCTATCGCCGCGGGCCCGAGGAAATCCCGGCACGCCGCGACGAGTTGGAAGGCGCAATCGCCGAGAACATCGAGTTTTCCTATAACACCCAGCAGGTGTCCGTGGAGGCAACCGAAAACAGCTTGGTCCTGAACTGCCTGCGTACCGAGATGGGAGAACCGGACCCCAAAGACGGGCGGCGTCGGCCCGAGGTCGTTCCTGGTTCGGAACACCGTATTGTATGCGGCCTGGTTATTGCAGCGGTTGGGCAAAAGACCACCTCTGAGCATTTGAGCGATCAGGGCCTGATGGGATGGGATCGCGTCGAAACCGATTGGGACACCATGCGCACCAAAGATCCACAGGTCTTTGCTGCCGGCGACGGCGCATTCGGCGGCTCGTCGATTGTCATGGCCATGAGCCACGGCCAGCGCGCCGCTTATTACATGCGCCAGTTCCTGGACGGGATTGAGGATCCGATCCCCTATCACACACCCTATCGAACACGCCGCGTCAAGGTGGCCGCCGACACGATGTGGGAACAGTTTCCGCGCCACGAACAGGAATTTCATGGGTTAGGACAAAATCCTGCCGACTTCCCCGAAATCGAAAGTGCCTACAGCGCCAAGGTGGCCCATGAGGAAGCCGCGCGCTGTTACCGTTGCGACGCCGAAACCGGATCGAGCGATTATTCGGTGACCAACCGCGAAGACATCTTTTCAATGGCGCGGACCAATCCACTGGATTTGTCAAAAAACCGCGCGATGTTGGGAAAGCGCCTGACCCCGCGCGATGACCCTTTCCCCAAGGGGCGACCAGCCAGCCTGGATGATCTGGTCTTTTTGCCTGCGAACCTGTCACGACTGGTAATCGACCCTTACCGCGAAGCATGCCATTCCGCCACCGACATCATGGGCAAACTGGACCTGCCAAATCCGTTCCTTGTTGGCGGCATGGATAGTGTTCCAAGTCAGGTTTTCAACGGCGTGATGAAAGGTGTTCAAGCCGCAGATTCGGCCTATGTCGGTGCCAGGGATCCCGGTGCCGGTGTGAACTGGTTCCAGGTTTTGGATGACGAAGCAGAGCCTGCCGTATCCTCTGCTGTTGGTGTGGTTTTCGATTGCGCAACAAGTCGCGACCGGTGGAAACGTTCAACCCCTTCCCAGCTTCTGGGCGTTTGTATCACCAAACCAGCAGACGTTGAACGCATTGTCACAGAGGCACTGGATGCCGGGTGTGATTTTCTGTTGCTGGACGGGACTGGCGGCAAGAACGGCGAATGGTCCGAACTTAGGGGGGCACCAAATCTCGAGGTGCTGAACCAGACGATTGCCTGCTTGCGCCGCATCAAGCGTGAAGAGCATATTGATATCGTCTGGTACGGGGGCGCGCGCTCCGGTACCGATGCCGCCAAGCTTATCGCAATGGGTGTTAAAGCGGTTGTCTACGGGGTACCTGCCGCCCTGGCGGTCGGCGGGACGATTTCGGGCGACAATACCATCACTTTCAACAGTGACGGGACAACCGGAGAAAAAGGCGAAGCTATCAATAACCTGCTGAAGGCTCACGTCGGCGAGGCGACCATGATGGCACGGTGCACCGGAAAAACACGTCTGCATAATCTGGAGCCTGAAGATCTGCGTTCGATAACGCTGGCGACATGCGAAGCAACGGGGATCCCGCTGGCAGGGCGGGCCACCAAAAGCATTGAGGGTTC
>JAAEUI010000526.1 GCA_024227475.1 Paracoccaceae bacterium | reverse complement strand
GCAGCTGAAAAGATCATTGCGTCAAAGACGTTTGACAATGCAACCAGCTGTTCTTCCGAAAACAGCCTGGTGGTGGTCGATGCGGCTTATGACGGCATGTTGGCTGCTTTGCAGAAACGGGGTGCACGCCTGTTGAATGCGGATGAAAAGGAACGTCTGCGCGATACCATGTGGGTGGATGGCAGCCTCAGTGGCGCGGTTACGGCCAAATCGGCAGGCGAGATCCTCGACCTGGCCGGGATTGAACCGACGACGGATGCCACCAGCATCGTCATGGTTGAGGAGGAGCGGCCGCATGCCGACAGCAAGTTTTGAGATGAAAAGCTGAGTCCGGTGTTGACCCTGTTCCGCGCCCAGGATTTTGACCATGCGATCGATGTTGTCACGGGGGTGCTGGATATCAATGGGAAGGGCCATTCGGTCAGTCTGCATTCGACTGACAGTGAGCGTTCGCTGACGCTTGGTCTGACCCTGCCGGTCTGCCGTATCATCGTCAACCAGGCGCACTGTTTTGCCACGGGCGGTTCATTTGACAACG
>JAAEUI010000525.1 GCA_024227475.1 Paracoccaceae bacterium | reverse complement strand
TGATCGACTGTGGAGACGTGATTGTGCATTTATTCCGTCCCGAAGTCCGCGAATTCTATCAGCTGGAAAAGATGTGGCAGCCGTTGGCTGAGGCGCAGGGCTAAAGCGCGTGCGGGTTCATCTGTGTGTTGTCGGCAGGTTGCGCCGCAGCCCGGAACTGGACCTGGTGACAGATTATCTGGACCGGTTTGACAAGACCGGGCGCAATTTCGGACTGGGCCCGGCACAGGTTATTGAAGTTGAGGACAAAAAGGGCGGCGGTATGGCCGCCGAGGCGGATTTGCTGCTGCGGGTTGTGCCAAAGGGATCGCTGATTGTTGCGATGGATGAGCGCGGCAAGGTGATGACCTCACCGGAATTTGCAAACAAACTGGGCGGCTGGCGCGATATGGGCCGACAGGACCTTGCGGTTCTGATTGGCGGGGCGGACGGATTGGACCCAGGGTTGCGGGCTCAGGCGGATTATTCGCTGTCATTTGGCAAATTGGTCTGGCCCCATATGCTGGCCCGGGTGATGCTGTGCGAACAGCTCTACCGGGCGGTGTCGATTTTATCCGGTAGCCCGTATCATCGGGTGTGATACCGCCAGCGGTTGCCCTTTTTCAAGCAAATGATTATGTGCTTTTGTTACTAGTAGTAGCACAGTGAGACCTTTCCAATGAGCGCGCCCAAACCCGTTGTTCTGTGTATTCTGGATGGTTGGGGGCTGCGGCCTGAAACCGAAGGAAATGCTGTTGCTCAGGCAGACACACCTACGTTTGACACCATCCTGCAGACCTGCCCAAATTCGACGCTGACGACATTTGGAATCGAGGTTGGGTTGCCGGAAGGACAAATGGGCAATTCCGAGGTTGGTCATACAAACATCGGTGCTGGGCGGGTTATTGAGATGGACCTGCGCCGGATAGACCGGGCGATTGAGGCGGGAGCGTTTGCAACGCTTCCCCGGATATTGAGCTTTGCCGAAAAACTGAAAGAAAGCGGCGGTGTGGCGCATTTGTTGGGGATTTTGTCCGACGGTGGGGTGCATTCGCATATCGAGCATATGATTGCCGCGGCAGAGGCGCTGACGGCACAGGGTCTGAAAGTGGCAATTCACGCCTTCACCGATGGGCGGGACGTGGCGCAGATTTCGGCGAAAAGTTACCTGGAAGATCTGCGCGAGGCCCTGCCGGAAGGTGCAGAAATTGCCACGGTTTCGGGGCGCTACTACGCCATGGACCGTGACAATCGCTGGGAACGCGTGCAACTGGCCTATGACGCGTTGGCGAATGGCCGGGGCTATACGGCCGAGACTGCATCAGATGCAATCGACGATGCCTATGAAAAGGGGCGGACGGACGAATTTATCAAGCCCCGGGTCCTGGGAAATTACCAGGGGATGGCAGACGGCGACGGGATTTTGTCGTTGAACTTCCGGGCAGACCGGGCGCGCCAGATTCTGGCGGCATTCGCTGATCCTGAATTTGATGATTTTGAAATCGAGTGGCGACCAAAATTTGCGATTGTCAGCGGTTTCACCGAGTATTCCCGGCGCCACGCGACCTATATGGACTGCATTTTTCCCGATGAAAAAATCACCAATACACTGGGCGAATGGGTGTCTGCGAAGGGGCTCCGGCAGTTTCGGATTGCCGAGACAGAAAAATACCCGCATGTGACGTTCTTTCTGAATGGCGGAGTAGAGCGCCCCGCTAAAAATGAAGACAGATATCTGGCGCCAAGCCCGAAGGTTCCTACCTATGACTTGCAACCGGAAATGTCCGCGCCTGAAGTGACGGATCACCTGGTGGAAGCAGTGGAGTCCGGCGGTTACGATCTGATAATTGTCAACTATGCAAACCCGGACATGGTTGGACATACAGGAGATCTGGAGGCAGCGAAAACTGCCTGTTCGACTGTGGATCAGGGTCTGGCTCGTGTGACAAGGGTTGTAGAAAAGACTGGCGGCGTGATCGTCCTTACTGCAGACCATGGCAATTGCGAAACCATGATTGACCCGGAGACCGGCGAGCCGCATACCGCGCATACGACCAACCCGGTGCCTGTGGCCTTGATTAACGGACCAAAAGGCGCAAAGCTGCGCGCTGGTGGCCGCCTGGCGGATATCGCTCCGACGCTGTTGGAGTTGATGGAAGTCGCACCGCCACCGGAAATGACAGGTAAAAGTTTGATCGAGGCATGAGCGCGCGAAAAACGCTATTTTGTTGGCTAACAGCCCTGACAATGTTGCCCGGTTTGGCGCTTGGCGGGCTGGACCCGGTTGTAGAGGCGCATATAGCGGCCGAGGCGCTGCAAAATGCGGCAAAAAACCTGCAGCAAGCAGAGAACGCAAAGGACCGTGTGGAGGCATTGACGCAAACCATAAGGGCCTATGAGTCCGGTCTTGCGGCCATGCGCGGCGGCTTGCGTGCGGCGACGATCCGGGAAAGAGTGCTGCAACTGGAGTTTGAAGGCCGGCACGATCAGTTGAGCCGGCTGTTAGGTGTATTACAAACGCTGGAACGCGCGGCGACGCCTATGTTGTTGATCCACCCGAGCGGAGCGGTTGGCACCGCGCGTTCGGGAATGATGATGTCTGAAGTCACCCCTTCGCTGCAAAGACAGGCCGAGGTGCTTCGCAGTCAGCTGGAAGAGTTGCACAGACTGAGAGAATTGCAGATGCGAGCTGAAGAGGATCTGCGTATCGGATTGGCTGGCGTTCAGGAGGCGCGGGTTGCTTTGTCTCAGGCGGTCAGCGACAGGACTGACTTGCCCAAGCGGCTGGCCGACGATCCGGTGCGAACACAAATACTGGCAGACAGCAGTGCCTCACTTACGGTATTTGCAAATGGTATCAATACCTTGCCTGATGAAACAAAAGGAGAGGAGCAAGAGCCTTTTGCCAGCACAAAGGGGCGGCTATCATTGCCTGTGTCCGGCACGGTATTGCGGCGTTTCAAAGAGGCTGATGCTGCCGGGCTTAGACGCCCCGGGCTGCTGCTTACAGCGAGACCGCTGGCGCTGGTGGATTCACCAACTTCGGCGACGGTTCGATACTCCGGGCCGTTTCTGGATTATGGAAACGTTGTTATTCTGGAGCCCGAAGCTGGCTATTTGTTGATTTTCGCAGGTTTGAACCAAGTTTATGTTGAGCTTGGCCAAATCGTTAGCGCGGATGAACCAGTTGGCCTGTTGGGAGGAAAACAAATGGGCACCCAAGAATTTTTGATCGAAGCATCAGAAGGTGGTGGCGCAATTGCACAGGAAACGCTCTATATAGAGCTAAGGGAAAAGGGCGAACCGATTGATCCAGAGATCTGGTTTGCAATCAGCGACAGTTAGGAATGTTTGCATGAAAAAACTCGTAGTGGCCGCCGTTGGCGGAACAATGGCAGGATTTCTGCTGACCGCACAATTGACGGGCCCGCTGATCGCACAGGAAGCGGCAAGAACAAAATCGACCTACGAACAACTCGATCTGTTTGGTGATATCTTTGAGCGCATCCGTTCGGCCTATGTTGAAGAGGTTGACGAAGAGGAACTGATCCACAGCGCGATCAACGGAATGCTGACGTCTCTTGATCCACACTCCAGCTATCTGCCGCCGGAAGATTTCGACTCGATGCAGGTGCAGACCCGCGGCGAGTTTGGCGGGCTTGGTATTGAAGTCACCCAAGAAAACGGGTTTGTGAAAGTTGTGTCGCCGATAGATGACACGCCGGCAGACGAGGCGGGGGTTGAGTCAGGAGACTTCATCACTAAGGTGGATGGGGAATCAACGCTTGGCATGACCTTGGATGAAGCGGTGGCATTGATGCGCGGGCCGATTGGTTCTGAAATTGTAATCACGGTTGTGCGCGAAGGTACCGAAGAGCCGTTCGACATAACAATTGTGCGCGACACCATCAAAATAAAAGCAACCCGCGCCCGGGTCGAAGGCGATTCTGTGGTGCTTCGAATCACATCTTTCACCGATCAGACCTATTCAAACCTAGAATCCGAACTGGCCAAAAAAGTCGATGAAGCGGGTGGTCTGGATCAGGTGAACGGGTTTGTTGTTGATCTTAGAAACAATCCTGGCGGCCTGCTTAATCAGGCCATTCTGGTGTCGGATGCGTTTCTTGAAGAAGGCGAAATTGTATCTACCCGTGGCCGCAACAGCCAGGATAGCGACCGGATTAATGCCACGCCGGGGGATCTGGCAAAAGGCAAACCGGTTGTGGTCTTGATTAATGGTGGGTCTGCCTCGGCGTCCGAGATTGTTGCCGGTGCTTTGCAAGACCATCGCCGAGCCGTAATTATTGGTACCCGCAGTTTCGGCAAGGGGTCGGTTCAGACCATAATGCCGTTACAGGGCGACGGAGCGATGCGCCTGACGACGGCGCGATATTATACGCCATCGGGCCGGTCAATTCAGGCGCTCGGTGTGTCCCCCGATATTCTGGTCGAGCAGCGCCCCAAGGCACCCGACAGTTTGAGTGAGGGCGAAGAAAACGGGCGGCAACAGCGGTTCGAATCAGACCTGCGTGGCTCTTTGAGCAACGACAGTCTGAGTGATGATGAGAAAAAGCAGCTGGAAGAAGAGCGGAAAGCACAGGAACAGGCGGCCAAGCTGCGGGACGAGGATTCGCAATTGGCCTACGCGCTGGACGTCCTGAAAGGCCTGTCCGTTTTGGCGAGCGATAACTGACCTTTGGTTCAGGCATGAAGGGCAAGAAAAAGGATATCAATTACATGAAACCGGAAGATATCCTTGCGCTGCCCTACCGCCCATGTGTCGGAATTATGCTGTGTAACCCTTACGGGAGTGTGTTTGCGGGCCAGCGGCTCGACAGCAGTTTTGATGCCTGGCAGATGCCCCAGGGTGGGATTGAAAAGGGCGAGGACCCGCAGGACGCGGCTTTGCGTGAGCTTGAAGAAGAAACCGGGGTTCCTGCATCTGCGGTTGAGGTGCTGGCGGAAACATCGGATTGGATTCCCTATGACCTGCCGCACCACCTTGTGCCAAAGCTGTGGAAGGGCCGGTATCGCGGGCAAAAGCAGCGGTGGTTTTTGTTGCGGTTTCTGGGTGATGACAGCCTGATCAATATCGCAACAAAAAAACCGGAGTTCAGCCACTGGTGCTGGCTGCATCCCAAAGAATTGCTGGAAAAAATCGTGCCCTTCAAACGGGATACCTATGAACGCGTGATCCGGGAGTTTGTTGAGAAGGTCGAATGAGAGCGCTGGCTGCAGGTGCGACGTGCTTTGCTCTGCTTGGGTCGCAAGCGCTGGCGCTGAGTTGTTTGCAGCCCAATCCGGCGCAGAGTTTCAACTGGTTTCAGGAAAGCGAAGACCGCTATCGGCTGGCGGTTGGTCAGGTCAACAGATTGGAAACGCCAGCCCCGTATTTTGAAGGCGAGCCACGGTCGGTCGGTGCCAGTTTTGGCGGCAGGTTCTTTGAGCGTAATGACCGTGGTGCAGAAGTGATTTTTGATCTGCATATTGCCTCCACTTGTTTGGCATCCTGGTGTGGTGGTTTTCCTGAAGTGAAGGTTCCCGGGATATTCTTCCTGAAAATGAACGGTGATGAGGCGACACTGGAAATGCCGCCTTGTCAGGGCAGCTTTTTTGCTTTGCCGGCGGAAGTGGTGATTGATACGCTGCAGAACTGTCTGCAGCAGGGCAAATGCACCGAGCAACAAATCCAGTCGCTGAGTCAGCAATAGATTTCCGCGTTAATAGTGTTTTGGCAGAGGGGTTGAATCTTCGGACTCCAAATTAGAACAAAACGTGAATATAATGCCACAATGGCCTTCTGCGAACTCTGCATAACCTCAAACTTCACCTTTCTGACCGGTGGCTCCCATGCCGAGGAATACACACGGCAGGCTTTTACCTTTGGCATGCCGGCGCTGGCGGTTGCTGATCTGAACTCTGTCTCAGGGATCGCCCGGGCGCATGTGGAACTGCGCGAGGTTGCGCGGGAGGTTCGCGATAGCGACGAGCCTGCGCTGGTGCCGCGTCTGCTGCCAGCTGCCCGGATTGAGACATCTGAAGGGATGTCAGGCACGGTTCTGCCCATGGACCGGGCCGCCTGGGGGCGGTTGTGCCGGTTGTTGACGCTGGGCAAGGGGCGGGTCGTCAAGGGGGAGTGCCTGCTGCATTTTGACGATTTGCTGGAGTGGGGTGAAGGCATGCAACTGCTGCTGCATCCGGGTGAACAAAGGGTTGATGGCTGGTTGGGGCGGGCGCAGAGGCTGGTGCGCCGGTTTGGCGACAGGGTCAACCTGGTTATGGCGCCGCGTTATGACGGGCAGGACCGGTGGCGCTTTCAGCGGCAGGCTGCGCTGGCGGAGCGGTTGGGCATTCCGGCTGTCGCTTCAGCCTGCCCGGTGATGCATCGTGGGTCGCGGCGGCGGCTGACGGATGTGCTGACCTGCGTTCGCGAGGGTATCCGGGTGGATCAGATCGGACGCAAGGCGCAGTCGAATGCGGAGCGGCATATGCGGTCTGAGGCCGAGATGCTACGCCTGTTCCGGGGGTATGAGGACGCGGTGCACCGGAGCGGGGAGATTGCAGACAGCTGCCGGTTTTCGCTCGATGAGCTGAAATACGAATACCCGTCAGAGATATCCGTGGGCGAGATGCCGCAGGAACGGCTGGAACGGCTGGCACGTGCCGGGCTGAAATGGCGCTATCCCGAGGGCGCGTCGGAAAAGGTGCGCAAGATGCTGGAGCATGAGCTGGCGCTGATCAGTAAGCTTGCCTACGCACCCTATTTCCTGACCGTGCATGACGTGGTGGATTTTGCCCGCTCGCGAAACATCCTGTGCCAGGGGCGCGGTTCGGCAGCCAATTCGGTGGTGTGTTTTGCGCTCGGCGTAACTTCGGTTAGTCCTGAAATCGGTACGATGGTGTTTGAACGGTTCGTGTCTGAGGCGCGCAATGAGCCGCCCGATATCGACGTGGATTTTGAGCATGAGCGGCGCGAGGAGGTGATCCAGTATATCTATGAGCGCTATGGGAGGGAGCGCGCCGGGCTGTGTGCCACGGTGGTGCATTACCGGGGCAAGCGGGCGATTCGCGAGGTGGGCAAGGCGATGGGGCTGTCTGGCGACACCATTTCCGCCCTGTCCTCGCAGCTTTGGGGTTGGGGCAGTGCTGGCATGCCGG
>JAAEUI010000524.1 GCA_024227475.1 Paracoccaceae bacterium | reverse complement strand
TGCCGCCCGGAAATCTGTTCGATGGATTGCGGGACATTGAATTTTTCCGATACCGACATGATCTATATCTCCACACCACCTGCCCTGAGGAAAATGGCCACGATGGTGCAGGAATGGGGTGTGAAGCCCGAATTGGAGGTTTTTGACCTGGGCCATATCCGGTTTGCCAAGGCTATGGTTGAGGAAGGTCTGATCGACGCGCCCCCCATGTTCCAGCTGTGTCTTGGGATACCATGGGGTGCGGATCAGGATGTCGAAACGATGGTTGCAATGAAATCTCAACTTCCGCCGGGGGCAAGCTGGGCAAGTTTCGGGATCAGCCGGGGACAGATGCCCATGGCCGCAGCCGCAGTGGCCTTGGGCGGCAATATCCGCGTCGGACTGGAAGACAACATCTATCTGGACCGTGGCGTACTTGCATCCAACGGGCAACTCGTCACCCGTGCCCGCGAAATTGTCGAACGCATGGGTGGTCGGCTGCTTTCTCCGGGCGAGGCTCGCAATAAACTGAAATTGCGGGGAGCGACGAACTAGATGGCTGACGTAGCCGCCCAGGGAAGTCTGCAGGTGCGAAACGTTTCCAAGTATTTTGGGACGTTCTGTGCAGTAAACAAAGTGAATCTGGAAATCCAGAAAGGTGAATTCCTGACCCTTTTGGGCCCATCGGGTTCGGGCAAGACCACGCTGTTGATGATGATCGCCGGGTTTCTCGACAT
>JAAEUI010000523.1 GCA_024227475.1 Paracoccaceae bacterium | reverse complement strand
GCTGCTGCGGGTAAACATGGCACTGAGTTGGAATGTTTCATTGAAATCGATTGTGGCGCAGGCCGTTGCGGTGTGAACTCGACCGAAGCGGTTGTTGAGGTTGCCAAGGCGATCGTCGCAGCTGACAACCTGAAATTCACCGGTATCCAGGCCTATCAGGGCGCCATGCAGCACCTTGATACCTACGCGGCCCGCAAAGAGAAGCTGGATATCGCCATCGCGCAGGTTGCCGATGCGGTTGAAGGCCTGAAGGCGATAGGCATCGAATGTGAGCTGGTTTCGGGTGGTGGTACGGGATCCTATTATTTCGAAGCCAATTCGGGTGTTTACAACGAACTGCAGTGCGGCTCGTACGCCTTTATGGATGCTGATTATGGTCGGATTCTGGACAAAGACGGCAAGCGGATAGATCAGGGCGAATGGGAAAATGCGCTGTTTATCCTGACCAGCGTCATGTCCCACACCAAGGCGGACAAGGCGATTTGCGATGCCGGGCTGAAGGCGCAGTCGGTGGACTCGGGCCTGCCGTTCATCTTTGGCCGCGACGACGTGGAATACCTGAAGTGCTCTGACGAGCACGGCGTGATCGGCGATCCGAACGGGGCGCTGAAAGTGAATGACAAGCTGCGGCTGGTGCCGGGCCACTGTGATCCCACCTGCAACGTGCACGACTGGTACGTCGGGGTGCGCAACGGCAAGGTGGAAACCGTCTGGCCGGTTAGTGCTCGTGGCAAGGCGTATTAAGAACTCTCCCTGATCGGGGAGGTAGCCTTTGCGCGCCTCCCCGTCTTTTTTCAAGGAAAACAAACATGTATATCGTACCTGAAGCCGCAATCGGCGATTTGATCACTGCTGAAGCATCGTTCGAAGCGGTTGAATCCGTGTTCGGCGCCATGTCGCGCGGAGATGCCTATAACTTCCCGGTGATCCGCGAAGCCATCGGCCATGCCGACGCGCTTTACGGGTTCAAATCCGGGTTCGACCGGGCCGGTCTGGCGCTAGGGCTGAAATCTGGCGGCTTCTGGCCGGGCAACATGGAAAAGGGGCTGACAAACCACCAGTCCACGGTATTTCTGTTCAATGCTGATACCGGCCAGTGCAAGGCGGTGATCGGGGGGAATTTGCTGACGGCATTGCGCACGGCGGCGGCTTCTGCGGTGTCAATCAAGCATCTGGCGCCAAAGGACAGTAAAGTTCTGGGTATGATCGGGGCCGGGCATCAGTCCGCGTTTCAGATGAAAGCGGCGGTGCAGCAGCGGGAGTTTGAAAAGGTCATCGGCTGGAACTATCACCCGGAAATGCTGTCGCGGCTGGGTGATACCGCGCGCGAACTGGGCCTGCCGTTTGAGGCAGTTGATCTGGACCGGCTGGGCGCGGAATCCGATGTGATTATCTCGATCACTTCGAGTTTCGATGCAATCCTGAAGGATGCTCAGGTGACCAGGCCGATGCATATTGCCTGCATGGGGACCGATACCAAGGGCAAGCAGGAAGTGGAGGCTGCGCTGGTCGCTCGGGCGACTGTGTTCACCGATGAGATTGCTCAGTCAATTAGTCTTGGCGAAGCACAGCACGCGGTAGCCAATGGCACCAAGGCGGAGGCTGACATTGTCGAAATCGGCAAGGTGATCAATGGCGATCATGCGGGTCGCACGTCCGATGACGAGCTGACATTGTTTGATGGCACTGGGGTAGGCTTGCAGGATCTTGCGGTGGCTGATGCGGTGCTGAACATCGCCATCGAAAAGGGTATCGCGATTGAGGTGGATTTCTGACCGGTTAGAGCGCTTTTCACTCGATCTGGGACAGATTGGGTAAAATACCCGGTGCAGGCCTTTGATTACATTGAGTCTTTGACAAATTCTGCGAATCAGAATTCGTGAAAAACGCTCCAGGTCAGAGCCAGCTTTCCAGTTTGTCGAGGTAGGGCTGAACGTCGCCGATTTTTTCGCTGACCCAATCGGGATCATAGTAGGTTTCCAGATAGCGATCACCGCTGTCGCACATCAGGGTGACGATGGATCCGGCCTCGCCTTTTTCGATCATTTCCCGAGCGGTATGTAACGCACCCCACAGGTTGGTGCCGGTGGAGGGACCAGCCCTGCGGCCGATCTGTTTTTCCAGCCAGAGAATCGTGGCGACGCTGGCTGCGTCGGGCACTTTCATCATGTCGTCGATCACGTCTGGCTGAAACGATTTTTCGACCTTTGGCCGTCCGATCCCTTCGATCCTGCTTGAGTAATCGGCGATAAGTGTTTGATCTTTCTGCATATAGCTGTCGTAAAATACCGAGTGTTCGGGATCGACAACCACCAGGCGGGTATCGTGGCCCTGATAGCGGAGGAAGCGGCCAAGTGTGGCAGAGGTGCCGCCGGTTCCTGCACTCATCACGATGGTGGCGGGAACCGGGTGGGGTTCGCGCTGCACGGGGCTGAACGTGGTCTCAGCGATATTATTGTTGCCGCGTCTTTCGGTGGCGCGTTCGGCAAACCTGAACTCGTCCATGGCTTCGCCGCCTTTGTCGTGCGCCATTTGCCGGGCGGCG
>JAAEUI010000522.1 GCA_024227475.1 Paracoccaceae bacterium | reverse complement strand
CGTGGATCAGGTTGCGCCAAGCATTGTCTTTGATTTGCAGCCGGGCGCTTTCGTCCGTCACACAGTTGATCAGGTAATCCGAAACTTTTTCCACACCCATGTCGGCCAGGTGGGCGCCTACCGAATTGATGTCGAAATCGCAGGCAAAATTCAGAAAGTCGATGGCATAGGGGATGCCGTCCTTGACCAACAGCTCGGTTGTGTTGATCTCATAGCCCAGGGCCTGGTTCAGTTTGCGGACATACGCTTCGATATTCGCCAGCAGTTCGGGGCCGAAAAAGTCCGGATCATACGAATAGCGCCCCAGCCGCGCACCGGTGACACGGTCCGGCGGCTCGAAACGGGCTGTGGTGACATCCCCGGCGATATAAAAACAGCGGGCAAACTGCTGGAAGGCGATGTCTTCCTGCAGCATGAAGACCAACGTCCGGCTGAGCCAATTACGCACCGCCCTGTCCTGACCGGCGTCTTCGGGGTAGACCGGTTTGGTATGGAAAATTTCGT
>JAAEUI010000521.1 GCA_024227475.1 Paracoccaceae bacterium | reverse complement strand
TGCAATTTAATCAATTATCGAATCGAATCAGTTTAGGCCTGGCACTGGGTCTGGGAGTATCAGCATGACTTCAACAGCAAAACGCGTCATCGGCACCGCAGGGGCGCTGGTAGTATTGGTACTGGTTACCATTAGTGTATTCGGTCAGTCTGGTCATGCAGGCCCACCGGGAGGCCCTCAAGGAGCCCCTTCAGCGGCTAAACCCCAAGGGAGTCCCGTCGCTGAAGCAAGTACATCAGATGCAAAGGTTCCGCCACTTGCCAGCCCTCAGAATCAGGAAGCCAGCTTACCCGCGATTGGCGTTTTGGATGTCGCTGCTGGTACCTATCAGGCCAAGGTGAACGGCTATGGTGAAGTGACCGCTAAACACGTGTTGTCGCTGACTGCGCAAGTAAGCGGTGAAGTTACGCGTTTGTCGCCGCATTTTGAAACTGGCGCGGTATTTCGCAAAGGCGAAGTCATGGCTTACCTGAATGACACGGCTTATCAGCAGGCCACTGCGACTGCCAGAGCTGCCGTTGAAGCTGCAACCGTCGCGCTGGAAGAAGAACGACTGCAAGGTATTCAGGCAAAAGATAATTGGGAACGATCCGGATTAGACGGCGAACCCGAATCGCCATTGGTACTCAGAGAGCCCTACTTGCATGCCGCCCAGGCCAATCTGGACGAAGCCAAAGCTCAACTGAAAACCGCTGAGCGTGAACTTGCCCTGACGCAAATCGTGGCGCCTTTTGATGCCGTTGTGGTTACTCGTGATATCCAGCCCGGTAGCTTTGTTCAATCGGGTACCAGCATTGCGCAGCTATATTCAGCCTCAGAGGCCGAGATTGCTATTCCGCTGTCGGCCAGCCAGTGGCAAAACCTGCCAACCACGGCGTCGTTGGATGACCAGTCATGGCCGGTTGTCATTGAGGATATGGATGGGCTGAATCAATGGCACGGCACG
>JAAEUI010000520.1 GCA_024227475.1 Paracoccaceae bacterium | reverse complement strand
TTCCAACCCGGCCTCGGTCGGGATGATTCCCCGGTTGACCCGGTGGAACAGCTTGCGCCCCACCTGATCCTCCAGGGAGCGAATGAGGTGGCCCATCGCAGCCGGCGAGACGGAAAGCCCGATCGCCCCGGCCGCAAAACTGCCGCTGCGCGCGGCGGCCTCAAAGGCTCGCAGTCCTTTCAGGGATGGCATATCGGTCATGAGCGAACCTGATGGGCAAGAAATTCTTTTCATAATGCTAGAAAATCTAGTTATATGAAAGGATTTTCTTCTGTTAGTGTTGTTTCGTAATTTTTGCAAACCGAGGATCTGTTGCGTGAGCAAAATGGAACAATATGACGCCCATATAACCGCCAGGCGGCTGGAGTTGCCGGTTCCAGGGATCCCGCCAGCGATAACACTCCAGGTTAACGGGGTGGAGTACCAGCATACCGCCCCGGCGACAGAAACCCTCGCGCAGTTTCTGCGCAACAGGCTTGGATTGACCGGGCTTAAGACCGGCTGTGGCGAAGGGGAATGTGGAGCCTGTACTGTTTTGATCGACGACCAGGTGGTCAATTCCTGTCTGGTATT
>JAAEUI010000519.1 GCA_024227475.1 Paracoccaceae bacterium | reverse complement strand
GGCCACTTACGCGGGAAAGGACTTCACCGACCGCCAGCGTATTAAACGCAAGGCCGAACGCTGGGCAAGGAATTACCAGGCGCTACCCCCTGCGGAACGGCTCGCCCTGTTGGCGGCGATCATGGCGGTGGAGACGGATTAACGACGTGACCGCCCCCGCCGTAAAAGGCAATGGACAACCCGGCCCGGACAAGGCGTGGCTGGAGAAACTGCCCAAGGCCAAACTCATTGCAATGATCCTCGAACAATACGAGGACACGCGCATCCGGCTTGAAGAAAAAGACAAGCAGATAACCGAGCTGAGCGAACAGCTCGCCAAACTGCAAGGCGAGACCGACAAGGAAAAGGCTGGGCAAAAAATCAAGGACATCAACAAGCACGTCAACCAACCAACTTCGAAGAAACCGGAATGGGACAAGGACGGCAACCCGAAGCCGACAACAAAGGGCGAGGAGAAAAAGCGCGGAAAGAGAACCGGCTGCGGCAACCCGGGGAACTCCGGCCTCACGCCCGACGGGACACATTTCACCCCCCT
>JAAEUI010000518.1 GCA_024227475.1 Paracoccaceae bacterium | reverse complement strand
CATATGCGATCTCGAAATATGCACTGCGCCATGTGAACACTGCCAACTTCACTTTCCATGACACCCCGTCTGATGTTTCATCGACACCGGGTTTCAGGGATGCTGGTTTTGACAACTTCGGCCCTGCTTACGAAGACTGGATGAACGCAGAAACCCTGCTGGTTTGCGGCACTGACCCGTATGAAACCAAGACCATCCTGTTCACCCAGTGGATGATGAAGGGTATTCAGAACGGCCAGAAGTGCATCATGATGAATCCGCGCCGCACCGCTGGCGTAGCATATGCGGAAAACAACGGCGGTATGTGGCTTGATATCAATCTGGGCACTGACCTGCTGGTCGTCAACGCTATCGCCCGTGTGATTGCCGAAAACGAATGGCAGGACGCCGAATGGATCGCCAAATGGGTCAACAACAAGCGGGAATCCAGTTCCGGCTTTGGTCAGGGCACCCGGAACACACCTTGGCAGTGGCGCACCACCTGGGGCAAGTTCCAGACCAACGGCTATGATGACTGGAAGAAATGGTTGTTGAGTCAGGACGAGTTCACGCCTGAAAACGCCGCCGAAGTTGCTGGGATCGACGTTCAGAAGATCTACACCGCCGCTGAATGGATGGCCAAACCCAAGGCTGACGGTTCCCGCACGAAAACCTCGATCATGATCGAAAAGGGTTTTTACTGGTCAAACAATACCGCCAACACTATGGCGATCTCGGCGCTGGCCATTCAGGTCGGTGCGGGCGGTCGTCCCGGTCAGGTGGTAGGACGTGCCGGTGGTCACCAGCGTGGCGGCCAACGCGGTGGTAAGTACCCGCGCAACAAGTCTCCGATGAAAGTGCCGGGGCGCAGACGTCGCGCGCTTGATACTGACACCTGGACAATGTCGGGGCATACGCGGTTTGCCCATGTCATCGGTACCACTTGGATCCAGTCCATGTGCGGTTCGCAACAGCTCGCCAAACGGTTCGAAGAACTGACTGTTCAGAACCCGCATCAGGTGCGCTCTTATGACAAGCAGGACATCATAGACTCGCTGAAGGCCCGCGCGGACAGCGGTGGCATGGTGGTGATCAACCAGGATATCTATCTGGTTGATCCGATCGGCAACCGTTACGCCGATATCATCTTCCCGGCAGCAACCTGGGGTGAAGACACCTTCATGCGCGCCAACGGTGAACGGCGCCTGCGCGTGTACAACAAGTTCTACGACGCACCAGGAGAAGCCAAACCGGATTGGTGGATCATCGCCCAATTGTCCAAGAAAATGGGCTTTGACGGCTTTGACTGGGAAAATTCCAACGATGTGGCTGAAGAAAGTGCCCGGTTCTCTCGTGGGTCGCGCAAAGACTTCAACATGGTCAAGGTCGCCGCTCGTCGCGAGGGTAAAACCCTGCATGAGAAGATGAATGAGTTTGGTACCAATGGCATTCAGGGGCCGGTTTTCATGAAAGAAGACGGGTCGCTGGAAGGTACCAAGCGATTGCATGACACCACTCGCACCCTGCCCGAAACCGGGCCGGAAAGTGCGAACGTGTTCAACAAGAAGCTCACTCATTTCAACTCGCAGACCGGCAAGTGCAATATCGAGAAATCGCCTTGGGGTCTGTTCTCTGATTATTGGGAATGGATGAGCCCGAAAGATGGCGAGCTTTGGTGTACCTCCGGGCGTACCAATGAGCGGTGGCAATCGGGGTTCGATGATCGGCGGCGGCCCTATATTGTGCAGCGCTGGCCGGACAATTATGTGGAAATCCATCCCGATGATGCGGCTGAACGCGGTATCGAAAACGGCGATATGCTGATGGTTTATTCTGATCGGGTGCCAAGCCTGAAGGAAACGACCCTTGGCGTCGAAGGTAGCGACTATTCCTTCACCGGTCAGATGGAGGCGGGCAATGTGGAATTGTCCAAAGCCGCCGTAACCGGCGTGGCCATGGTCACGCGCCACATTAAGAAGGGCATCATTTTCATGGATTTCCTTCACACGTCGCAGCCGGCCAACGCATTGGAAGGTCGCATCGTCGATTGGATCAGTGGCAACTACAACTACAAAATCGGCGTTGCCAGGCTGAAGAAAATCGGTGAATCGCCGCATAAGCACACGTTCCGGTCGATGTCCTTTGCGCCAAGGGATATCACTTGAACCAGAACCAACACAGTGATGTGCAATCGGATGCCGGGCTGAATACCAGCCCGGCATTTGACGCTGTATGTAATGCGCTTCACGAAATCGTGAGCGAAGGAATTGATGTTCACCGCTGCCTTGCGTCCAAAGCACTTGGTCGGATCGGTACCAGCAATTCGGTGCCGACGCTGATCACCGCGCTGCTGGATGAAGACGAGGATGTGCGCTCCGATGCTGCCGAGGCCCTGCATCTGCTGGGCGATCCGCAGGCGTGCGATCAGCTGTTCGAGAACCTGCTGGGCGACCCCTGCACCGAGGTTAAGCTGGCAGCCATCAGGACATTGGCGAAATTGCAAGACCGTCGGGTCATTCCATCGCTCCGGCGTTTGGTGGCTGGCCGCGACGAGGAAATTATTTGGGACGAGGCGGAGTTTTACGCCAGTGGTTGGGACGATTGGGTGGACGTGCAGATTGCGGCAGTAAAAGCACTGGCCGAACTTGGCGTCGCCGAAGCAGTTCCTGACATCGTCTCTGCTCTGCAGGACGAAAACAGTCAGGATATGGCAGAGGTTGCATTCCGGGCGCTGGCAAGAATGGGCCCGGACGGGATTGATGCACTTGCGGGCTACCTGGAGCTCAACGATGTACGTTTGCGCAGGCGAGCCGCCTCAGTATTGGCAACTATTGAAGGAAACGGGGCACCTGAGGCTTTTGCCAAAGCGTTGATTGACCCGTCAGAGGAGGTGCGCCTTGCCGCGTTGAAGGCCCGAAGTGGATGTGATCCACGGGACCCGGCGCTGGCTGGTTCGCTGAGCGATGCCGACCCTGGGGTCCGTGCCGAGGCGGCGCTACTGATTGGGCGATTCCATTCCGAAACCTTGTATCGTTTACTTGATGACCTCAGCCCGAAAGTGCGGACCGCTTCGATTTTGGCTTTTGCCGGAGTCGAGGAGTTTGATCTGCAGGAGCAACTGATAGATCGGCTGCTGCTGGTGCTGGACAGCAGTGCAGCCGAAGTGGCCGCTGCGGCTGCCAGCACACTTTCAGCCATTGCGCCGGATGCGGCCTTCGAACAGCTCATTACACAGTTTGGAGATGCCCAACGTTCAGCAAAGGTCCGGCGCGCGGCGCTCAGGGGTTTGACTGCCAAAGGTGGCAAACAGGTTGTTCAATCACTGGTGGACACGATAAACGATGACAACCGGCAGATCCGGTTGGAAACCATGACTGCGCTGGCAAAATTGGCGGGAGGCGACGGGCAGGGGTCCGATATTGCCAGAACCGCTCTGCTGGACGCTTTGGGCGGGGCCCATGACCCCGAAGAATTAGAAGTTGATGAAATGGCCGCTGTGGATTCTGCCGATGCAGAAACTGAGCCAGACGGGGACGAGAGCGAACACAGTGAAGATGCGGTCGAGACAATCGCGACGTCAACATTGGATTCGATCCTGAGCGATGCGCCGGGGGTTGGTTCAGCAGCCGGATTACCAGAAGCGGGCGTTGAATTGACAGACAACGATATGGAACGCCTGGCACTGGCGAGAAGCGTCGTTGGAAAAAAGAAAATCGCCATTTCGCAAGATGTCGTCAGACATCAGGATATCCGGCGCTACGCGGCGCGGGTTTTGGGGGATCTGAGCGGCGATGATCTGGCTTCGGCGCTGGCGGATGCACTGGAACTGGAAGACCGGGATACGCGATTGGCTGCCGCGGATTCACTGGCCCGGATCGGCGCCAGAACGGGTCAACTTTCCCAAGACATATCGCAAAAACTGCTTGACGGCCTGAGCTCCGAAGACCGCGACCTGAAAGTGTTGTTGGTCCGGGCATTGGCGGCTTGCGATGACGAGCAGGCCACACAGCGGTTGCGTGAATTGCTCGGCAACTCAGACAGTTTTGTCAGAAGTGAAGCCGTCAAGGCGCTGTGCCGGAGGCAAATCGTTGGTACCGAAATCCACGAACTCCTGCAGGATCCCGATCCCGCTGTACGGATGAGTGCTGCCGAAGCAATCGCCCAAAGCGGGGAAAAGGGGACTATCCCGCGGCTGGTCGATTTCGCTTTGTCGTTTGAGGGCTATCACGGGCGGCAGACTGCCCGATTATTACGCAACCTGGATGCTACCCAGGCCAGCGCGACATTTTTACGAATTCTCGATGATCCCGAACAAAAACGCGTCTGGTCGGTCGTTATTGGGGCTCTGGAAGAGTTGAATCAGAAACAAACGGAGGTCTGGCAACACTGAGGAGTGAGATCAGAACAAAATGCACAAAAGGGGAAATATAATGACAATATCACGAAACAAACAATCATATTTCGGACTGGCGATAGCGTCGCTGGCAGTGCTGGCACTCTCATTGCCCGTCGAAGCTGCCAAACGCGCGAAATATGAAGAAACCGAGGTTACTGATGGTGGCAGTGTCAGCGGCAAGGTCAGCTTTGAAGGTGATCTGCCGGAAGACGCGGTCGAGAATATTTTAATTACCAAAAACAACGATGTATGCGGCGACGGCGAGCGCGAGGTGGTCTGGGTTGACGTTCAGGACGGTGCCCTTCGCGGGGCATTTGTGTTTATCGAGAAGATCAAGGAAGGCAAGGCCTGGGAAAAACCGGAATTCGGTGAATACCTTGTTGATCAGAAAGGCTGCCGGTTCCGGCCCTGGGCGCAGGTTGTCCGCCCCGGCCCGATCATCATCCGCAACTCTGACGAAGGTGTTTTGCACAACATCAACGCACGCGAACTGATTGGCGTCGAAAAGGGCCGGGTTGTCAAAAAGACCCTGTTCAATTTCGGCCAGCCAGATCCGGGTGACATCTCTGACAAGATCCAGCCGCGCCGGTCGTCCTATATCGGCATCAACTGCGAGGCTCACAACTTTATGTTTGGTTTCATGATGGCCCCGACCCATCCATACGCCGTTGTGGTTGGCGAAGATGGTTCCTTTGCCATCGATGGCATCCCGGCGGGTGATTACACGCTGGTTGCCTGGCACCCACGCTATGGGCTGAAAGAGGTGGAAATCTCGGTTGCCTCGGGTGGAGCGGCTGAGGCCAACTTCACATTTTCGGATGCTGAATAACACCCCGTAAAGACAGGATTGAAGCAATGCACACAGGATCAGCACTGATACGGGAGAGGTGGGTCAAAACTTTGCCCCTTTTATTGCTTGGGCTGATCTTGGCGGCATCCCCGGCGGCGGCTCAGGATGAAAACGTGTACCGCCAGTTCCTCGGGCTCGACAGCCGCAGGCTGGTCTGGTTTTTGGCGCAAATGCACCTGTTTTTTGGGGCGTTTGTTCTCGGGGTGCCGCTGTTTGCGGTGATCATCGAGGTCGTGGGCTGGAAGAACGAGGACGACAAGTTTGACAAGCTGGCCTATGAATTCACCTCGCTGCTGAGCGTTGCCTACGCCACAACGGCGGCGCTTGGCGGGTTGCT
>JAAEUI010000517.1 GCA_024227475.1 Paracoccaceae bacterium | reverse complement strand
GCCAATACCGCCACACAGAAGCTGAACACAGCCGTCACCTTCATCGAATCCAGGTAGGCGGGATCGGAGAAAATTTCAATGAAATTTTCGAGCCACACAAACTCGGTACGCATACCGAACGGATCCTGCCGCAATACCGACTGAAACAGGGCCTGGGACGCAGGCCATATGAAAAAGATCAGCGTCACTGCAATCTGCGGTGCCACCAGAAGGTAGGGAAGGACCGGGTGCCCGAAAACAACTCGCTTTTCCATGGCAAAAACCTCGGGAAAGAAAATCTGAGGGGCCGCGCCGGCGGGCACGGTCCCTCAGCCGTTCGCATTGAACGGTAGTTAAGTTGTTACTTGTTGGCCTTCTCGAACTTGCGCAGAAGGACATTGGCGCGTTTTACCGCATCGTCGAGTGCCTGCTTGGCGGTCTTCTTGCCGGCGAAGACGTTCTCCATCTCCTCTTCGATAATTACCCGCTCCTGGAGGAAGCTGCCGAAGCGCAGTCCCTTGGTGTATGCCGTCGGCGGTTTGCCGTAGCCGTTCAACTGCATGATGGGCAAGTCACGACCAGGGGTTCTCTCATAGAAACCGAGGTCAGT
>JAAEUI010000516.1 GCA_024227475.1 Paracoccaceae bacterium | reverse complement strand
TACCGTACAACATTTTGACTTTTGAAAACGAAACCGGGGAGATTCAATTTGATCAAAGTCCTTTTGGCAGATGACCATAGTATTGTCCGGGCCGGTCTTCGCCGCATCGTTGAAGAAAGCGGTGATATGGAGGTCATCGCAGAAGCGGCCGACGGTAGAGAAGCCATCCGGTTGGTGCGAGAAACAGCGCCGGATGTTGCCGTCATCGACATCTCCATGCCGGGCCTGGATGGTCTGGAGGTTGTCAGCCGATTGCGTGGACATTGCCCCGATTTGCCGATCCTTATCCTGACCATGCATGAGGAAGGCCAATATGTCGTTCGGGCGATCCAAGCCGGTGCCATGGGCTACATGACCAAACAATCGGCTCCGGAACAGCTTTTGAAGGCCATCCGTAAAATACATGCAGGCAGCCGCTACCTGACCGATGACGCAGCGGAAACCCTGGCACTGCGGATTGCCAAAGGTACCGGCGAACAATCCCCCTTGGATTCTCTGTCCATGCGTGAGCTTCAGGTTTTGCGTCGCCTGGCCATGGGCCACACCAACCGTGAAATTGCCAGCGCCTACAGCATTAGTATAAAAACCGTGGATACTTATCGATCGCGGTTGCTAAAGAAGCTGGATTTGCGAAACAACGCCGAGCTGTCACGTTTTGCTATGCAAAACCGGCTGATTGAGCCCTGACCCGG
>JAAEUI010000515.1 GCA_024227475.1 Paracoccaceae bacterium | reverse complement strand
GGGGGGTAAAAAACCAGCCCTCCCCCAAATGGATGCAACAGCGTTTGCTCGCCATTGGCCTCAGGCCCATTTCAGCGCTTGTCGATATCACCAATTATGTGACGTTTGATCTTGGCCGGCCTCTGCACGTGTTTGATGCGGACAAGGTTGCGGGTGACCTGGTTGTGCGCCGCGCCAGATCGGGCGAACAAGTGACCGCGCTTGATGGAAAGACCTACAAGCTCAACCCGGAAAATTGCGTTATCTCGGATGATGACGGCGTTGAATCACTCGCCGGCGTAATTGGCGGGGAAGCTTCAGGCTGTTCGGATGATACGGTTAATGTGTTGGTTGAATCAGCCCTCTGGGAACCCTTGAATGTTGCCCGCACCGGACGTGATTTATCAATCATCACCGATGCCCGCTACCGTTTTGAACGAGGTGTAGATCCCCTGTTCATGCAGCCGGGACTGGATCACGCAACTGATCTGGTAATAAAATTATGCGGCGGCACGGCTTCTGAAGCGGTAATCGCCGG
>JAAEUI010000514.1 GCA_024227475.1 Paracoccaceae bacterium | reverse complement strand
CGTGCGTGGCATAGATGTAAACAATATCAAACCCCGCTTCACGCGCCCGCAAAGCGGCCTTTCGGTGCCAATGGCGATACGTTTTGATGTCGGTCTTGTCCATCGCGCGTGTCTGAAAGGGATGGCCTACCGCGTTCGGGTAGCTGTCAAGATCCATCGCGGTTTCTCGTGTCAACATGTTCGATGTCCGGATACCGCCGTACCAAAGCTCGGCCCCTGCCAGCGCCCCGTGTGCATGCACCTTTTCCGTCATCAGCCTGTGCGCGCGGATGTCGCTCGCGTCCCAAAGGGATGCAGCGGGGTGCGGGTTGTCGTCCGAACTCGGGTGGATCGAGTTGTATTCGGTGCAGACAACACCCCATCCGCCCTCGGCTTTCACACCGCGCATCTCGGCCAGCATCCGGGGGCGTAGCCAGCCCATGCCGGTACAGTGGGGAACCTGGTAAAACCTGTTGGGAGCCGTGACCGGGCCGATTTCTACAGGTTCGAAAAGGACGTCATATCGGGGATCGCGGGCCATCGTGGACTCCGGTGTTTTTTCAGTCTGTGGCAAGTGCTGGCAGTTCGCGGCGGAACGGCACGCCTTCGGACTTGGGCTCGCCCAGTTCCCGGGCAAAACGGTGGCCTGAGAAGACGGCCGCAGCGATGGTCCCGGGCGCAAGGCAATCACCGATGCGGGTGATGGATTTGAAATCCTTCTCTCCGCTGTTAGCGAGCGCCTGGAAAAGCGAGTCCTGGGCGTCGCGCATAGTCACCATCACCGTGGCGCTGCACGCCAGAGTTTTTTTCTGATCGGTATAAACGCAAGCCAATTCGGCATGATCTGTCTGGATTTTAGTGAGGTTGTGCAGCGGCACGATTCCCACGCCCAATTCCATCAACCGGGTTTGAATACGACCCTGTTCCATTGTGTTGTGGGTCCAGTGGGATACGTCTGCAACCGGGGTGACATAGACAACATCCAACCCCTCAAGCCGAAGTTTTTCGGCCATGAGTCCGCCCATGTAGTAGTGATCGTCGTCAAACACGACGACTGGCCCTCTGGGAATTGTTCCGGCCATGATTTCATCTGGTGTCAAGACAACTGCGCCCCCGGCAACGGGGATCGCAACATGATTGTGCCGCCCGATCCCGTGTCTCGCCCATTTCGACCCGGTGGCTATTACCACGTGATCGGCACCGAATTCGGACACATCGGGTGCATCAAGGCGACTGTCGAAGAACAGGTCGACGTTTGTCATCTGACTGATCTGGTATGTGCGATAATCGGCAACGCGCCGCCATTGGGACAGGCCCGGAAGACGGCTTTCGATTGCGACCCGACCACCGGTTTCGGTTCCGGCTTCGGCCAGGGTTACGTTGTGGCCACGTTGACCCAGAGCACGTGCGGCCTCAAGGCCCGCGGGCCCAGCGCCGACTATCAGGATGCTGTCATCGGATTTGCGGGGCGCAATGATCTCTGGATGCCAGCCCCGGCGCCATTCCTCGCTCATTGTCGGATTTTGTGTGCAGCGCATAGGTGTTGCAAGGAAATCGCCGGTGACGCACATGTTGCAACCGATACATTCGCGAATGTCCTCGATGCGGCCTTCTTCGATCTTTTTGGGAAGAAAAGGATCAGCTATGGATGGCCGTGCTGCACCAATCAGGTCAAGCACACTTTTTTTTGCCAGCGTCACCATTGCGTCGGGCGAGGTATAACGTCCAACCCCGACGACGGGTTTGTCGGTTACCTTTTTGACAAAGGAAATATAGCTGTCCTGAAATCCTTCGGGTTCGAACCTT
>JAAEUI010000513.1 GCA_024227475.1 Paracoccaceae bacterium | reverse complement strand
TAACTTATAGCGTCCAGAAAATTACGTTCGCCAATTTTCCAGTACTGCAATGCAGAAGGGACTTTATCAAAAAATTCTGCATAGCTGCTGGTCCACTCTGGTGGTATGTATTTTTCAAAAGGGAAAGGCTCTGGGAAATATGAAATCAGCTCTTTATCATCAAAATCAACATATAACGCAGGGAAATATTGAGCTTCATCTTCCAATGTGTTATTGGCATCTTTTTCCAAATTTTCGCGATGGATGATGCTGAAACTCGATCATCAAGTTTTTTTCGCTTGACAATTCTCGCTTAGCGGTGTTGGAGGAGAGCGACTATGCGAAGGCCTTATATTTCAGCGATGGTGTCGGTTCCAGCCGTCCCATATCGCGGTCGACCATATGTTTGCCGGAAGGATTCAGTGGAAACTGCTCTTCGAGCTGTTGTGCCAAGCGCTGGAACTGTTCAGCCGGATTGTCGGCTGTGACCAGCTCCCGGATAATCGTTAACAGGCTGTCCACCTTCACGCGGTTGCTCAGGCTACCCACGGTAGACGCGGGTCGTTGGTTTTCGATCTGGGCCAGTTGGTCGGGATGAAGCAAGAGGCAATGATCCACCAGCAGGCTCAGGATCAGGCTTCGGCTTGATCCCTCCTCGCCCGGCTGCTTGGTCAATGCGCCCCAGCCTTCATGCGCCTTCCAGTCCGCAAAGAAAACCTCGATTAACCACCGGAACGTGTATGCTTGCACGATATCCAGGGTGCGCCAGGTCAGATTCGTGGCCACCAGATAGCGATAGTCGTCTTCGCCCTCGTATTTCAAGGCGATCACAAAGCGTTTTTTCCCCTGATGGGCGCACACCGGCAACCGGGCGCTGGCCACGGTGACGGTCACCGGCTCGCCGCCGCGCAGGCGGATCGTTTGGGTGACGCCCGGGAATGTCGTGAAATACTGTTCAACGCCATACTTCTTGCCGCGAAAGCGAAGGTTTTGATTGTTGCGCAACTGGCTGATGATCTGCACCCCGCCAAAGAGGCTCGACGCTTTGTTAAGGAATCTGCCGGTACCATAGAGCGCATCGGCCAGCACACACTTGACCCGGATCGCCGGATGCACGTCGCGAAAGTGCTTCAACAGCCCTAAGGCCAGCGCCTGCTTGGTGGGATAATTCGCATTCTGCGCCGGCTTCGGGGGGCGCTCTTTGGCCAGGACCCCAGCCTGCTTGAGCCGTTTATCCTCCTTATTCCAGGCCGTCAGAGCCGGATCGGGCATGTAAAAGACAAATCCCACCGGAATCGTCACCTTGGGCGTGATCAGCAGCAAGAAGATCAGACTTTGCCCCATGATAAAGCCGCCGCTGGCTTTATCCTTGAGTTTGTGCACATGGGCAATCTTCTGGGTGAGCTTCGAGCGTCGCTTATCCGAATCATCCAGGCACAGACACCCCTCGATGATCTCATAGCGCTTTAGGATGACCTGCACGCTGTGCTCCAGCAGCCGTTCCCACGGCAGTTTCGAGTGGCGAAACATCCACGACAACGCCGCCAGCGAATACCGCCCGAGACCGGCCCGCTCAAACCGCGCCCAACACACCGAGTTCGTGATCACAATGCCCATCAGACAAAACCCCAACCAGCTGCGTTGCCCCAGGCTCAGCCCCCCACCCACAGGCCGATGCGCTTTGAGGGCGGCATTGAGCGCGTCAATAAACTCTTTCACAAACGGTAAGGGCTCACTGATCAACATGGGCGGTTCCACAGCGTCCGACGGTGACTCAAGGGCGCTGTATTATCAACTCTTTCTCGCTCTTGTCCACTACTGCGCTACAATAAGTGCCGGTAGCTGGCCAGTCGCTCGCCCCTTGACGGTTTCAGCAAGCGCCGAAACCGGAGGGCGTTCGGCTGACTCAGCTGCCCTCAGATCTTGCCCAACTTGTCAAGCTCGAAAAACTTGAACATCGAGTCACAGCCCTTACCGAAACGCCCATCCGGTTGAGCAAGAACTGAAACCTGCCCACCAGGCTCGCCAAGCGGTTCATGACATGCTTGGTAAGGTCCTCGATAAGATACATGCAGGGAGGACCTTGAGTGGTGCAGGGATTCGTGATGCCGTCGATT
>JAAEUI010000512.1 GCA_024227475.1 Paracoccaceae bacterium | reverse complement strand
TCTGGAAGATGATGGTCTGCACGATCATTGTGTCGCGTGCACCGCCCAGCAGCGCCGGGGTGATAAAGAAGCCCAGCGAGGTGATGAACACCAGCATCCCGCCGGCGGCGATGCCCGGAACCGACAAGGGGAAATAAATCCGCCAGAAGGTCTGGCCACCGCGCGCGCCCATGGTCGACCCGGCCTTGGACAGGTTTTTGTCTATCCCCTCCATCACTGACAGCATGGTCAGCACCGCCAGCGGCATCAGCGCGTGGCTCATGCCGATCATCACGCCGGTGAAGTTGAAGATCATCTTGATCGGCTGGTCGATTATCCCGATATCCATCAGGAAATTATTGATCGCCCCCTTGCGCCCCAACAGCACGATCCAGGCGAATGTGCGTACCAAAAAGCTGGTCCAGAACGGCATCAACACCAATATGGTCAACCGCGCCCGGGTGGTTTTAGCAACCGTGGCCAGCAGAAAAGCAATCGGATAGCCGCCTAGTATGCAGAACACCGTGGTCCAAGCGGCGGTTTTCAGGGTGATCCCCAGCACCTTCATATATACCGGCTTGTCCCAGAGGCGCTGATAATGCTGCAGCGACAGCTCTCCGTCGGGGCTAAGGAAACTGAGCCCCAACAGCAGCGAAACCGGCAGGATAAAAAATATTCCGAGAAACAGGAATGCCGGAAATATCCGCCCGTATCGTTTAAGTAGTCGCGTCAGTAGAGAAGGTGCGCGTGAACCACGTGTTTCTGCAAGGCTCATAGCTCGCTCTCCAACTCGGCATGCGCGAGAACGACACCAGCGTGTTGCTCCCAGCCGAGCCTGATCTCGGCACCAGGGCTCAGCCGTTCGGTCGCGCTGCGCGTCAGTTGCGTCAGCCGCATGGTGGCCCCACTCTGCAATTCGACAAATAGTTTGGTCGCGCCACCGCCTACGATAACTTCGCGCAGCGTGCCGGTGATCTCGTTGACCCGACTCTCGCCCTTGCCAAGCACTTCAACAGCTTCCGGTCGGGTCATCAGCTTGACCTTTTCACCGGCACCCAAGTTGGGGTTGGGAAGCGCTTGTATAGTGGTGGTAGCGCCGATCTCAACCGATGTGCATTTCATATTGGTTTCTCGCACGATCCCATCGACCAGATTGGATTCGCCCAGGAAATCCGCTGCAAAAACCGTTTCGGGGCGGAAATAAAGATCTTCAGGCGTGCCGATTTGTTCAATCCCGGCGTTGTTCATCAGGCAGATGCGATCGGACATGACCATTGCCTCTTCCTGATCATGGGTAACATACAAGATTGTCACACCGAGCTGCTCGTGCAGATGTTTGATCTCAAGTTGCAGATGGTCGCGCAGCTTTTTGTCGAGCGCACCCAGCGGTTCATCCATAAGGATGATCGACGGCTCATAGACAAAGGAACGCGCCAGCGCGATACGTTGTTGCTGACCACCAGAAAGTTCGCGCGGATAGCGATCCGCCACATGGCCCAGCTTGACCATGTCAAGCACCCGCATCACCGCCTTTTCGCGGTCACTGCGGTTCATTTTGCGCATCTCCAGCGGAAAACCGATGTTCTGACCGATGGTCATATGGGGAAACAGGGCGTAGTTCTGGAATACCATGCCGATCTCGCGCTGAAACGGAGGCAGGTGGGTGGCTTCGTGCCCGTCGATCCAGATTTGCCCGCTGTCGGGATCATTCAGGCCCGCAACTCCCCAGAGCAGCGTGCTCTTGCCTGAACCGGACGGACCAAGCAGCGTCAGGAATTCACCCTCACGTACGTCCAGATCAACTGAATCCAGCGCCACAACGGGCCCATAGGTTTTTCGCAAAGCGCTGATTTTCAGTTTGAGATTGTCGTCAGACATGGGAGTCCCCCGGGTTAGAAATAAATGGTCAAAAAAATGACGCTCGGCCTGAAGCCGCGCCATCTGTTGGCTCGTCACAGGCGGAGAGGGAGGCCCCCGCCTGTGGTCGTGAGGCTGGCTTTAAGAAAGCAGCCAGGCTTCAAACCGTTCGGCGGCCTCGTCCTTGTGCTTGCCCCAAAAATCAGTGTCCACTGGAACCATATTAGGCAGATAGGCCGGATTGGTGGGCAGTACCTTGGCCCGTTCGGCATAGACATAATCGAACGCATTGGGGTTGGTTGGCCCATAGGCGACATGCGGCGTGTAAAGCGCTTGCTGTTTGCCCTGGGCGCAGAATTCGATGAACTCACGCATCAGATCGACATTCGGTGTGCCTTTGAGGATTGTCCATCCCTCATAGGTATATAGCGCGCCATTCCACACCAGCTCGACCGGGACACCATCATCAACGGCAACCTGCGCGCGGCCATTCCAGGTCGGCAGCATGTCAACTTCGCCGGAACTCAGCAGTTGCGAAGTCTGCGCTCCGCCGGTCCACCAGATATCAATGGAATCCTTGATCTTGTCGAGGCTGGCAAAAGCCCGATCAAAATCG
>JAAEUI010000511.1 GCA_024227475.1 Paracoccaceae bacterium | reverse complement strand
ACGTATTGCCGTTGAATGTGCAGGCGTAGCGCGATTTCGGGAACGGATGCACATCCCTGAACAAGTAGAACCTCCAGAACTGCTCTCATTCGGACAGTCAGGCCGGTGTTTCTGAGGCTCTTTTCTACAAGAGCTTCAGCGCGTTGCATTAGTGGCCGGGAAAGCCAGATTACCTGGTATAGATGTTCTGCATGAGCCATGACAATAACAATGTCATATTGACAATGCCATTGTCAATATCTACCTGAACCCGTTCTACCTTGAGGCCTTTCGAACAGGATTTGAAATGACGCGACACACACCCCATGCTAGGCATCCTCCATGAAACAACTCCCAAGCAAAGAGCAGGTTCTGGATTGGATCCGGGACAACCCCTCTAAATCCTCAAAACGCGATGTGGCGCGGGCCTTTGGCATCAAAGGGTCGGATCGGATCGAGCTGAAACGCATCCTGAAACAGCTGACTGACGAAGGGCACCTGGAAAAGCGGCGCAAGACCTATCGCGGGCCCGATGAACTGCCGCCAGTTTCGGTGCTTTTGGTCAACAAGCCCACCCCTGACGGCGACCTGACGGCGAGCCCGATGGAATGGGATTCCGATAGTCCTGCTCCGCAAATCACGTATGTTTCGTCAAAGCGTGATGTGGCTTTGAAAGAAGGTGACCGGATATTGGCGAGGCTGTCGCCGTCCGCCGATCCCGATTTTAAATACCAAGCGCATCTGATCAGGCGCATCGGAACCGGGCCGCGGCATATTCTGGGAATTTACCGGGTCGGATCAGAAGGTGGCCGCCTGGTGCCGATAGACAAAAAGGCGAGCCGAGAGTTCATCGTACCGGGCGGCGAGGCTAACGGCGCAAAGGATGGCGAACTGGTAGAGGCTACGAATATTTCGCGGTCTTCCTCGGTTGGTCTGGGTCGGGTTCGAATTGTCGAGCGGCTGGGCGATCCGATGGCACCGAAATCGGTGTCGCTGATCGCCATTGTCGAGCACGGGATTCCCGACCACTTTCCAGATGAGGTCATTGCCGAAGCCGAGAAGGCCAAGCCTGTGGCGCTTGGCGAACGTAGGGATCTGCGCGACCTGCCCTTATTCACGATCGATCCATCCGACGCGCGTGACCATGACGACGCGATCTGCGCGGTGCCCGATGATGATCCGAAGAACGATGGCGGGTTCATCGTCTGGGTCGCCATCGCTGATGTGGCGCATTACGTGCGCCCCGGCAACGAGTTGGACCGGGAAGCCAAGAAGCGGGGCAACTCGAGCTACTTTCCGGACCGGGTCGCGCCGATGTTGCCTGACGCCCTGTCCGGTGATCTGTGTTCGCTGCATGAGGGCGTTGACCGGCCTTGCGTCGCCGTGCGGATCGCATTGAATTCAGCAGGGAAGAAACTCAGCCACGAATTTCACCGCGCGATGATGCGCTCGCCCGCTTCGCTGTCTTACGAACAGGCCCAGGCAGCGGCGGACGGCACCTATGACGAGATGACCGAACCGCTGGCCAAACCGATTGCCGATCTCTTTGCCGCCTATGCCTGCGCTGTGAAGGCGAGGAACGAGCGACAACCGCTGAACCTGGATTTGCCTGAGCGGAAAATCATTTTGTCAGAACAAGGCGAAGTATTGTCCGTGGCGTTTCGGGACCGGTTTGATGCCCACAAGCTGGTTGAGGAGTTTATGGTCACGGCCAATGTCTGCGCGGCCGAGACGTTGGAGGCGAAGAAACAACGCCTTTTGTACCGGGTGCATGAAGAACCATCACCGGAAAAACTGGACTCACTGCGAGAAACCGCTCAGGCGGCAGGGCTAACGCTGGCCAAAGGGCAGGTTCTGAAAACCCTGCACTTGAACAAACTGTTGGATGCTGCGGCAGGGACAGAAGACAGCGAAGTCATCAATATGACGGTGCTGCGCTCGATGACGCAAGCGTATTATGCACCTGAGAATTTCGGTCATTTCGGGTTGAACCTGAAACGTTACGCGCATTTCACCTCACCCATCCGGCGCTATTCAGATCTGATTGTGCACCGCGCTTTGGTATCGGCGCACGGCTGGGGCGATGACGGGCTGACGCCTGAGGATATTGAGGCCCTGGCGGATACCGGAGACTGGATTTCTCAAACGGAGCGGCGCTCGATGCTGGCGGAACGGGATACAACCGACCGCTATCTGGCCGCTTACCTGTCAGAGCGCGTCGGCAACGAATTCAGCGGTCGGGTGTCCGGAATTGCCCGGTTTGGTTTGTTTGTGAAACTTGATGAAACCGGGGCGGATGGCATGATCCCGCTATCCTCGCTGGGGCGCGAATACTGGGTGTATTCGCGTGAGTCCAACAGTTTGACAGGCGACAAATCGGGGCGCGTGATATCAGTGGGAATGCCCGCCACAGTTCGGCTGGCCGAAGCCGCACCGATCACCGGTGGGTTGTTGCTGGAATTGCTGGAAGTCGGCGGCAAGCCGATGCCAACATCGGACCGCGGCAGGAAGTCCTTTTCCAAGGGGCGTAAGCTGGTGAAGTCGCGCAGGAAGAAATCACGACGCTGAGTGTTTGAGTTTGTAGGTCAGGGCGTGGCGTATCAGAAGACGCAACTTGTCAGCATCAATCTCTGATTCATCGGAAAAACGCACTGCCCGGTTGCCCTCGATGCAGAAATCCTTTGGGAACGTCTGAGCGAAATCATGGATAATGGTTGTCTGGCAATGAGCAAACAGGGCAAAGCCGCCCTGCTTAGATGCACCAAGGCGCAGCGTGGACCCGGTTTTGGTCAGGTATGACGGCTGGCCCCAACGCAATTCCTCCGATATCGGATCAACATCATCTAACCCGGCTGCAACCTCAAAAATCAGGTCACGCAGTCTCATCAGCCCCCGCCGGACATCCGGCGTGAGCTGGTCAAAGACCGCGCGAACCTGCCTGTTTTCAATCTCACTATTCATGCTGGATTCATACCGGGTACATTTCCTGTTTTCCACGCTCCAGATAAGCCATCAGTTTTGGACGGCCCAAAACCAGATCACTCAACGCACTTTTTTGGGGGTAGAATGCCATGGCACGAAGCATCGGCACAACAGATGCATCCCCCGCGGTTGGGTTTTCGCCGAACAGGAACGGTTTATCGCCAAGCAAGGCCTCAATAGCATCAATATCGTGCCGCACCCGTTCAACCTGCTCGGCAAGAGAATGCCGCCCCATGCCCTGCCCGAACAACGCAGCAACGACGTTCTTGCGGATTTTTCCGGAAATGAAATTGCGTAGAATTCCCGGCATTCCGCCAAAGAATTCCTGCCGGGTCAGCGGCCAATTTTCATCCTGCTGCCAACGGTTGCTGACGATGGCAAAGTAAATGTTTTCCTCCGTCATTCTGATGACCGCGCGGGAAACTGCCCGTTGTTCGGCACTCAGACCTTCATCAAAATCGAACGCATATTTTTCCTCTATATGGTCCCGTATCTGGTCGCTGTCCGGAACAATTTTGCCATCATCCACCAACACGGGGAACTTCTGCTTGGGTTGCTTACGTGGGTCGGGCGTTACTTCGGTGCGGAACTTCAGCCCTGAACGATTGAGAAGGCAAAGCGCTTTGGTTGAAAAAGGGCTGCCGGTGATTTCGCCAAAAGCCGGCGGGTAGATTCTGAGTGTGAGCATGGGTTGGCCTTTCTGGGTTTGTTGGCCAATCAAGTAGCAATACCCTACTGACAAAAACTGTCAGCAAGTGTAAGTATTATCTCATTATGGCCAGATCTGACCGACTGCTGCAACTCATGCAACTTCTGCGCACCCTGCCTGCACCAGTGAAGGCCGGGCGACTTGCTGAAGAGCTGCATATTTCAAAACGATCAATCTATCGCGACATCGACAGTCTCAGGGTCACTGGGGCAATCATCGATGGTGCTGCCGGGTATGGCTACACTTTGGTAGAGGACCCTGCCCTGCCGCCAATGATGTTCAATGCCGATGAAATGGAGGCACTGGTTCTAGGCCTGCGGGAGGTGCGAGAGGTTGGCGACCCGGTGCTGGCGAACGCCGCTGAGAATGTGTTGTCAAAGGTAACCGCCTGCCTGCCGGATAGGATGCGAATGCAAATCCAGAATTCCGTGTTGCACGCCAAGCGGTTTCATGAACGCCCCAAGATTTCGGTGGATGTCGCGCAGGTTCGTCTGGCAGCTCGGGAGGAATGGGCGCTGCAAATTACCTATGGTGACGTGGTCCAGAATGTTACCGAGCGGAAAATCTGGCCTCTGTCGATTGTATTCATGGACCAGACTTTGGTGCTGCTGGCAAAGTGTCAGATGCGTCAAGACTTCCGGGTGTTCCGAATGGACCGGATAAGCAAGTTGGAAATGCTTACTGAATCGTTCCGTCCGCACCGGATCTCCCTGCTGCGGGACTGTCTTGCCCAGATCAATCAGGGTACCCCGGGCACGGCGGCCAGCCGCGCATCACAACAAGGTTGATGTTTGCCTCTTTTGGCGTGGTTCAAATCCAGCTATTATGCCAAAAAAAGTACAGTGTGATTGAGCAGGAGTGCGGTATGAAACGCAGCGTTTTACAAGTATTGCTGGCCCTGGCTATTGGAACACAGGCAGCTGCAACTGGCGCATTTCAAGGGACAGAAACAGTGTCCGAGCAGACCGGTTACCTCCGCGTTGCGCAGACCGAGGCCGGGTTTCAGGCCTGGGTAAAGAGTTTCCGAAATAAGGCGCTAACCAACGGCATTTCTCAGCGCACCTTTGACCGGGCATTTCGTGGAGTAACACTGAATCAGCGGGTGATGGCGCTGGACCGAAAGCAGGCAGAGTTTTCCCGGCAGATTTGGGATTATCTGGACACGGCCACATCTCCCAAGCGGGTGAAAAACGGCAAGGCTTCCCTGAAGAAACACAAGAACAAACTGCGCAGGATCGAGAAGACCTACAATGTTGATGCCGAAGTTGTGGTGGCGATCTGGGGGCTGGAATCGTCCTATGGTACCAACATGGGTGACATCAATATTATCGAAGCGCTGGCGACGCTGGCCTATGAGGGGCGTCGGAGGAAGTTTGGCGAACAGCAGCTGCTGACAGCGCTGAAAATCATTCAACGCGGCGACATTAAGCCCAACCGGATGATGGGCAGCTGGGCCGGGGCAATGGGGCATACGCAGTTCATTCCGACGAGCTATCAGGCCTATGCCCAGGATTTCACCGGCGACGGCAAACGCGATGTCTGGGATGAAAAAAACCCGGCAGACGCACTGGCATCAACGGCGAATTACCTGAAACGGTTTGGCTGGACACGCGGGCAACCCTGGGGGGTTGAAGTGAAATTGCCCAAAGGATTCAATTACGGCAACGCCAGCCTGAAAATCAAAGCAACCGGCAGCCGTTGGTCTGAGTTGGGCGTGCGTACTGTTAAGGGTGGCAAGGTGCCAAATCATGGTGAGGCAGCCATTTTTCTGCCTGCAGGTGCGGACGGCCCGGCCTTTGCGGTCTACAAGAACTTCTTCGTCATCAAGCGATACAACAACGCCAATTCCTATGCGATGGCTGTGGGGCATCTTGGGGACAAGATCAAGGGTGGTGGCGAGTTCAAGCGCGAATGGCCGCGCGGCCCGGGAGCGCTGAAACTGGACGCCAAGATCAAGGTGCAGGAACTGTTGCTGAAAGCGGGGTACGACATCGGTGACCCGGACGGGATTATCGGCCCGAAGACAATTGATGCGATCAGCGCGTTTCAGATCAAACACGGGATTTCGCCGAACGGTAAGGCCGATAAATCCCTGCTGGCATTGCTAAAAGAGAAGGTCAGGCGGGGCGCAAGTACTGCCGGGAATTGATGTTGCGATGCAGCATCACACCCTATTGCAGCATTGCAACGTTCTTCACAATTGGACGGGCCTCAAATTGGGGGGTTGATCCGAATCAATGGCTTGACCTAAAGACCACCTCCCGCAGTTGTGGAATGGACTCTTACGATTAGTGTTCTTGAAGCCACTTTCGGTGCGCCCGGCCCTGCCGTTCGCGTATGCCGGAGCCAGACTGTATTTGCGGGTTGGGTTTGAGGAAAGGTCCTTAATCCGGGTTCGATCCCCGGCAAGTCCTCCAAGTTGATGTAGCTCATCCTGGTAGAGCAACGAACTGTCACTTCGTGTGTAGGAGGTTCGAATCCTCCCTTCAAACGGTAAGCCGTAAGGCGAACGGGTTCGAGTCCCGTCGTGCGCAAGCACAAACCTAGGGTGCCGGGGCTGGTCGCAGGACCGGTGCCGGCGGGTGTAAAATCTCTTCGGGGAAAGAGCACCCAAAGGCGCAGGACCTGTCCTTTCGGACGGCCGATGCGCTGGACATGCCGACGGCCTTGGCCGGGAACGATCTGGGGGTTTCGATCACCATTTCCGCACCGGCGCGAGCCCTGAGGCCACTGCCCGGCCATCCGCCAACCGAAACGGCAGGCTGGTTCCGGCACCCACCACAAGCCAAGGCAATCCCGCCGTGGCCAAGCAAAGGAGACTGTCGCAGATGCGATGAACTGAAACGGAGAAAGATGATGTGGATGATTGAATTGATTGAAAAACTGGCGGGTTTCACCCGCCTGACTGTAACCGAAAATCACCGGGTTCTGGTGATCAAGAACGGTATGTTCCGCGACATTCTTGGTGCCGGTATGCACTGGATCAAGCGCCGGAACACACAGTATGAATTGCACGACATCACCAGCGGGGCATTTGCCTCGAGCTTCGATCAGTCGCTGTTCCGGGTTCGCCCTGAACTTGCCGAGACGCATCTGACGGAAGTCAGCGCTGAAGACACCGAAGTTGTTCTGGTGTCGCGCAAGGGCCGTGTTGATCACGCTTTGAACCCCGGCAGCCGCCTGGTTCTGTGGCGCGATGCCGGGCCCTGGACGCTGGAGCGATTCGACATCACCGGTGCGCTCGACATCCAGCGTTCAGTTGCGATGCGGTTGCTGCAAGCAGGTAAAACCACAATGCTGACCGCGATCAGGGTCGAGGAAGGCACGGTCAACCTGCTGTTCGTTGACGGTGCGTTTGAACGCGTGCTGGACTCCGGTAGCCACTGGTTCTGGAAAGCCGGTCGCGTGACGTCGGTCAAGCTGATCGACACTCGGGTCCGCAGCCATGAGGTCGCTGGTCAGGAAATCCTGACCCGTGACCGGGTGAGCTTGCGGGTGAACCTGAGCGCGGAATTCTGTGTGACGGACCCGGTTCTGGCGGCAACCTCGGTAAAGGACTTCGAAGAGGCCCTGCACCGGTCGCTGCAATTCGCTTTCCGCAAAACGCTGGGCGCGAAATCGCTCGATGAAATGCTGAGCGAAAAGGTCAGTGTCGATGAAACCGCCGCCGCTGAGGTTCGCGCAGAAATGGCGCGGATCGGCCTGGACGTTGGCGCCATTTCGCTGAAGGATGTGATCCTGCCTGGCGATATGCGTGACATCCTGAACGGTGTGGTTGCAGCGCAAAAAGAGGCGGAGGCGAACGTCATCCGCCGCCGGGAAGAAACCAACGCGACGCGGTCGTTGCTGAACACCGCGAAAGTGATGGCGGAAAACCCGGTCATGCTGCGGCTGAAAGAGCTGGAAGCTCTGGAAACCATCGCCGGCAAAGTTGACCGGCTGACGGTCCACAACGGCACCAGCGGTTTGATGAGTGACCTTGTCAAACTAACGGATTAAGCCGTTTAGAAAGGAGGCATCCCAGGAAACTGGGGTGCCTTACTCTTTCCCCCAGTCTGCGCTTTGCATTTCGCGCAAACGCGACGCCGTGCGCTCAAATTCAAACGCGCCGCGGCCTTCTTCATACAGCAATTCCGGCTCGGTCGCGGCACTGGCGATCAGTTTGACCCGGGCCTCATAGAGCGCATCGATCAGGGTCACAAAGCGTTTGGCTTCGTTGTTGTTTGTCCGATCCAGCCGCGGGATATCCTTGAGGATCAGCACGCGGATGTTCTGTGCGATCATTAGAAAATCACCCGGTCCGAGGGGTTGCCCGCAGAGATCGTGAAAACTCGCCAATGCCACGCCGCCGTGATAGGCGGGCAGGACGATTTCGCGCTGTTTATGGGTCAGGGTCAGCGGCCTGGGCGGCAGGCCGACTAGGTCAGACCAGACCCGCTGGATCGCCATTTCAGCGGCTTCGGAAAGCGGCGTGAAATAGGTCCGGTGCGCCTGCAGCCGGTTCAGGCGGTGATCCGTTTCACTGTCAAGATTGTAGACCGTCAGCCGCTCCTTGATCAAGGCGATGAACGGCAGAAACAGGTTCCGGTTCAGCCCGTCTTTGTAAAGGTCGTCGGGGTGCCGGTTGGACGTTGTTACAATAACAACCCCAGCGTCAAACAGCTTTTCAAACAGCCGCCCGACGATCATGGCGTCGGTGATATCGGTGATCTGCATTTCGTCAAAGCACAGCAGTTCGGAGGTTTTGATGACAGCCGCCGCGACCGGCTCCAGCGCGTCGCTTACCTTCGATTGCCGGGCTTTGTGCATGCCTTCGTGAATTTCCTGCATGAACGCATGAAAGTGTACGCGGCGTTTATTTTGCGCCGGTGATGCGTCATAGAACAGGTCCATCAACATGGACTTGCCGCGCCCAACACCTCCGTAGAGGTAGAGGCCCTTGCTGGGTGCCGGATTCTTGCGGCTTAACAGCCCCTTGAATCCGCGCCTTGACGGCCCCGGCACGGCGATCTGTTTGTGGAGATCTTCAAACAGATTCAGAGCTTCATATTGGGCTGCGTCCTCCTTTAACGCGCCGCTTTTAACACGGGCCTGAAAAATTTCCGTTAACGTCAACTTTATCCACCCGCCCTACCGGCCTGCCTGCAGGCCAGAATTCCTTTGACGAGGCATAACAATTTGATCACGTTCGGACAATGTCGGAAGGACAAATATCGATGACGAAATCCGCTGCGCCCCTGTTTACACCCGTTCTAATTGCGGGAAGCGTTATTCTGATGACCGGCTTTGCGATCCGGGCGAGCTTTGGGGTTTTTCAGATTCCGATTGCCGAGGAATTTGGATGGTTGCGGTCGGAATTCTCGATGGCGATTGCAATCCAGAATCTGGCCTGGGGAATTGGCCAGCCAATATTCGGAGCGCTGGCCGAGAAATTCGGCGACCGGCGGGCGGTTATCCTGGGGGCTTTTGTCTATGCGTTGGGGCTGGTGCTCAGCAGTTATGCGACAACCCCAGGAGCACATCAATTCCTTGAAATCCTTGTTGGATTCGGTGTGGCTGGCACGGGGTTCGGGGTCATTCTGGCCGTCGTTGGCCGAGCCACTTCCGACGAGAACCGGTCGCTGGCTTTGGGAATTGCTACAGCGGCAGGTTCTATGGGGCAGGTCATTGGCCCGCCCTCGGCGGTGGTTCTGCTGACCTATATGAATTGGAGTCAGGTATTCTTGGTCTATGCCGTTGTGATTATTGCAGTTTTGGCGGTTTTGCCGATGATGCGTTCACCAGCCCTTGCCAGCAAGGCTGAACTGGAAGAAAGCATGTCTGAAATCCTGCTCAAGGCCTTTAAGGATCCGTCTTATACCTTGATTTTCCTGGGGTTTTTCTCTTGCGGGTTCCAGCTTGCCTTTATCACTGCGCATTTTCCGGCGTTTGTAACTGAAATGTGCGGCCCGATTGCGCAGGACGGGATGCTGGCGCAATTCGGGATTCGGACAACTTCGGCGTTAGGGGCAATAGCTATTGCGGTGATTGGTTTTGCCAATATCGCAGGCACCGTTACGGCGGGTGCATTGGGCAAGCGGTTTCAGAAAAAGTACCTGCTGGTCTGGATCTACACCGGGCGAACCATCGTAGCTGCCGCCTTCATCATGATGCCTATGACCCCAATGAGCGTGTTATTGTTCAGCTTTTTCATGGGCTTGCTCTGGCTGGCTTCGGTGCCGCTGACCTCTGGTCTGATCGCGCATATCTATGGGCTACGCTATATGGGGACGTTGTACGGCATTGTGTTTTTCAGCCACCAACTGGGCTCGTTCCTGGGCGTCTGGCTGGGCGGGGCGCTGTATGACCTTTACGGGAATTACACCGCTGTCTGGTGGGTCGGCGTTGGTGTCGGGGCATTTTCCGCAATCGTCAATCTGCCGGTGAAGGAGGTGCCGTTGGGGGCGAGAGCTGCGTAAAACCAGCCGTTAACTTTTGGCCGGTATCGCCGAAAACTTGGGTATGGAATGCGTATGGCACAACATACGGCCGCAAAGGTTAACAGGAGCAGAGCCGTTCCAGACCACGATTGGTTGACCTTCCCGATGGTCGTGACGCATACCTAGATTTCAACAGGAGAGACAGCATGGCAAACCGTTCAGACACAGCGCTGATTATGATCGATATCCAGAACGATTTTTGCCCCGGTGGGGCGCTGGCCGTACCCGGGGGAGACGAAATCGTTGCTCATGTGAACGCCATGCAAGGCAATTTCGCGGTAAAGGTGCTGACGCAGGACTGGCACCCGGCGGACCATGCCTCCTTTGCTGCAAACCACGCTGGAGCTGAGCCGTTTTCGCTGACCGAAATGCCCTATGGGCCGCAAGTCCTGTGGCCGGTGCATTGCGTGCAGGGGTCAGACGGGGCGGCTTTTCGTTCCGATCTGGAGACTGACAGTGCCGATCTTGTCATCCGAAAGGGGTTTCGCAGCGCGATTGACAGTTATTCGGCGTTTTTTGAGAACGACCATACGACGCCCACCGGGCTTGAGGGCTATCTGCGCTCCCGTGGCGTGCAGGACCTGGTGATGGTTGGTCTGGCGACCGATTTCTGCGTGCGGTTCTCGGCGGTGGATGCGGCGAAACTTGGGTTCGGCGTGACGGTTCCCCAAAACGCCTGCCGGGCGATTGATATGGACGGGTCGCTGGCGGTAGCACTGGCGGAGATGGAAGAGCACGGCGTGGTGCTGGCGTAGCGCGGTAAGACCAAGGTAAGAGCCACTGTCATCAACGGGAGGTGTCGCTGCTTTGGAATTGGCCAGTTAGGTCACAGACCCAAAAAAGCCACCGCCTCAGTGCCCGGACAGGCCGGTTTGAGCCGGTTTGGAGGCGAATCGCAGTCTTGAACCATTAGAGCGCGTCGCGTTTGATCGATTCCAGCCGTGGTTATGGTTGGCGTCGGGTTACACCATATCGGGACGGCACGTCGCGACGCGCATGTGAACCCGTTTCGACACGACGTGCTCCAATGTCGCTGCGTATCTGATTTCGTTTGTGATTCAAACAAAACCAGATACGCCTTGGGCGCCCTGCCGTTAGGGAACCCGTCAAATTATTTCAGGTCCGCCCCTTTTTTTGCACAACCACTTCCCCTACATTCCATCGCGGGGAGGGCACCGGATGCTTTATAGCCGGAGACTCTTCATAGGGAACGACATTCATGTGAAGTCGATATGCAACAAGGAGACACTTATGGGTAAGCGCGACGAACTGATCGCCAAATATGCTGACGATTTGAAAAATAAATGCGGGATGACGCCGGACATGGATCTGCTGACCAAGGTCACAATTGGCTGCGGGCCGTCTATTTATAATGCCGACGCGTCAACCGTCGCCGCTAGTCAGGAAGGCGAACTGGAAACCGTAAAAGACAATTTTCTTGTCAAAAAACTCGGGCTCGCCGACGGACCCCAATTAGTGGATGGGATCAACAAAGCCATCGAAACATATGGCCGGTCGGAGAGAAACAAATACCGCGCGGTTGTTTACTACATGCTCACCAAGCATTTCGGCAAAGAGTCGGTTTACGGCTGAACAAATTCCAACTGGCAAGAATAAGGGCACCTCGCTTTCGGTGCCCTTTTTTGAAATGAAACTCCTATAGCACCGTGCGTAAAACCCACATCATCGTGGGGTTCTGGCACATTCTGCATTCCCCAAAAACATTACGGTGTCGCTGCGCATTAAGCCGATGCTCTGCTCATGCGCCCACCCGAAAAGGCTCCGTCATTTATTACCCGCAGCCGACCGCGTGGTCAGTTCCAGGGGGCGATCGATAAAAATCGGCTCCATGGAGAAATAGCCGGTCACGGTATCCAGCTCAAAGCCAGTGATAAGATGACGGTAAACTTGGTCATAGCCGGCCATTCCGTTGGTCAGAATCTTGAGCATGTAATCCCAGTCACCGCCGATCCGGTGAAGCTCGACGACTTGCGGGATACGTTCAATGTGCTTGCGAAATGACTTGGACCATTCCATCGAATGATGGCGCGTCTTGATCATGACAAAAACCGTTAGATCAAGGCCAAATGCCTCGGCATCTACAATGGCGCGCGTTCCCTTGAGGACTCCGGAGTTTTCGAGACGCTTCATCCGCCTCCAACAGGCGTTTTGCGAAAGTCCTACCTGATCGGCAATTTCGCGTTGCGACAGCGAGCCGTCCCGCTGCAGGCAGGTCAATATCTTACGGTCAATTTCATCTGTTTTTAGAGACATCCTTCGATCATATGATAGATTAATCGCCAGTTCCAGTGGGATTCTCGTAAAGAAATCTCGGGAATTGTAAGGTATCTTATCAACAAATATTAGGAAGCGTGCCGCTGATGTTTGATCGACGTAAGAATCATGACTCCGAGAGTGCGGCGCTACAGTCTTTCGAACGGGAGCTGCGCTTGTGTCCTGACATGCCAGCCGGGTTGGTAGCCGGCCTCGTGGGCAAGGATAGTGAGATCCCCGGCCCGTTTGGCCCGCGCAAGCTGGTCTATGCCGATTATGTCGCCTCAGGCCGGGCGTTGAAACAGGTCGAGCAGTTCGTTTTTGACAGCGTCCTGCCCTACTACGCCAACAGCCATACCGAAGCGTCGTACTGCGGCGGTTATATGACCAGAATGCGCGAAGAGGCGCGGCAGATCATCCTGGACAAATCCCACGGCAACCCAGAGGAGCACGCGGTGGTTTTTGCCGGATCGGGTGCAACATATGTCCTGAACAAGCTTGTCCATCTGGTTGGTATCCGCGATGTGCTGTCGCGTGGTGAACAGGTTCATGTGATAGTTGGCCCCTACGAACACCACTCGAACCTGTTGCCCTGGCGCGAAAGCGGGGCGCGGGTCATCGAGATCTCCGAGGCGGAGGCTGGCGGGCCTGACCCGGACCATCTGCGCTCTGTTCTCAGCACTGTGGCTGGCAAGGGTCTTGTTGTTGCGGCGTTTTCGGCGGCGTCCAACGTCACCGGAATTGGCTGCGACGTTGCCGATATCACCCGGATCGTCAATCAGGCGGGTGGCAAGGTCGTCTGGGATTATGCTGGTGGTGGGCCGTATTTGCCGGTCGATATGCGGCCCGAAGGTGCGGTGATTGACGCCATCGCGCTGTCGCCACACAAGTTCCTTGGCGGCCCGGGGGCATCGGGTGTCCTGATTGTCCGCCGCGATTTGGTCGTTGCGAACCGGCCCAGCTTGCCGGGTGGCGGTACAGTCGCTTTCGTGAACGCGCATGTTCACGACTATCATTCCCGGATCGAGGAACGCGAAGAGGGCGGCACACCCAATATCGTTGGCGATATCCGGGCAGCTCTGGTCCTGATCGTGAAAGACGCGCTGGGGCAGGATTTTATCACCCGGCGCAACGACGAACTGACCCGGCGCGCTATCGACGCTTGGAAGGATACGCCCGGCATCGTACTCCTGGGTGGGGCACGCACAGACCGGTTGCCGATCTTTTCCTTCATTGTAACCGATACACAAGGTTGCCTGTTTGACTATCAATTGTTCACCCGCGCGCTCAGCGATTGCTATGGCATCCAGGCGCGGGGTGGCTGTGCCTGTGCCGGACCTTACGTGCATCGGCTGTTGAATATCGACCGCAGTTATTCTGCCAGGCTCCGCTCTGAAATCCTGGCGGGCGATGAAAGCAACAAGCCCGGCTTCGTCCGCTTGAATTTTAGTGTTCTGATGAGCGATTCAGATGTTGATTTCATTCTGAATTCCGTCGCTGAACTGGTGTCGAACTTCGATGAGGTAGCAAGCGCCTATAACTGAATGCTCCCGATTCCCGTTTCCGGCGATCATGAAAGCTCCAATCCTGTTACGAGGCCGGTTCGACTTGTGCCAATTCTTCGTCTGCACAGTCTGCTTCGAAGCTCCAGGACGGGTTCTGCCATTGCGCCTCGATTGCTGCGATCGACTTTTCGAACCGATCGCCGTATTTCCGGAGCTCTTCGATGCTGGCCTGCACATGGGCGGGCATTGGTTGAAACTCCTCTTTTGTAATCGTGGTCTCCTGCGCCATAGCGGGTAATGCGATGAAGAGCGTTGCGGCGGTTACGATCAGGGCTTTCATAGTCTGTCTCCTTTTGGTTCTGGCCCGGCGGCGGGGGCCTTTGTCATTTGCGCCGCGGTAGGTAAAGTCAGGCACAGAAGAACGGCGAATATCACGAAGAAGGCCGGAAAAAATGACGAAATTATCCGGAAGCCGGGGAATCGGGGCGCATGTTTTCGATCTGGATTCGCTGGAACTGCGCGGCATCAAAAACCAGCTCGTGACCCTTCGCCCGCAGTCGGCCGAGGTGCTGGCCGAGCTGGTTCGTGGCGAACGCACACTAGTCACCAAGACAGAAATGATGGAACGGGTGTGGGCCGACACCTTCGTGACCGATGACAGCCTGGTGAAGTGTATTTCGGACATTCGCAGGGCACTGGGCGAAGACGGGAAGCTTCTGGTGACGGTTCCAAAACGCGGGTATCGGCTGGATATTGCACCGGCATCCGCTTCTGATACCGATGTCGAGCAATTCACGCCCTCCGATGCGAAGCGACGGCGGTCGCGGGCACCGCTTGCTGTGATCATAACAACCTGTGTCATACTGGCTGCTGCTTTGGTGTGGAACTTCTGGCCCCGTAACGGTCAGACCGACCCGCAGACGATTGCAGTTCTGCCCTTCCACAATGCAAGTGGCGATCCGGAACAGAGCTACCTTTCAAATGGCGTCGCCGAGGACCTGATTGCGGCTCTGTCGCAGGTCTCTGACTTGCGAGTGGTCGCACGGGGGGCATCTTTTGCCTATTCATCCCAGGGTGAGGATGTGCGCGACATTGCCAAAAACCTCGATGCTGATGTCGTGCTGGAGGGCAGTATACGGCAGTTTGGCGAGAAGTTTCGGTTGACGGCGGCGTTGGTAGACGGCGACACCGGGGCCAATCTCTGGGCAAAGCAATACGACGGTGATCGGGACGATTTGCTGGCGTTTCAGTCAGGCGTTCTGAACGAATTGATCCGCGTTCTCTCGGTACGTTTGTCTCGGGCCGAGCGAGAGCGACTTGGCGTGCGCGGTACCATGGATGTTGAGGCTCATGACGCCTACCTGCGCGGTCGGGAGCTTGAAAACCTCTACACCAGCGAAACCAACTACGAGGCCGGGCGGGTGCTGAAGGAGGCGATCCGCCGTGACCCGGATTTTGCTCTGGCGTACGCACACCTGAGCCAGGTCTACAGTTTTCGGGTCGAGAACAATTGGACGGATGATCGCGAGACCGCGATCGAGGCGGCGTTTGAGGTGGCGGAGCGGGCCGTGGATCTCGACCCCGAACTACCATTCGCGCGTTTCGCGCTTGGGCGGCTATTCACGCGCAGCTATGCCCACGACCTGCCCAATGCGACCGAACGTGCGAAAGCAGAATATCGCAGAGCGATAGCGTTGGACCCGAACTACGTGGATGCCTACGTATTCCTCGCCAACGTTCACATATTCGACGGAGAGGCTAAACAAGCCGTTCCGCTGATCTCTTCGGCCTTCGAGCGTAACCCGGTACCGCCGTTCTGGTACCACCTTGCCGAAGGAATGGCTCGATATTTTCTCGGCGAATTAAGGCAGGCTGAGATGGCCTTTATCGCTGCACAAAATATGAACCCCTCCGCGCCCTTTCCGCACCGTTTCCTCATAGCCACCTATGGGAAGATGGGGCGGACCGACGACGCGGAGTGGGCAGCGATGGAATACGACGCGCTAGGTAGAGTTGCGACAGTGGAAGCGATTTTGACTTCGTCCTCTGTATCGGATCAGGAGTACCGAGAGACCTATGCGGACGGATTGCGCAAGGCGGGACTGCCTGAAATGTGAACCTGGGCGGGGCGCCGCCCTTGCCGCCCGAAGGCAAAACGGAGCGTGGCTGATTGCTGAGCCCAGATTTGCTGGGTTGGGGTTGTTTGTGATTGCAACAGGTTGTTTGTATCGTTGCTGACCTGCAGAGAGGGGAACTCGTGGACAGAACCGGTCCTGCACCTGTGATGCGTCTGTACGCATTAATCACCAAAAGTTAACAATACTCGAAACTTTTGAATTTTACTGGCATGGTCAAACCAGGTCTGATGGTTGCAAGGTTGTACCTCTGAGCCAGAGAAGGGTTTGTCATGGCTGATATGAGCATAGAGTTTTCCGGGATCACGCTGAAGAACCCCATTATTGTGGCTTCGGCTGAGCCCAGCAACAGCGTTGAGAACATCAAGCAATGTATCGACTATGGGGCTGGTGCAGTGATCACCAAGACGATTGGTGATATCCCCGGCATGCAGCAGCTGACGAAGAACTCCAAATACGCAATCCTCAACGATCAGGGGCGTATTATTAAGGGCAAGGTGCCGCGTTCATTCGTGTTTTATTCGCGTTCGGGTTATATCAGTGAACCGGCCAGCGACTGGATTTCTATCCTGAAAGAAACCCAGGAATACGCGGCAGCCAACGGATCGGCCATCATTGCCAATATCGCCTCGGGCACCCTGCAGGGATGGATCGAACTCGCCCAAATGTGCGAAGATTGCGGTGCCCCGATGCTGGAGGTCAATTTCCAGTGTCCGCATCCAGCCGGCATGGGTGAAGGCGCTGATGGCATCTGGATCGCCCAGGACCCCGGCGTCACAGCCAAAGTGACCCGCGCCATCGTCGATGCGGTCAACATACCCGTAATGGTCAAGCTGACGCCGGAAACAAACCGGTTAGCTGAAGTGGCCAAAGCGGCGATGGACGCTGGTGCTGCCAGCGTCGCGGTCAACTCCCGCTTCGTTGGCTTTGCGGTCGATATCGAAACCGCAGAACCCTATATCGACGGCCCCGCCGGGGTTGGCGGCCCATGGGCCAAATACATCACCCAAAGATGGGTCAACGAGATTTACCAGAAGGTTGGCTGCCACATCTCGGGCTCCAACGGCATATTCGACTGGCGTGATGCCATCGAGTTCATCATGAGCGGCGCGCGCTCGATGCAGGTCGGTTCGGTTCTGATGCTTAAGGGAATTGAGTGGCTTCCCAAGGTCATCAATGGCATGGAAAAGTTTCTTGATGATCACGGCTACCCCGACATCGCCTCCATTCACGGGATTGCTTCGAAAAAGGCGCTGATGACTGCCCCGGAGCTTTTCGCTGTTGATCCGGTCTATACGCTGATCGACCACGACAAATGCAAATTCCCCAAATGCAATATCTGCACCCGCATGTGTTTTTACGATTCGCTGAAAGAGGGGCAGGAATACATCCAGACCGCGCCGGACACCTGTATCGGTTGCGAATTGTGCCTGAACGTCTGCCCCTTTGATGCAATCACGATGACCACCGATAAAGAACTTGCGCTGAGATCACAGGAAATGTTTGCGGAAGAAACAAGTGAAGCCACGATCCAAGCGGTACAGTAGAGCGGGCCCATGACCTATATTGTTGACGATAATTGCATCGCATGCAAATACACCGACTGCGTGGAAGTCTGCCCTGTGGATTGTTTCTACGAGGGCGAGAATATGCTGGTGATCCACCCAGATGAATGCATTGACTGCGGGGTTTGCGAGCCGGAATGCCCGGCCGATGCGATCCGTCCCGACACCGAGCCCGATGCCGAGGAATGGGTTGAGTTCAACCGCAAATACTCTGAGATGTGGCCGGTTATCATTACCAAGAAAGATCAACTGCCCGAGGCCGATGAACGAGATGGCGAAAAGGGCAAGCTGGAGAAGTATTTCTCGGAAAAACCAGGCGAGGGCGGCTGAGCGAACCTCGGACCCCCGACCCGGGTCGCATTTTTCAATCACTTGACTCTCTGTTAGTTAGTGACTAGTTACTAACTAACGAAGCCAGATTGAGTGAGTAAAATGAAAACCACCTGCAAATTGTGCTGGGGTACCAACGTCCTGATGATCGGCGTCATTGCCTTTGCAGCTTATACCTTCATTTTTGGAAAAACCGGCGAGGTTGGCGATGACGGCAGAACCGCCGTAATGATTTCAGCCGATGAAAAAGAACTCGTGCTTGGTGAAATGCGTGGACTGCTGGAAGCGGTGCAAGCCATTACCGGGGGCCTGGCTGAAAATGACCTTGCCACTGTCGCTGAAAGCGCCCACGCGGTGGGCATGTCTTCCACCGGAGGCGAGCCTGCTGCGCTGATTGCCAAACTGCCACTGGAGTTCAAGAAACTCGGCATGGGAACCCACCAGGCATTTGACGATCTTGGCAACGAGGCCACCGATATGGGTGATGCTAAGGTTGTGCTCGGCATGCTTGGCGACGTTTTACAGAACTGCACTGCGTGCCATGCCAGCTACCGGTTTGATGTTGAACAAGGCGGGAGCTAGCAAGTGGATAACGTTAATCCTGCAAGGCCAAACATCATCGTTGTACCGGCAGTCATTGCTATCCTGTTCGGTGCCCTGACCCTGATTTCAGGTGGTATAACGCTGTTTGTCGATGGCGCGGCGCGGGCGGCAGCTGGCAACTACGTGGGCTTTGTCCTGTGGTTCAACTTCCTGGCCGGATTTGCCTATATCGTCGCGGGGGTAGGGCTGTTTTTGTGGCGAAGATGGGCCCCCAGACTGGCTATGATAATCGCGGGGGCAACGCTTCTGGTGTTTGTTGCCTTTGGTATTCATATCCTGCTGGGCGGGGCGTTCGAGCAGCGCACGGTTGGCGCTATGATCCTGCGCAGTGGTGTCTGGCTGACAATTGCCGTTATCGCCTATTTGACATGGCAGCAAAGAACAGAGCGATGACAGTCACGCGCACCAGAAAACCAGCCGAAGAACGCAAGACAGAGATCGTCGATGCCGCAATCCGGCTGGCCGCCGAGATCGGACCCGACCGGTTGACAACCGAGAGGCTGGCACGCGAGATCGGCATTTCGCAACCTGGCATTTTTCGCCACTTCCCAACCAAGGCCGATATCTGGAAAGCGGTTGCACAACACATCGCTATGTTGTTTCAGAAAAACGCCGCCCCTGGTGACGACAGCGAGGCCGCCCCACAGGATTGCCTACGCAGAATGGTAGGCGACCACCTGAATTTCATCCGCAAGACCCCGGCGATCCCGGCAATCCTGTTTTCACGCGAACTGCACGCCGAAAACGACGACTTGCGCGCGTTCTTTGCCGGTATGATGGTCAAACGCCAGCGCAGGTTTCGCGAACAGATCAAAGAGGGAATCAGCGTCGGCACTTTTGATCCTCACCTGGACGCGGACGACGCAGCGGCACTCATCCTGACGCTGATTCAGGGGCTCGCGATGCGATGGTCACTGAACGCCAGAAGCTTCGATCTGGTCGAGGAAGGCAAAAGGCTTTTCGAGCTGCAGTTAGACAGTTACAGAAACAGAACACCAGACCGACGCTGAACACGGGTTCGAAGTGCAATTCTGTCGCTGCTATCCCGACAACGGTGGGCAAATTCAGCGCCGCACGGGTATCAGGCACTGCTTCGATTGAATTGAAATATTCAAGAACAGTCTGTATATTTGATTAAAATTGATAAGTCTGCGAGTAAACCACTGGCCCAGAAAACAGCAATAAACCTGCGTCACTTTCGGGTGTTTGTCGCCATTGCTGAGGCGGGTAATTTTACCCGTGCGGCTGAGCAGTTGTTGCTGTCTCAGTCCTCTTTGACAATCACCATACGTCAGTTGGAAGCCGAATTGGGCGTCAGTTTGTTGCGTCGGACCACCCGAAAGGTTGAAATGACAAGTGACGGTGAAAGGTTTCTGACGGACGCGAAGAGAATTGTGGATGATTTTGACCGGGTGATCACCACGATGCGCCTTTCGGCCTCGCAACTCAGTGGCACCGTACGGATTGCTGTCTTGCCATCGATCGCTATTCGTCTGTTACCCGATATTATTTCCAAATTTCATCAAAAGCACACAGATGTCCGGGTGGTTTTGCGGGATGACAACGCGCGCGGACTGCACCGTCAGGTTCGCGAGGGTGAGGTGGATTTTGGCATATCCAACCAATGGTTCGACTATCCGGAACTTGAGTATCTGCCTTTGACGCAGGATCAGTTTGGTTTGGTCTGCCGACAGGATGATCCGCTGGCTCAAACGGGCGAACCGGTGCCTTGGCACAGTATTAACTCCGACCGGCTGTTCATTCTCGCGCCAGATACCGGAGTCCATGTCGCCCTGAAGGAGACACCAGAACTTGACAATCTGCTGACTACAACCGCGGGAGAGGTTCTGGTGATGGTGACTTTGTTGGAAATGATACGCGTAGGCCTTGGTGTTACGGTGTTGCCAAAACTTGCCGCCCCTGGGCCCGAAGATGCGGGGCTTGTGTTTGTGCCACTGGTTCAGCCGGTGGTGAACCGGAAACTTTGCCTGATCCGTCGGCGCAATGAGCCACTGTCGGTTGGGGCGCGTCGGGTGTGGGACGCGTTGCGAGCACAAGTGCCAAAATCGTTCAATTGATCGGGCAGTCCAATAATTGCAAATAAGTAATCAATCAGATTTTTTTTGAATTTGCCTTATCAAACCCGTGAGTGCTCATTGAAGCGGAAAAGGAATCTGGCGGTCGCCAGTAATCTTCAGGAGGATCACATGGTCGGCAAAATCGACGCGCGTCTCACAGAACTTGGAATAACCATACCTACCCCGCCGGTTCCGGTGGCAAGTTACCTTCCCTATGTGGTGACGGGAAATCAGGTTGTTGTTGCCGGTCAGGTAACATTGGAAGACGGTAAAGTGAAATATGCCGGACGTCTTGGCGAAAGTCTGAGCGTTGAAGACGGAGAGGCCGCGACCCTGCTTTGTGCCCGCAATGTCCTTGCCCAACTGAAGATGGCCTGCGGCGGCGATCTTGACCGGGTCGTTCAGGTGGTCCGGCTGAACGCGTTTTTTAACAGCACTCCGGATTTTTTGGACCATCCGCGTGTAATGAACGTCGCCTCGGATCTGATGGCAGAAATTTTCGGCGAAAGGGGCAAACACACCCGTGTGGGTGTGGGGGTCAGTTCGTTGCCCCTTGGCGTGCCGGTGGAACTTGATGGCGTGTTTGAGATCGCCTGAATAAATTCCGTTCCAAACCTCATTAATGAAAGGACAACCCATGTTTGTTCTGTGTGCACATTATCGCGGCACCGTCGCCGAGGCGAACCGCCAGGCCTTCGACGATCACGTCAAAAGCACCCATTTGCCGATGGTAGCTAAATACCCGGGGATGGTCTCCCTGAGGTGCTTAAGGGGCGTTCGGTGGAATGATGCCGAGCCGCCTTATTACCTGACATTTGAGCTTGGGTTTGAAACCCGGGAAGATCTGGACAAGGCCCTGCAGTCAGAAATCCGCTACGCCGCGCGTGACGATCTGAATAACTTCGTCCCGATGTTTGACGGAGAAATTCTGCATGTCCTTTACGGCGTCGAGTCAATTCCGGTTTCGTCCTAAAGCGTTTCCTCACGCCTTATGATATTCCACTTGCTCGTTCTTTTTCGCTCAGCCGGAACGAGTGCTAGAGCGTAATGAGGTTTGTTGGAATCACCAACGAACCTTATAATGCAGCAACATCATAGGCTTAACCCGGCACTATGCGTTTTGTCTGTTTCAAACAAAACGCATAGCACTCTAGGGTCTGTGGAGACCGAAGCGGCAATGGTGGTTGAGAAACGCGTGATCGCACCTCAATCGACCCGCTGCAACTCATGCAAGGAGCGTACAGCGGGCCGCGGTTGCGCCTTGATGGAAAATTGTCAGACCATAAACCGGGTTAGAGCATTTCCGGCCAGCTTTGAATCAAGCCGGGTTTACGAATTACGCTTCTTCTGATTCAAGTAATCAGGAGGTGT
>JAAEUI010000510.1 GCA_024227475.1 Paracoccaceae bacterium | reverse complement strand
GATGCGCCCATCATCGCCCCGCGCGGCTCTTTCCCATTCGGCTTCAGTCGGCAATCTGATCATATTCCCCTCCTGGGAGGGGTTAGGGGTGGGTTCATTCAAACGCAGCGTCAGCCAATTACAAAACGCGACCGCCCCATACCACATCGTACCCACAACAGGGTGATTCGGCAAATCAAACTCTCTTCCAAACTTGTAAGGACCATGCTTTGTCCATTCCTCCTTCTCTTTCCACCCCTCATCACTCCAACACTGCTGCCATTTTTCAGTATAGCCGCCATCATCCACAAACGCCTGATATTGTGCATTCGTGACCGGATAACGGCTGATTCGAAAGGCCGGGACATGGACTTCATGCTGCGGTTGTTCATTTTCCCGCGCATCCTGATCCTGCGCCGGATCGCTGCCCATCAGAAATGTCCCGGTCGGAACTTCGCACCAGCTAATATCCGGCAAGCCGTTCTCCCTCAGCCCGATGCCGGGGCATGGATCGCCCAACTGCGCTAAAATATTGCCGGACAGGGCGCGTTCCGTCGCCGGGAAGAAGGGTGCTTCGACTCCGCTCAGCATGACTCCGTTCTTGTCACCCTGAGCGGAGTCGAAGGGCTGAGCGGAATCGAAGGGCTGAGCTGTGTCACCCTGAGCGGAGTCGAAGGGCGTCTGTTCAGTCAGAATGGCGACCAGCCAGTTCCGGATTCTGTGGGCTTTGGCCCGGTTACGGGGACTGATTCTGGATAGATCAACGGTTTCCGCCAATGCCTGCCCTGCTAACAGCGCGCCCCAGGCATCCTCAATCTTAGGGGAACCGGTGTTCCCGGGAAAATCCTGATAGCACAGGGCTTCAGTCAACAGCCAGAGCATCGCGGCCGCGCCGCGTGCGGCTTTGGCGCCCGCTAACAACAGCACCTCGCGCCAGCGGTTCGGATCGTGCCGCGCTAATTCTGCGATATTATCGGGATAGTCGTCCTCATCGGTCAGATAACAGGCCGCTAAATATTCCTGAAAGGTGCGGTGGGGGAAGGTATAGACACCCACGCCGTGCGGCACGAGCAACCCGGCGCGTTCGCTCAGGTGCTGAATCAAACCGGTGGGGCTTAAGGTTTTATTTTGACTCAGCAGCAGCAGTTCGCTGACCAGTTTTTTTTCAGCGATATCAGCCGTGCCTTCGAGGGTGGTTTGACTGGCATGAGCTTCACAGGCCAGATGATTCAGCGCGCGCTGCACATGTTCTTTGCCCACCTTAAGTAACTCTGAAAGACTTTCGGTCGCAATGCTCATCTGCCCGTCGGCCTGACGCACCACCTTCGAGCTTTCCCACCAATCCAGCAGCAGTTCGACTGTGTCATTGTACAGTTCTTCGCGTTTTTCCGGCAGACTGCCGCCGCGCCAGGCGTGCAGGCTGGCCATCAGGGTCAACAGCAGGGGACGTTCGGCAAAATTGTAGAGACGCGAACTGTTGAAAATCGCCCGTTTCAACTGTTCGGCCCGTCCCTGAGCGTCGTCTGTGTGCAACCCCCGCAAATCGCTGAAATGTTGGTACCAGTGTTCCACAAAATAACGAATCTGCTCCTTAGTGAAGGGCGCCAGCACCGCGGCTTCGAAGCCCTGTAACTGCCAATCCTGGCGTTGATACGCGTAGGTGCGGCTGGTGACAACAATCCGGCAGCGGGGAAAATTGCGCGCCAGATCCTCGACCACCTGCGTAATCTGGACGCGGCGAAGTTCCGCGGCGGGCACTTCATCCAGCCCGTCCAGCAGCAGAATGCCGCCTTCATGGGCTAAATGCTGTCGCAGTTGTGGGCCGTATGCGCTTAAGCCCGCATCGTTGAGTTCAGCCCCCACAAATTCCCACAGATGCTCGACTGTTGCGGCGTGATCGGTTCCAGGTAACCCGCGCGCGGCAAAATCACGCAAGACCACCCGCACCGGCAGCAGCGCGCCATGCTCCCAGGGCTGGGGCTGCGGTTGTTCCTCTTCTTCGTCGGCTTTGTCCGCAGGCAGCGGTTTGGTCAATAATTCCAGGTAAGAACCCACCCCTAACCCCTCCCAGGAGGGGAATTGACCCACCCCTGGCCCCTCCGAGGAGGGAAATTGACCCACCCCTGCCTCCTCCTGGGAGGGGGATTTTTGATCTTCCCGGGCGAGGAAGAGGCGTTCACCGGCGAGACACATCACCACAAAATTGACAAAGGTGCTTTTGCCGCTGCCGGGGTCTCCAAGCAGCACCAGCCGGGGATGGCGATTTAACTGCGCTAAGGCCGAAAGGCGTTTTGCCAGCGCGGCTTCTCCCCGGTCTGGCCCCCCCCCCTCAAGGGGGGAATATTGATCATGTTCAGCGTCAGGGGCATGTTTTGCATGTTCGGCGCTGGTGGTGAGCAGGGCGGTATAAATCATTTCAAGGTTCAGGCAGGCGTTGGCGTCGAGACTGGCGGCTTTGCGGTCGATCCCGGCTAAGGAAAGCTGGCTGACCTGGCGGCACAGCCATTGCAAATACGTTTCTTGAGATTCTATTTGCGGGGGGCGGGTTTCCTCAACAATCAAGGCGGCTTCCTGATATTCAGCTTCCAGTTGGGCTAAGTCCGTCTCGACCGCTTGGCGTTCCTGCTCGACTTGCCGACTCTTGGCGCTGAATTGTTTCCGTTCTTCGGTCTGACTTTCAAGAATCATCGCCTTGCGCAAATCCGCCAAACTTTTATTCAAAATCTGCCATTGGCGGGTTTTTTCCGTTATTTCCGCTTGCAATTCCTGTTTGCGATTTTTCATAAGAATACTCCGTGTATTGTTTTATACTTAATTTTTGCGCAAAAATAAAGGGGATGCACTCGTGTAGACAAGGTACATGCCCTACAATTTTGTGCAAAAATCGAGGGGTTGAACTCACTCGTAAAAAGGCGCATTTCATCACTGT
>JAAEUI010000509.1 GCA_024227475.1 Paracoccaceae bacterium | reverse complement strand
CCAATCGCCCGGAAAAACTTTATTCGTATACCAACAACTTTCCCTATGACCCGACGGTCGGTAACCGTTTGACCAGTGATGCGGTTCTCTGGAGTGCTCTTAGCGTTGCCATGCTGTTGGCCGGTTTGGCGGTCGTGCTGTTTACTTTTGGGAAGTTCGATTACCTGGGCTGGAAAGGCGGCCCCGAGGGCAATTATCCTCAATTGCTGATCGGTGAAGTCACTGCTGGACAGAAGGCGACCATCAAGTATTTTTTTATTGTTGCGCTGCTTTTTTTAACGCAGGTTATGATCGGTGGCGCACTGGCCCACTATCGTGCGGAACCCGGAAATTTCTATGGTATCGACCTGGCTCAGTACTTGCCGAGTAATATTTTGCGCACCTGGCACCTTCAGCTGGCCATCTTCTGGATTGCCACCGCCTATATTGCCGGTGGCCTCTTGCTGGCCTCTTCCTTGAGCCAAAAGGAACCGCGTGGACATGCAATGGGCGTTCACATGCTGTTCTGGGCCCTTGTGGTATTGGTGGCCGGCAGCTTGTTGGGCGAACTGGCGGGCATTCATCAGCTATTTGGCGGGTTATGGTCCTGGTTTGGACACCAGGGCTGGGAGTTCCTCGAACTAGGGCGTTTTTGGCAAATCATTTTGGTGATCGGGTTCAGCTTCTGGTTGGGACT
>JAAEUI010000508.1 GCA_024227475.1 Paracoccaceae bacterium | reverse complement strand
GGCTGCAAATCCCGGCACCGGAATTTGCCGGTGCGATATCAGAATAGTCCTATTCCCTGCTTCGCGTCAATGGGTGAAACGTACCTTGCAGGGCGAATTTGCGCTAGCTAAAAAGCACAATAATACCAATAAGATATAGTCAATTCTGGACTTTTTCCTGCGGATGATGTACAAAGGGGCTTCGTCACACGTCATCCGAGACAACAGCCTTGAGTTTGAACGAAGTCCGGCTCCGCCCCGTCCAGCGCGGCGAAGAACAGCATTATCAGGTACTGATGCAGAGGCATCATTACCTGGGGGCGCTGCCCAAAATTGGCGAAACCCTCTGGTATGTCGCCACTTGGCACGAGCAGTGGGTTGCCCTGGTGAGCTTTTCCGCAGCGGCCTGGAAGTGCGCGGTTCGGGATCGGTGGATCGGCTGGGATTTCCGCCACCAATATGACCGCCTGAACCTGCTGGCCAACAACAGTCGTTTTTTGATCCTGCCGGATTGGCATCGTCCCAATCTCGCCTCGCGCACCCTCTCGTTGTGCCAAAAAAGGCTCTCTGGCGATTGGCTGGAGCGCTTCGGGCATCCGCTG
>JAAEUI010000507.1 GCA_024227475.1 Paracoccaceae bacterium | reverse complement strand
ACTGACGGCGCAATACCGGGCAACTTCCAACAGGAGTGACAAAGTATGAATGGCATCGAGTACGGAGCCCTTGGCGCTGGCCGTGAGTGCAAGTTTTCATCCGCCCCATTCGGTGAAATTGACGAAAACGGCACCTTCTCGGGTTATGCCAGTCTGTTCGGAAAGGCCGATCTCGGCAACGACAAAGTCGCCCGTGGGGCGTTCCGGCGCTCGATAAATGAGCGAAAACCAGGCGGTATACGCATGCTGTTTCAGCATAATCCCGACAAGCCCATCGGTGTTTGGGAAGATATTTGCGAGGACCAGCATGGTCTCAAGGTGCAAGGCCGTATCATCAAGGATGTCGCCAACGGTGCCGAGGTACTGAACCTGATGCGCTCAGGTGCACTCGATGGCCTTTCCATAGGCTTCAAAACCAAACGCAGCCGCACAGATAAAAAGACCGGCATTCGTGAAATCCTTGAAGCCGACCTGTGGGAAATATCCATTGTGACTTTCCCGATGCTGCCCGATGCACGAGTGACGCAGGTTAAGCAAATTTCAAACAGGCTCCCGACTGTGAGGGAGTTTGAACGTTGGCTCACGCGGGATGCCGGGTTGACACGAAGCCAGGCCCGGACAGTGATCCGCAAAGGCTTTTCCACCCTTGCAGGCAAGCAAGACGCTGCTGGCAATTTTCATACGGCACTGGCTGAAAAAATCAGGCAGGTCACCCAAACCATCAACGCCAGGAGATAACAATGAACACCCAGAATATTGCGCCCGAAACAAAATCGGCAGATGTCGCAGAAGCCTTCGACGAGTTCAAGGACATGTTCCAGTCATTTTGCGATGCCAATGACGATCGCCTAGAACAGATCGACAAGCGACTTTCGGCCGATACGGTTACCGTCGAAAAGGTGGACCGCATCAACTCGGCAGTCAGCGAACAGAAACGTCACCTCGATCACCTGTTGCTGAAACAGCAGCGCCCGGGTCTGGGCTCCGATACCGGATCCAGCCCGGCCCAGATCGAACACAAGGCCGGATTTGAGGCTTATGTTCGTTCTGGAGATACCGCCAATCTGCGTCAACTGGAAGAAAAAGCCATGTCCTATGGCTCAGACCCGGACGGCGGCTATCTTGTGCCTGATCAAACGGCAGCTGAAATCGGCAGGCGGTTGGCGCTTGTCTCCCCCATCCGTGCCATTGCTGGCGTGCGACAGGTCTCGGCGGCTGTCTACAAGAAACCCTTTGCCCAGACCGGACCGGCGGTTGGTTGGGTTTCTGAAACAGCCGCACGACCCGAAACCACCTCGCCAAGTCTTGCCGAACTGCAGTTTCCGACAATGGAACTTTACGCCATGCCGGCGGCGACCCCGACGCTTCTCGATGATGCAATGGTGGATGTCGATGCATGGATTGCCGAGGAAGTGGAAACCGCCTTTGCCGAACAGGAAGGCGCTGCCTTCATCAATGGCGACGGTGTCAACAAGCCGAAAGGTTTCCTCGCCGAACCGACTGTCGATGAATCGAACTGGTCCTGGGGCAATCTTGGATATGAACCAACCGGTGTTGACGGGGCTTTCCCGGCTTCCGATGCCTCCGACATTCTCATCGATACCATCTACGCTCTGAAAGCTGGTTATCGGCAGAACGCAAAATGGGTGATGAACCGCAAGACTCAGGCCGAAATCCGCAAATTGAAGGATGCGGATGGCAACTACCTGTGGCAGGCGCCCGCAGGCGCTGGCCAAAGCGCATCGCTAATGGGCTTTCCGCTGGTCGAGGCCGAGGACATGCCGGATATCGCTTCCGATGCGATGGCTATTGCTTTTGGCGATTTCCGCCGCGGTTATCTGGTTGTCGACCGCACCGGGGTCCGGGTTTTGCGCGACCCCTATTCAGCCAAACCCTACGTCCTGTTCTACACCACCAAACGTGTCGGTGGTGGCGTGCAGGATTTTGACGCAATCAAACTCCTTAAATTCGGCGTGGCGTAACCGCTCCTCCTCCCGTCCCCGTCATGCTGAATAAAGGCGGTCCCGTGTGAAAGTGCGGGGCCGTTTTGTTTTCCAACTCTTTTCAGGATCAATAAATGACCACTGCCCTATTATCAAAACCTGCCGTTGAGCCGGTGACTTTGAGTGAAGCCAAAACCCATTTGCGAGTTGATGGTGCTGATGAAGATGCGTTGATCGGCGAACTGATTTTGGCCGCCAGACAGTACCAGGAACAGGTCACAGGCGTATTTCCGATAACCCAGACTTGGCGGCAATATGAAGATTGCTGGCCGCTTTCGGGCCAATTGCAATTGAAGCCATGGCCGGT
>JAAEUI010000506.1 GCA_024227475.1 Paracoccaceae bacterium | reverse complement strand
GGAGGGCTGGAGTTTTCCCCCTACGCACAGTCGGAAGTCGTTATCAAAATTGCAACACGTAGCTTGTCTGCCGCGGTCACGGTAATGGTTCCCAATTCGCTCGGTCCGGGTGAACTACTGCTGCACTACGGCACCGATAGCCAAAAACAAGATTATCTCCCGAGACTCGCGCGGGGACAGGACATTCCTGCCTTTGGATTGACAAACCCGCACGCTGGTTCCGATGCGGGCTCAATGCCGGACAGTGGCGTTGTTTGCAAGGGTATGCACGATGGCAAAGAGACCCTGGGTTTTCGTGCCAACTGGCAGAAGCGCTACATCACCCTGGGCCCGGTCTGTACCGTGCTCGGACTCGCATTCAAAGCAAGCGATCCGGATGGATTGCTGGGCGACAAAAAGGACCTCGGTATTACGTGTGCACTGGTGCCGTCCGATACAGACGGCGTGACCATCGGTGCAAGGCACGCGCCAGGTGGGGCATTTCAAAACGGGCCAAACGAGGGCAGGGACGTTTTCATTCCGATGAGCTGGGTCATTGGCGGTCAGGCTCAGGTCGGCAACGGCTGGACGATGCTAATGAACTGCCTGTCGGTTGGCCGCGCGATATCGCTGCCGGCGCTCGGCACGGCGATAGGCAAATTAACCAGCCTTACCACGGGCGCGTATGCGCATC
>JAAEUI010000505.1 GCA_024227475.1 Paracoccaceae bacterium | reverse complement strand
CGCTCCACACCGCATATTCTGGCGGCTGCGTCGGGCGTGATTTCCGGTAACGAGAGCCGGTTGGGCAAGACGCTGTGGACCGATGCGCAAGACGGCGAAAAGGTCCGCCTGATCGGCCATTGGGACGGCGAGGAAGAGGCCCGCTGGATTGGTGAGGAAGTCGAAAGTTACCAACGCGGCACCCGTGGGCTGGACAAGATTAGCCCGAATGATATGGCGATTCTGGTGCGCGCCAGCCACCAGATGCGCGCGTTTGAGGATCGGTTCCTGACCATCGGCCTACCTTACCGGGTCATCGGCGGCCCACGCTTCTACGAACGCATGGAAATCCGCGATGCCATGGCCTATTTCCGGGTTGCTGTCAGCCCTGACGACGGGCTGGCATTCGAGCGGATCGTGAACACACCCAAGCGCGGGATTGGTGACAAGGCACAGCAGACCATCAACCAGTCGGCCCGGGCGCATGGCGTTTCCCTGCTGGAAGGGGCGCGGATACTGGTGGGAGAAGGCGGCCTGTCAGCCAGGGCCCGCAAGGAACTGGGCCAGCTTGTTGCCGGGTTTGACCGCTGGCACGATCTGATCGTTGCAGATCAGGTCAGCCACATCGAAGTTGCGGAGCAGATTCTGGAGGAATCCGGCTACACCGATCATTGGCGCAACGACAAAACGCCCGAGGCTCCGGGGAGGCTGGAAAACCTCAAGGAACTTGTCAAAGCGCTGGAAGAATTCGAGAATCTGCAAGGGTTCCTGGAGCACGTCAGCCTGATCATGGAGAACGAGCAGGAGGATGCGATCGAAAAAGTCTCGATCATGACCCTGCATGCGGCCAAGGGGCTGGAGTTTCCGGTGGTGTTCCTGCCGGGCTGGGAGGACGGATTGTTTCCCTCGCAGCGTACGATGGATGAAAGCGGGCTGAAAGGGGTCGAGGAGGAGCGCAGGCTGGCCTACGTCGGGATCACCCGGGCCGAGGACCATTGCACCATCAGTTTTGCCGCAAACCGGCGGGTTTATGGCCAGTGGCAATCGTCCCTTCCGTCGCGCTTCATCGACGAATTGCCCGCCGAGAATGTTGAGGTGATGACCCCACCGGGCCTTTATGGTGGGGGTTTTGGCGCCGCTGCTCCGGCCGTGGAAGGGGTCATGCGCGGCTCTGGCCTGGAAGATAAGGCTGCGCGGGCTGACGCTTACAACTCACCGGGGTGGAAACGCATGCAGGCGCGTTCGGCTAGGCACGGCATGGCGCAACCCTCAGAAGCAAAGAACATCGTGATTGATTCTCAGGCGGTATCCAGTTTTGGCCTGGGTGACCGGGTTTTCCACCAGAAATTCGGCTATGGCGCGGTCATCGGTATCGAGGGTGACAAGCTGGAGGTTGCCTTTGAAAAAGCCAGCACAAAGAAAATTGTCGCCAGTTTTGTGACCGCAGCTTCCGAAATCCCGTTCTGATTAAAGAAAACGGCGGTGCGAGGGGCGCACCGCCGTTTCTGTTTCGGGCTGTCAAAGGGGGAGGAAGGCAGCCGCGAATTTGTTTTACCGACCATAAACCGACTTGTGCGCAATCTCGTCGATAGAGCCACGAGTCAGCCCCAGATCGTCCAGTTCGCGCATGCTAAGCGAATTGAGTTCGGAGACGGTTTTGAGGTAGTTCCGGCGCTGTTTGGCGCGCTTAATCAGGTCCGCCAGAACGGATACAAGCGAGCTGCCGATTGCGGTTTGAGTGTTCATTGTTTTAGCTATGGAAGCCATTTTACCAGTCCTTCAGGTTAAGGCATCATCCATTTATCTGATGTTCAGGTTGAATGGATGATCCATCCAGTTGCCTGTGGCTTGGAACGTTTCCGGTGCCGCGCCGATTCAGATGAAACGGACATTGCTACAGTGTCAGTCATCTGATGCACAACATATGGATTCGCCGGGCATTGAGTAGGGCGAAAAGGCTCATTTCAGGTATGCATCACCTGCATAGCGCACCCCTTGTAAACTAGAATTTCAGACAGGTTACGCAACAACACCCGATGCGGAGACGGGCATTTAAGTTCGATCTCAGTTCGACCGAACTGGAAAAGTTCTGAAAAAGAAAAACGGCGGTGCGAGGGAGGGCGCACCGCCGTTCG
>JAAEUI010000504.1 GCA_024227475.1 Paracoccaceae bacterium | reverse complement strand
GTTATTGTCATAGGTAGGTTCCGCAAAAGTTTTATTTTTCGATTCGTCAAAAATCAACGACTTAAGTTTAACATTGCACGATCTGGTCGAAAACTCCCGCTTTTTGGATTCGGCTACCAACTCCCTACTCCGCAGACATATCAACACACAATGTGAAGGTCTTTGCCTGCCAAACCCTACAATGATACAACTCGAACCGTGCGCCAGGTAAGGCAACATAGACTAGTCGGTGACTAAGACCCAACGTTGGGGTTTAGCAGTGTTCTTACGTTGGCACGGAAGAACGAAGGATGCTCTTGATCCTGGCTCAGATTCGACATTGGTCCATCAACATCGCTGACCTGCGTCCAGTTGGGCCACGGCGACGATTTGAGCAATATCCTCATACAGATATATTTTTTGTTTTACGAACAAATTGTTGCCACTCATCAATAGAGCCGGACTGGTATGGTTTTGGACTGAATGTTGTTAACTAAACTATAGTTTAGTTAACGGTAAAACAGGACTACTGCACATCTTTGTTTTCAATAGGTTAGGTCGGCTATCTTCAGAAGGGTTTGGTAAACACTCTTCAGGCCAACGATGCCGGCCGTCCCCCTGCCACCTCCTTTTTGAGATTCACCATGGCCCGTGATGAGAAGCGGCGGCAGAAGAAACTCGCCAAGAAAGCAGCCCAACGCAGGACCAAGCTTGTCGGCAGGCGGCACAAACCCATTGCCCGAGGGCCTACTCTGATCACCAGCTATGAAATCAGCGAGGAGTACATGCCGGACCTCGCCTACGAGCGGCTGCCTGAGCAGATCAAGGATCAACTCGAAACACTCTCCCATGAGCGGCTACTACAAAAGCCCAAGGAAGCCTTGGGTGTCCTGAAGCCACTCATCGAGCAGTACCCCGATGTGCGACAACTCTACAACTACCTGCACATCGCCTATCAGAAGCTCGGCGACCAGACCAATGCCCAACGTGTACTCCAGGAGACTCTAGAGCGTTTTCCTGACTATCTGTTCGGCCGTATCGCCTATGCCACCGATTGCCTGCAACGGGGCGAAGCGGAAAAAGTGCCCGAGATTTTTGAGGGCAAGTACGAACTAAAGCTCCTCTACCCCGAGCGTAAGCGTTTCCATATCTCCGAGGTGCTGGGTTTCTACTCCGTGATGGCGTGGTACTTCCATACCCAGGGGGAACCCAGCCGCGCCGCGACGTACTACGAGCTGATGCGGCAACTCGACCCCGAGCACCGCAACACCCGGTTCATCAAGCGACTGCTCTACCCATCGTGGCTCAATGCATTGTTACGCCGTCTGCTGACCAGAGAACCGTGACCTACCACTATCCCATTCCAGGTGACGACCGGATCCTATTGAACATTCCTCATTAACCGCAATGCGTCTTCGCCAGCCGCTCCATCATCGGATTGAATTCATCCGGACGCAGTAACCGTACCGGCTCCCGCTTGGGCCAGACTTTCCAGACCTCGGCCGGCCGCACCGGCAACGGCTCATCCCCCTGGGGCGGCCCGATGATATAGGTCGGCAGATCCAGCCAAGCGATCTGCGGGTACATCTTGCGCGCATAATCCTCAAAGCGGCCTAGGTCGGTCGCCGGCGGCGCAAAAATCAGCAGGGCGACATTGGCCCCACAGCGTTCACACGGTATCAGCTTACTCTTGACCACTTCCCGAGGTTCCGAAGGACGGGGCGGGGGTTCGTCCCAGAGACCGGGTGGTGTCGCTTTTCCAGTCAGGGCGTATTCCATGCGCTGGGTCAGATCGTTGCCGATGGGTTTGAAGAGAGCCGCCCGTTGGGCGGTCATGGGATCGTCTGAATCGCCGACGACCTCGCAGGTCACATGGGTTTGGCCATCTGAGCGCGCGTGCAAGACTAGCCGCCCCAGTTCCCCCAGCTTCTGATGGCGAAAGATATAGGCGTGACCGTAAGGTAGGAGCTGTTTTTCAAAGGAGACGCCTGGCGGCAGTTGAAAAGAGGTCTGCCCGATACCCTGGCGATGTGGCTTGCCCATGACTCCTCCCCGAGGATGATGTTCAGCCTACGCTACGCGGCCCTCTCTTGAGCGTCAAGACCGCTGCCGTCAAATCCAACCCCAACGTGTAACCAACCCTCACCGCTACCGTCCAAAAATCCAACCCCCATTTGCCCATTTCCCTCATCTCCTTTAGTATGACATAATGTCCTTTATGTCATATTAATTTAATCATGACTTCCCTCCCCGCCAACCTCCCCCCAAACCTGCCGGCCAAGCACGACGAGATCGTGGTGCCCTCAGTCATCGCCAATCTCGGCGACACCGCCGTCAAACGCTTTGTAGAATTCTTCGCCGTCCATATCAGAAACCCCAACACACGAATCGCCTACGTCTACGCGGTGCGCCAATTTTTCGCCTGGTGTCCCCTGCCCCTCGGCGCGATCGAGCCGGTTCATGTGGCGGCCTATGTTGAACTGCTGGGCAAGCAGCGCAGCGCGCCCACGGTCAAGCAGCATCTGGCCGCACTGCGGATGCTGTTTGACTGGCTCATTGTGGGGCAGGTGATGACGAGCAATCCGGCCAGTGCGGTGCGCGGCCCCAAGCATGTGGTCAAGAAAGGCAAGACCCCGATCCTCACGCCGGAGGAACTGCGGGCGCTGTTTGCCGCCATCCGCACCGACACCCTCGTGGGGTTGCGCGACCGGGCGTTTTTGGCGCTCTTGTTCTATACCTTCGCCCGGGTGTCGGCGGCCATCCGGATGCGGGTGCAGGACTATTACCCCCAGCGCCGGCGCCGCTGGGTGCGGCTGCATGAGAAAGGCGGTAAGTATCTGACCCTGCCTTGCCACCATACGCTGGATGATTATTTGCATACTTATATTGAGGCGGCCGGGATTGGCGAGGACAAGCGGGGGCCGCTCTGGCGCTCGGCACGGGGCCGAACCGGCGTATTAACCGAGCGCCCGCTGCAGCGTCAAAACGCCTGGGAC
>JAAEUI010000503.1 GCA_024227475.1 Paracoccaceae bacterium | reverse complement strand
GGTGGATGAGCTCGACAAGGAAAATGCAATCCAGATGGGCTGGGTTCAAAAGCGCAAGATTTACAATCAAACACCCAATGGCTTCGGCGGGTATTGCTTCAACATGCGCGAGCCGCCTTTCGACAGTCTGAACGCCCGTAAGGCCTTCGCCCATCTATTCAACCGGGAGAAGCTGTTCGAGAAGTTTTTCTTTTATCAATACGAATACATCGACAGCTACTACCCCGGCCAGCCCTGGGCCTGGCCCAATGCGGAGCGCGTGCGCTACGATCCCGGCGAAGCCCGCCGTCTGCTGGCTCTTGACGGTTGGGCCGAGCGTGACGACGAAGGCTATCTCGCCAACGCCAAGGGTGAGCGTTTTCCGGTCATCCCCGTGGAGTTCGCATCACCCAGTTTTCAACGCATTCATGCCGTTGTCGTGGATGACCTTTGGCAGCAGGCCGGGATCAAGATGGAGCTGGATCTCATAGACTATCCGTCGTTGCTGAAGAAAGTCTGGGAATATAAGTACAAGATTACATACTGGGGGTGGACCGCCTCGCTCTTTCCCGAGCCGATTCAAAATTGGCACTCAAAGTACGCAGACCAGCCCCAAACGAACAACCTAAACGGCTTCAAAAACGAGGAAGCCGACAAGATAATGGAAGATTACCAGACCGAATTCGACGGCAAGAAGCGGATCAAGATGCTGCAGCGCCTGGACGAGCTTCTCTTCGAAACCCACCCCTACGCACTCGGGTGGTTCGCGCCGTATTTCAGGGTCATCTATTGGGATAAGTTCGGTCACCCACCCGAGTACGCCAGCCGCTTCGCCCGCGACACGAACAACATCATAGCTTATTGGTGGTACGATGAAGCGCGCGATCGCCGAACCCAGGCCAACAAGGCCACAAATACCGCCAACTACCCTGACAGGCCGCTTAACCAGTATGCCGCACCGGAACAGACCTGGTGGAACGAGCACGATCTGCCCATGAGCGAGGTAAATCAATGAGCGGCATGAGCGCATACTTTATCCGACGCCTAATGCTGGTTCCAATTACGTTTTTCGCGATAACCTTTATGGTTTACGCGATCTTGCGCGTTGTTCCCGGCGGCCCCATCGAGCAGGCCGAAACCGCCATGAAGATGGCCGCCTTGCGCGGCGAGGGCGGCGGGGGGTCATCCGGAGGCGCGGTTTCCGAGGGCGATCTTCAGCTCGATGCAAAAGGTCTGGAGGAGCTGGAGGAGTATTACGC
>JAAEUI010000502.1 GCA_024227475.1 Paracoccaceae bacterium | reverse complement strand
TCTGACGGTGCCCGCTGACCGGATCGGCAGTGAACAGAGTCCCCGACACATCTGGCTGTACCATCTGCTGCACGACAACGCTGAGTTTAACATTACGGTGGTCAAATCCATTTTGTATCCGATATAAGATGGCGCGGTCTGTAAACAATGAAATAAAACAAGCTTTGACTTGGGCGAGAAGGCTTTGCTCACCTTTCACATTTAAATAGGTGTCTTGTTGGCCAGCGAAAGAGGCGGATGGGAGGTCTTCTGCGGTGGCTGAAGAACGTACGGCATAGGCGGTGTCTGCTCCGGCTGTGCGCCATGCTGCGAGAACGGCCGTTTCCACATCTTCTGGCAATGGCAGTCCTGCAAGCGTTGCCCGCACATCTTGCCCTATCGCGCTGGCTCCCGCCAGATCATCGGCCGATACGCCATCCAATCGCTGATAAATATCATCCCTTGCCTCAGCCATAAACTGATCAAAAGCATCGGTTGTCACACAAAACCCAGGTGGTACGCTGAAACCCGCTCG
>JAAEUI010000501.1 GCA_024227475.1 Paracoccaceae bacterium | reverse complement strand
TCGGTTCCGGCGCAGGCAAGGAAATCGACCTGTTCGGCGCGGCCGGGTCGGAAGTCTGGATCGGGCAGAGCAAATGGTGGATGACCAAGAAGGTCGGGCTGAAGGAACTGCGGGGCTTTCTGGCACAGGGCGAGCAGGTGAAAGCCGAACGGTCGCCCCGCACCCTCAGGTTGTGGCTGTTTGCCTATAGCGGATTGACGCCGAAGGCACACGCGTTCGCGCGTGAACACGGCATCCTCTGGTCATCCAAAACCGACCTCAACGCCTTGCTGCGTCTGCTCGGCCTGCGAGAACTCCCGGAATTGTCACGTGAAATCCAGGATGAATGAGACGATAGTATTGCCCTCCGAGGCTAAGGGCTTAAGTCAATATTGTGCTTCGCAGCCTTCAGATAAACCTTGACAAAACAGCAGCGCGGAGGACCCTGTTACGCTGGTGTACTGGTCATATTGGAATGAACCGGAAACACAGGCGCAGGTGATGAAAAGCTGGATGAAGGCATTCATGAAACGCAACCCTCATATTACCATCGAGGCCGTGTGGAACGGTCGTCAAAACGATACCCTGGTCCGTTATTCTGCGCATTGATTCAGGTATGCAGAGGGGTAATCCGTCCCCTCT
>JAAEUI010000500.1 GCA_024227475.1 Paracoccaceae bacterium | reverse complement strand
GATTCCTCAAGCTTGATTTGCGCAGAATTGTCGGGCCTGAACAGAATGATCTGAGCCTCAGCCAACAGTGCCTGCGGCCATGGTTGAAAAGCAATCCATTGGATTTCGTCGCATGATTTCAGGCAGGTTCTAAGCCAGGATTCGGCAGTTGAGGCATTCCCAGCGCGCAGCTGTCCCCATGCACCAATCCCCAATGCCCATATTTCGCGGCGCCGGTTCCCGCATTTTCGTGAATATGCCAACGACTGTTCGAAATGCGCCAACCCGCTTTTGGTGTTTCCCCAATCCACAAGATTGAAGCCAGTCACGGCGTGAATTGCTGCCAGAGCCTCGTCGTCGCCCTTTGCGTAACCTACGGCGTCCTTCAAGTACCTGGCTGCGTCCGGTCGCCTTCCGGCGAGCGCCTCAACATAACCAAGTTCCCTCAGGGATGAGGCGGTGATCGACGATGACCCAATCTGAGCCGCAATATCCGCGGCGCGGCGCAGCATGATCGCACCTTCTTCGTCAAACCCTCTGATCGCATGGACAAGGCCCGCTCCTAGCTCGTGACACGTTCTGGCGATCAAATGCTGATCCGCGCCGTTTTCGGCTTTCGCCGTAGCTCGACGCAGACAGTCCAACCCTGCGTCCACCGCACCCGCTGCCAGAGCAGAGATGCCACTTTTTATCAGCGAGTCGATAACCGCTGCCTCGGACAGGCCTTTCGGTGGGTCTGCGACATTCCTGCGAGCTGCTGCGCGCAACGCCTGCGTAGGTTTTTCCCCTACTTGTAATTCAAATTCCCGTTCTGTCGCTTCGATATGCGTGGTAGCGGCATCCATTTTACCGGCCATTGCCAGAGCCTTCACCAGCAACACATGCGCGCTTTCGTCCAAAGGGCGCAATCGCACAGCACGCTCGGAAATTCGGATTGCTGCTGCAAAATCGCCATTTGCCATGGCCTCAATCGATGATCGTCGCAGTAAATCCTCGATCTGTGAGGATATCTGTTCGCGCGCAATCAATAGCCAAGTTGAGAATTCGGCGCTGGAAGACGGATCGATACCTTCGAGAAACCCGGCAAGTTCTATCTGTTCGGCATCAGCGGAAGACAGGTTCAGCACGTCAACGTAAGTGCCATCGGGGAAATTGAGTTCAATAGGGTCGCCGATCAGGGTGCCCGAACCGAGCGCGCGTCTGAGCGAGGCAAGACACCAGCGCAAGGCTCCCAGCGGGTCTTCGGCCTCACAAAACAACTCGCTTGCCAACGTGCGGCGGCTGAGTGGCCGTTCGGACTGTATGAGCCGTCCAAGCAATGCCCAGGGTTGTTGGCCCGGAACCGCCCGGGTCTCGCCGTCGTCGCCAACAATAGTTGGCTTGCCGAGTGTTGTTATTTTCAAAAGCCATGCTCCTATTGTTGGTTGAGCATCGTTAGACTAGCACCGTGTGCAAAAACGTGTGCGTTCTGAAACGATTTTTTTTTGAGACGCCCACGTTCCCACCCACACGCGTGCCGCAAGTCTTGGGAACCTCAACTTAACCAAGGATAATGACATGCCCAAATACCTTGTTGAAAGAAACATACCCGGAGCCGATATGCTGACCGCGGACGAACTTTGCGACATTTCCTCCAAGTCCAACTCAGTCGTTGATGGCCTCGGTGTTCCATATACTTGGCACCATAGCTATGTGGCGGGAGACAAAATCTATTGTGTGCACGAGGCCGACAACGCCGACGCGATCTATCGCCACGCTAAAGAGGGCGGCTTTCCCGCCGATCTTGTGACCGAGATCAAAAACACAATCGGACCTGACACCGCCAATCGCGCGACTTAGCTTTGGAACTCTTGAGAGCCAGATTGGTTCTGGCTCTCGGGACAGAAGCACATAATTGCCTGATATTCCTAGTCCGCTTCGGGCTCAAAGCCGACTTCCCACGATCACCTTAAATACCATCGGGTTTTACAGGTCACTTGCGCGGGACGCGAGGGTGGGTAAGCTGGAAGTCGGAACGATAAGGAGATGAGCCCAGATGACATTGTATCGGATCGCAGCGGTGGCAGCGCTTGTGGCGCTTTGCGCGGGCGCGGGTGAAGCACGTCCGTTGAAACTGAAACCCGCGAAGCCGCAGCCAGAAAATGTGAGCGCGGGGTTGGCAGTCGAATATGCCTTCCCTGACGATGTCAAGTCGCTGCGCGATGCCTATATTGCGCTTGGAATGGGGGCCGAGCCAGGCACGCCATTGGCGGGGCTGGATTATTTGAGCTCCGATAGCGAGCCCTTCGCGCTCACTTCCGGGCAGGAAACCAAAGTTGCAGCACGAATCAAAGGCTATCTTCGCTTCGACACGCCAGGCACTTATACGCTGGAGGTTTATTCCAATGACGGGCTCGAGCTCAGCATTGGCGGGAGCGAGGTTGCGAAGGTGGACGAGAAGCGTGCCTGTGACCCGATCGGCGCTGTCGAGGTGCATGTTCCCAAGGCCGGGTGGTATGAACTTGAGGCACTCTACTGGCAACGCAAAGGCGGGAGTTGCCTGATTATGGAGTGGGCAGCGGAGAACGGTGAGTTGGAAACCGTGCCCGCGGAAGCGTTCGGCTACAAGTAGGATCATCAGAAATTGAGGCGTTTGACGGGCGGCCATCCCTACCCTGCCTCAGTCTTCCCTCGCCGATCATGCCGCAGGTTCGCGTAAAGCACATGCGTCCTCCACCGCCCCGCAATCTGCAGGTAACTCTGCGCCACGCCCTCGTATTTGAACCCCGCCTTTTCCAGCAACCCGCGCGAGGCTGTGTTTTCCGGCAGCGTCGCGGCTTCCAGACGGCTGAGATCAAGATGGGTGAAGGAGTAATGCACCACCGCCTTGATCGCATCGGTCATATACCCCATGCGGGCATATTCCGCGCCGATCCAGTAGCCAAGCGCGCCCGTCACTGCAGGCCCGCGGCGGATATTGTCCAGGGTGATCGCGCCAAGCAGCACCTGATCTTCGCGCCGGATGATGAACAGGGGCAGCCCCTTGCCCGATTCATAGGTCTTGCGGGCCCAGAACACCCGGTTGTTAAACGCACGTTTGGAAAAATGATCCGGAGACCAGACTGGCTCCCATTGCTTGAGGAAGTCCCGCCCCTCACGCCGCAGCCGCACCCATTCCAGGTGATCAGCCATAACCGGCATGCGCAATGTTACATTTTCGGCTTCGATAACGACCTTTGGGCGACGTTTGAACATTTGGCGCTGGGGTATCCCATAAGCGATTCGGGTTTTAGTTGAGACACAAATGAGGCCTGAAACGCAGCGGCATCAAAAGTCTGTACGGGCGTTTCGCGTCAAATCTGATCGGGTTTAACGCAAAAGCTTTGGATTCTGGCTTCCAATATAAAACCCAATGCAACCTGAAGGGTCAAGCGGTGGTGCAATTTGCGTTGCGCGTTTGGCCATTTCACCGCCCGTAAGGTTAATCCCATCCTAACATGGAATCGCTACAACCCTCCCCGTGCACAAAAGTGGTTACTGGTTCCTCAAGAAAAGGAACCGCCGAAGACCAGAAGATCGAAGGTGCAGGGCTAAACCCCCTGTCTGGCACTCAACCGCAATGGCGGGCCCGTCTTTTAACACTACAGCAAGTAAAGAAACCGAAACCCTGGCACCGAAAAGATGCGGTCGCCGGGCGGTTCTGCTGGCTTGTCATCCCCGTTTTCGCAGGAATGACCGCGCAACGAGTGTTTCAGGATACCCTACGCCGCCAGTCGATCTGCCAGTTCGCCAACTTCGGGCGCTGATCCAACCGGCCCGTAAAGCGCCAGCGAAGGTTTGCCCTTTTCACACAAGCCCTGCACATAGTCAGTTACGCTGCCCGTTGTCACTGCATCTATCTTTTCAACGACCTCATCGAGCCCCGGAACTCGGCCCCAGATAGCCACCATGCGCGCCAGCCGCTCGCACCGGGCGGACGGGCTCTCCAGCCCCATCAGCATCCCGGCCTTCATCTGAGCCCGGGCGCGGGCAAGCTCAGCGTCGCCCATGTCATCTGCTGCGCGGCGCAATTCGTCGATGCAGATGCGCGACAGGCCGCCCACGTCTTCACCGCTGGTGCCTGAATATATCGTCAGCGTGCCGGTATCAGCATAGGCCCCGGCCTGCGCATAGATCGAATAACATAGGCCGCGCTTTTCCCGCACTTCCTGAAACAGGCGTGACGACATACCGCCGCCAAATGCGACCGAAAAAATATGCCCTGTGTAAATATCGTCACTCAGATAGCCGCAGGTTTCCAGCGCAAGGGTAAAATGTGCCTGCTCCAGTTCCTTGATCACCCGGTGCTCACCGCCAGTGTAAAGCGCAGGCTGAACCACTGAAACGGCGCGTTTTTCCAGTCCGCCAAACAGCTCTTCGGCCATGCGCACCAGGGCGTCATGGTCTACGGCACCGGCGGCCGACAGGATCATCTGCTCGGGCACATAATGCTGGGCCACAAACCGCTGCAGATCATCGCGGGTAAAACTGCGCACCCGTTCTGCCGGTCCAAGGATGGTTCGCCCCATCGGCTGATCCGGATATGAGACCTCCTGCAGCCAGTCAAATATCACATCGTCCGGCGTATCGAGCGACTGGCCGATCTCCTGCAGGATCACGCCGCGTTCGATCTCAACCTCGCGCGGATCGAACACCGAATTCAGCACGATATCGGAAATCACATCCATCGCCAGCGGCACGTCGTCTTCCAGAACGCGGGCGTAATAGGCGGTGATCTCGCGGCTGGTGTAAGCGTTGATATAGCCCCCCACGTCCTCAATCGCCTCGGCGATCTGCAACGCGGTCCGTCGTTTTGTGCCCTTGAACGCCATATGTTCCAGAAAATGGGCAATGCCGTTCTGCTCAGGCCGCTCGTGCCGCCCGCCGGCGCCAACCCAGATACCCAGTGAGGCTGATTTCAACCCCGGCATATGTTCGGTAACGATCCGAAACCCGTTCGGAAGTGTGTGCAACTGAACGCTCAAGCGCAGGTCCTTTCGCGAATGATGGCCTCGATGGCCTGTAAATCTCCGGCAACCCGGGTTTGCCGTTCGTCCCGGTCAAATAGGTCCGCCATGCGCGGGGGCAAGGGCGGGTGGATGCCGCAGGCAGCCTCAACCGCCGCCGGAAACTTCGCCGGATGGGCGGTGGCTAGCGATATCATCGGGACGTCCGGGTCGGGCGGCTGCTCGCTGGCAACTTTAACGGCAGTCGCGCTGTGCGGGCATAAGACTTCATTCGTCATGCCAACTATCTTTTTGACAGTCGCCCTGGTTTCACTCTCCGAACAGCGGCCACTATCGAATTCGTCGCTCAGTCGAGACCGCGCTCCCTGCGACAATACAAACCCGCCCTCGTCCTTCAGTGCTTCAAACTGTTGCCGTACAGCGCTGCTTTCCCTGTCATACAGGTCAAACACCAACCGTTCGAAATTTGACGAGACCTGAATATCCATTGACGGGCTGATCGACGGGAACACCCCCTTTTTGATGTGTTTCCCCGTTTGGACAGTCCTGTGCAGAATATCGTTCTGGTTGGTGGCGGTCACCAGCCGGTCAATCGGCAGGCCCATGCGCTTGGCCACGTAGCCCGCAAAGATATCGCCGAAATTACCGGTCGGAACGGTAAAGGAAACCTTGCGGTGCGGCGCACCAAGCGAAACTGCGGAGGTGAAGTAATACACCACCTGCGCCAGCACCCGCGCCCAGTTGATCGAATTGACCCCGGCAAGCTTCACGCGATCGCGGAACTCAAAATCGTTGAACATGTCCTTCAGCAGGGCCTGACAGGTGTCAAAATCCCCGTCCACCGCCAGCGCATGGACGTTGCTTTCGCTTGGCGTGGTCATCTGGCGGCGCTGAACCTCGGACACCCGGCCATGCGGGAACATAATGAAGACGTCGACAGCTTCCAGTCCCTTGAAAGCTTCAATCGCGGCTGAACCAGTGTCGCCGGACGTCGCGCCAACAATTGTGACCCTCGCACCGCGCCGTTTCAGGGCCACTTCGAACATCTGTCCAATCAACTGCATCGCCACGTCCTTGAACGCCAGCGTCGGGCCGTGGAACAGTTCCAGCAGGAAGTGATTGCTATCAAGTTGCACGAGCGGGCAACGGGCGACGTGATCAAATGAGCTGTAGGCGCGATCGATAATGCCGAAGAATTCTTCATCCGTGAAGGTGTCACCGATGAAAGGTTTCATCACTTCAAAGGCTACTTCTTCATATGACTTGCCTGCAAACTCCGCAATCTGCCTATGGCTCAGCTGCGGCCAGCTTTCCGGCACATAAAGCCCACCGTCCCGCGCCAGCCCGGTCAGCATCGCCTCTTCGAATGTCAGTTCCGGGGCCTGACCCCGGGTCGAGATGTACTTCATGTCCGTTCCGTATGATTCAGAGCGTTTTCTGCCTGATACGCCAAAGCAGGTAGACTGTCATCCCCATCCAGACCAGCGCCAGAGAAAACCATGTGATCGCGTATTCCAGATGGTCGTTGGGGATGTTCGCCGCCACCTGTTGCGGGTCTGGCATGTTATCGGGCATCGGTCTGACCGCGCTTGCGACAATCAACACCGGATCAGACGACAAATGTTGCGCCATGGCTGGCAAATCCCGGGCAAACCAGATGTTTTTTTCCCTGTCCGGTTCCGGGGTGAAAGCTTCATCAACTTCATTGGGCCACAGCAGATTGCCGGTTACCTCGATCTCGCCCTGCGGACGTTCCTCGGTTTTGCGCCCTTCCGGAACAAAGCCAAGATCAACCAGAACCACCCGCCCGTCTGCCTCAAATTTCGAGATTATCTGATACCCCGCCCCGACATACTTGCGCCCGCTCAGAACGTGGATTTCCTCGCCCAGCAGCCGTCCCGTTGTCAGGATGCTCAGGTAATTGTCTCGCGCCTCGCTCGCATCGGCAGGCACCCGCACCGGCGCGACCTGCATCCGCGTTTCCACAGCGTTGAGGATTGCCCGTTTCCATTGCAACCGCTGCACCTGCCAGGTGCCAAGGCCAAGCAGAATTGCTGTGCCAACGACACCCAAAACAAGGGGGAAAATGTAGCGACGCATGTGTTTCTCCACAGTCGGGTTTCCGGCCCGACAGAAGTCCTTCAAAGCGAAAAGCGCGAACCTCGCAGCCCGCGCCTTTGCAATTCTGTGTCAGCCCTCCGGAACGGAAGTCCCCGACCTCAGCCGCCCCAGATGTAGACTGCGGCGAACAGGAACAGCCAGACAACGTCGACAAAGTGCCAGTACCATGCGGCGGCTTCAAAGCCGACGTGGCGTTCCGGCGAGAAATGGCCGTTCAGCGCGCGCACCAGACAGACCGACAGGAATAATGTGCCGATGATCACGTGGAAACCGTGAAACCCGGTCGCCATAAAGAAGGTCGCGCCATAGATGTTGCCCGAGAAGCCAAAGGCTGCATGGCTGTACTCGTAAGCCTGAAACACGGTGAACAACACACCCAGGGCGATGGCTCCGATCAGGCCCCATTTCAGACCGTTACGATCGTTTTCATGGGCAATCGCATGGTGCGCCCAAGTGGCCAAACAGCCCGAACACAGCAGGATCAGCGTGTTGATCAAGGGCAGATGCCAGGGGTCGAAGGTCTCAATTCCCGCAGGTGGCCAGATGCCGTCAATCGCCGGGCTGTCCGGCCCCATCGGATACATCGCATGTTTGAAAAAGTTCCAGAACCAGGCGAGGAAGAACATCACCTCGGACACGATGAACATGATGACGCCGTAGCGCAGGCCGATCACCACCACGTTGGTATGATCCCCGGCGTGGGCTTCTTCCACCACGTCAGACCACCAGGCGAACATCACGTAAAGCACCAAGACCAGCCCAACCAGCATTATCCATGGCAGGCTGTGATCCTTCATGAACAAGACTGCGCCGCACAGCATGGTAAAGGCCCCGACAGCGCCGGCAAACGGCCAGATGCTCGGGTCTATTATGTGATAGTCGTGGTTCTTTTCACGCGCCATTGCAGTTCGTCCCCTTAGTGTATCTTTTTCTTTTAGTTTACCTGTTTCGTTAGCTCAGAAACAAGCGCAACATGATCTTTCGGTAACTCAGTCACATGAAAGGTATATGACAGGGTTATGGTGTTGATATATTTCGCGTCCGCATCGTCAACCAATTCGGGATCAACGTAGAACGTCACCGGCATCTGCACCCGCTCGCCAGGTTGAAACACCTGCATTTCAAAGCAGAAACAGTCGATCTTGGTGAAATAGCCACCAGCAGTGAACGGAAAAACATTGTAGCTGGCCGAGCCCGCAACCGGCTTGTCGGTAGGGTTGTACGCCTCGTAAAACGCCAGCCCGGTTTCACCGATCTTCAGTTCCATTTCCCGCACAACCGGGCGGAACTCCCATGGCATGCCCCGTTCCAACGAACCGTCAAAGCGGATTTTTATGGTCTGGTCCAGAATCACATCGCTTCCGTTGGCAGACACCAGCGGCTGCCCGCCAAAGCCGGTAACGCGGCAAAACCAGTTGTACATCGGCACTGCAGCAAACGACAGTGCGAGCATAAGCGTCGCAACCGACACCAACCGGTACAGCAACCTGTTGTTCTTGTCCGCCACGCTCATTGGCTCGCCTCGGTCAGTTGCGGGCGCACGGAATGATCAAACGCCTCCAGATTTTGCCCGCCCAGCATCTTGACGACGGTGATGGCAAAAACCAGCACAACAAATCCGCCAAGCACAAGGCCGAGCATAACATTGCTTTTTTTTCGGCGCTGGTGCAGTTCGTGATCCGGGCGAATATCCATGGCTACACCAGATGCAGCCAGATCGCCGGGCTAAGGTCAAGCCCGCGCAGGGTTGCTTCCAACAACAGCGCCCCGAAATGCCCGGCCAGATAAACCAGCGACAGTTTGAAGAACCTGCGTTCGTCGGCGTAATTGTCCGCCTCCGCCGCCGCTTCCGCACGTTTCAACAATCCCCAGGCACCCCGCAAAAACAGCGCATTCAGAGCCAGCGCGGTGATGAAATAGACCGGCCCGCCAATACTGGTGAACGCGGTCAGCAAACTGACCAGCACCAACAGCACCGTATAACGCATAATCTGCCGCCGGGTGATCCGTTTGCCATGGGTGACAGTCAGCATTGGTACGCCGGCTTTGGAATAATCCTCGTTCATGAACAACGCCAGCGACCAGAAATGTGGCGGCGTCCAGATGAAGATCAGGGCAAACATCAGCAGGCTTTCAATGCTGACGCCCCCGGTGGCCACGGCCCAGCCGATCATCGGTGGGAAAGCCCCGGAAGCGCCGCCAATCACGATGTTCTGCGGCGTCGAACGTTTCAGCCACATGGTATAAACCACTGCGTAAAAGAAGATGGTGAAGGCCAGGAACCCCGCCGCAAACCAGTTCGCGGTTAGGCCAAGCATTCCCACCGAAATGACCGACAGCCACAGGCCGAGGATCATCGCGTTGCGCGGGGTGATCCGTCCGGCGGGCACCGGGCGCGTTTGCGTGCGCTTCATCACCTCGTCGATATCAGCGTCCCACCACATGTTGAGCGCGCCTGAGGCACCCGCACCCACTGCGATGAACAGGATCGAAGCAAAACCAATGACAGGATTAACCCCAATTGGTGCCACCAGCAGGCCAACCGCCGCCGTGAACACCACCAGCGACATCACACGGGGCTTCAGCAGCGCAAAATAATCGTCGAACTGCGCCTCTTGGCTATAGTCTGTGGCTGTAACATCACTCATCTGCGGTTCCCAAAAACGGTTTACGGGCCCGTTCAGACCCGCAACCATAACATCAGATTAGTTGGCTGCGACTTTAACGCTTCGTGGCGTGCCGGCGAATTCCTTGATCGCGCCGTCCAGCCATTTTTCGTAGTCAGCCTGCGAAACGGCCTTCACCGTGATCGGCATATAGGAATGGTCCTTGCCGCAAAGTTCTGAACACTGACCGAAGTAAACACCCTCGTTGCCCTCATCCACTTTAAACCACAACTCGGCCAGACGGCCGGGAACACCATCCTGCTTCACGCCAAAGGACGGGATCGCCCAGGAGTGGATTACATCGGACGCAGTGACCTGCACAACAATGGTTTTGCCGGTTGGGACAACAACAGCCGTGTCGGTCGCCAACAGGTATTCATCATCGGCATAGCCGTTCTCGGCCAGTTCTTCGCGCGCCAGCATAAAGCTGTCAAAGCCCATATTGTGATCGACGTACTCATGCGTCCAGTACCACTGGTTGCCGGTTGCCTTGATGGTGATGTCAGCGTCTGGAATAATCTGCTGCTTGAACAAAGTCGCCAGCGAAAACGGCATGATCGCAATCAGGATCAGGATCGGAATCAGGGTCCAGCCCACTTCCAGCGCAGAGTTGTGGGAAAACCTTGCGGGATTGGGGTTGGATTTACTGTTGAACCGGACAATGCAGATGCCCAGCAAAATTGTGACAAAAATGGTGATCACTGTGATGATGGTCAGAATGTAATTATCCAGCCAGACCGCATCACGCATCAGTTCGGTTGCAGCTTCCTGAAAGCCTTTTCCCGCAGCGATTGGCTTTCCGACAGTTGGCAGCGCCTCCTGTGCCATGGCAGCGCTGCCTAGCACCGTTGCACTCACCAATGCTGTCAGGTTTTTTGTGACTTTCATGCTTATCCCCTGTTTTCCGTGCAGCGATCCCGCCGCAAAAAAGGCAAATCTCGCCTCTGGCAAGAATCCCCTGTTGTTCCTGTCGCTCCATAAAGCAATAATGCGGATCAAAAACAAGCATATCCTTTGTTGTAATGCACCGCCATAAGTGATCAGACAAAAAGCCAAGGAACTCCGCCATGACCCGCGAAACAGGCCCTTTTCGTCCATTTGAAACCCATTTTGACGAAAGCGCCGCCTTAAACACGCTTAAGCAGACATTGAACGGAGCAGATGACGGAGAGTTATTTCTTGAGCGCCGCCGCTCAGAAGCACTGGTTTTTGACGATGGCCGGGTGCGAACGGCATCTTACAACGCTGCCGAGGGTTTTGGGCTGCGCGCTGTTCGTGGAGAAACCGCCGGATACGCCCATTCAACCGAAATGACCCAAGCCGCTTTGAAACGCGCGGCTGAAACCGCGCGGCTGGCGGTTGGGGATGGCGGGGGCAGGCTGGCGGCTCCGCCACAGCCGACCAACCAGCGGCTCTATACTGATGCCGATCCCATGGCTGATGCCGAATTTTCAGTAAAAATAGAAACCTTGCGCGAAATCGACGCCTTTGCCCGCGATCTGGACAGCCGCGTGGTTCAGGTCTCGGCCTCCCTGTCTGCATCCCTACAGGAGGTCGAAATCCTGCGCCCCGAGGGCTTGCGTCTGCGCGATGTGCGTCCTCTGACGCGGCTCAATGTCAGCATCATCGTCGAAAAAAACGGCCGCCGCGAAACCGGCAGCGCCGGAGGGGGCGGGCGATATGGGTTGAACGGGCTTATGGCGGCGGACAACTGGCATCAGACAGCGCGGGAAGCTTTGCGCATTGCAATGGTCAATCTGAATGCGGAACCGGCCCCGGCGGGTGTGTTTGACGTTGCCCTTGGCGCGGGCTGGCCCGGTATTTTGTTACACGAAGCGGTCGGCCACGGGCTGGAGGGCGATTTCAACCGCAAGAAAACCTCCGCATTTGCCGGTCTGATGGGCGAACGCGTCGCCGCCAAGGGCGTCACCGTGCTGGACGACGGCACCCTGCCCGACCGGCGCGGTTCGATCAGTTTTGATGACGAAGGCACACAGTCAGGTAAAAACCTTCTGATTGAAGACGGTGTTCTGGTAGGCCTGATGCAGGACCGTCAGAACGCCCGGCTGATGGGGGTGGAGCCCACCGGCAACGGGCGGCGCGAAAGCTACGCCCACGCTCCGATGCCGCGCATGACCAACACCTATATGCTGGGCGGTACGGCGAAACGCGAGGATATCGTGGCCGAAATCAAAGACGGGATTTACGCGGTCGGCTTTGGTGGCGGGCAGGTCGATATCACCAGCGGCAAATTCGTGTTTTCCTGCACCGAAGCCTATCGGGTAAAAAACGGCAAGATCGGCGCCCCGGTCAAAGGTGCCACCCTGATCGGCGATGGCGCCACTGCGCTGAAACAGATCCGCGCTATCGGCAACGACATGGAACTCGACCCCGGCATGGGCAACTGCGGCAAGGCCGGTCAATGGGTACCGGTCGGCGTTGGCCAGCCAACATTGCTGATCGGCGGGCTGACGGTTGGGGGGAGCGCGGTTTGAGCCCCGTGAGTCGGGACAGTGTCAAGGGCGGCGCAGCCGGGGCTGAAAGCCCTTTACCCTTTACTCTGGCGCGACTCACATCAGCCTTAGACATGCCCTGACACCCCGTCAGGGCTTCTCAGCTGGTAAAACCGCCGGGCCCCAAGGCCCGGCCTAAAAGGAATGCGCCGCAAGGCGCTCAATTGAGTGAGCCTATGCACCACCCGATCCGCCCTGCCGTCAAAGCCGACCAGCCCGCACTTGTTGATCTCTGGTATCAGGGCTGGACCGAGGCCCATGCAGCATATGTGTCCGCCGAACTGACCGCCATGCGCACCCGCGACAGTTTTCTGATCCGCCTTCAGGACATGCTGGCAACAACCTCAACACTTGGCGACAAAGGCGAACCGCTGGGCCTCTGTGCCGTTAAGGGTGATGAAATCTACCAGATGTACGTCGGCCCGCAGGCGCGTGGCACTGGTGCGGCATCAAGGCTGATGGCAGACGGCCTCGCCCGCATCGCCGCAGCCGGGCACAATGAGGCGCGTCTCGATGTGATCCCGCAGAACGCGCGAGCCATTGCATTTTATGAAAAGGCGGGCTGGAAGCAGAGTGGAATCGAGACCGTGATGGTCGACACACTGGGCGCGCCGTTTCCGCTTGAATGTCTGGTCATGTTCAAGCCTTTGTGACGAATATCGGTTGCGAATGACTGAGCATTGCCGGTACGGTCCGCGGTTAGGTGTTTTTCGACCCTGCACAACAAGTGCACCAGGTAAAGCGCTTGTGGTTGCCACCCGGCTTGTCGCCCAAGGCAATTTCATCCCGCTGTAGATTGTTCCGGCAAAACCACTCCGCTCGCAAAGACGGCGAAGCCGGAACGTTAGGCCGGTAAGTTAAAACGAAGGTTTTGACATCGCCTGGGATGGTGATTCACCTCCTGTTAACTGCAAGCTGGCAGGCTCAGAAAATGACAACGCGCCAGACACCGCCGTTTCCGACCCTGCCAAAAACCGAGCAGGAACAGATTGACTGTCTGCGCCTGATCCGCTCGCGGCGTGTCGGGCCCGCCACCTATCACCGGCTTCTCAATGAATATGGCACTGCGTCCGAGGCGATTCTCGCCTTGCCGGGGGTTGCCCGAACTGCCGGCGTCAAGGGTTACACGGCCTATCCTGCCGACTGGGCGGTCAAGGAGTTTTCAGACGGTTGTAGCCTTGGGTTTCGCCTGATCTGCCAGGGTGACGCAGCCTATCCTGCTTTACTGGCGGCCAGCGACGATGCACCGCCGGTCCTCTGGGCGTTAGGAGACCCGGATCTGTTGTTGCGCCCGTCCGTATCGCTGGTGGGTGCGCGCAACGCTTCCAGCCTTGGCGTGCGCATGACCCGCCTGATCGCCCGCGAACTGGGCGAGGCAGGGTTTATGATCACCTCTGGCCTTGCCCGGGGGATTGATGCCGAAGCACATCGCGCGGCTCTGGAGACCGGCACCATCGCGGTGCAGGCCTCGGGGCTCGATGTGATTTACCCGCGCGAGAATACCAGGTTGCATGAACAGATAGCGCAAACCGGGCTGCGCCTGTCAGAACAGTCCATCGGGCTGGTGCCCCAGGCCCGGCATTTCCCGCAGCGCAACCGAATTATCGCCGGGTTGTCCCAGGCCACCGTGGTTGTTGAGGGCGCGGCACGATCCGGCAGCCTGATCACGGCGCGGGAGGCCGCCGATCTGGGGCGCGAGGTGATGGCCGTACCGGGCAATCCGTTGGATGGCCGGGCGGCGGGCTGCAACATGCTGATCCGGGACGGGGCCACGCTGGTGCGTTCCGGGGCTGATATCGTCGAGGCGCTGCTGCGCCACACGGCGCCCCACGCACCGGTGCCGGTGGCAGACGAAGGCAGCCAGGCGCCGCCACCTGACCAGATCGACCAGACCATCCTCAGCCTGCTCAGCCCCACCGCCATTGCCGAAGACATGCTGATCCGCGACAGCGGGCTGCCAGCAAAACACGTCAGCCAGCACCTGATCTCGTTGGAGCTGGAAGGCAAGATCGAGCGTCAGCCCGGCGGGATGCTGGCACTGGCGGGGTGACGTTTTTGGGTGTCATCCCCACGAAAGTGGGGACCCAGGGCAAAGTCGTACGAGGTCGAGGGAGGCCCCCGCTTTCGCTGGGATGACAGGTGCTGAAAGGTCTGCAGCACACAGGCAAAACAACAAGCCACAAACCCTATCCCCAACTCCCCCATTGACAAGCAAGACCCCCGCCCACATTTTCCCTGCGCCCGAGCAGCAAAATGATTCACAGGAATTTCCATGCCAGTTGTCGTCGTCGAGTCCCCAGCTAAAGCCAAGACAATAAACAAATATTTAGGCGATGATTACACGGTACTGGCCTCTTATGGCCATGTCCGCGACCTGCCACCCAAGGACGGTTCGGTCGATACAGACAATGAATTTGCCATGAAATGGGAGGTCGCAAGCGACAGCCAGAAACACGTCCGTGCCATCGCCGAAGCCCTGAAAGACGACAACGAACTGATCCTCGCAACCGACCCCGACCGGGAGGGCGAGGCGATCAGCTGGCACCTGGAGGAGGCCCTGCGCAAACGCAAGGCGATCAAGAAATCCACCCCCGTCAGCCGGGTGGTGTTCAACGCCATCACCAAAGACGCCGTGACCACCGCGATGAAAAACCCGCGCGATGTGGATATGGAACTGGTCGAGGCCTACCTGGCCCGCCGCGCGCTTGATTATCTGGTGGGTTTCAACCTTTCGCCGGTTTTGTGGCGCAAGCTGCCGGGCGCGAAATCCGCCGGACGGGTGCAATCTGTCAGCTTGCGTCTGATCGTTGAGCGCGAGATGGAGATCGAAGCTTTCAAGCCGCGCGAATACTGGTCGGTCAAAGCCATCCTCGCCACCCCACGCGCCCAGGAATATGAAACCCGGCTGACTATCCTGGGCGGCAAGAAGCTCGACAAATTCAGCATCGCGACAACCGAAGCCGCTGAACTCGCGGTGCACGCTATTCAGTCGCGCGATCTTTCGGTGGGCAAGGTCGAGGCCAAACCCGCCAACCGCAACCCTTCGGCCCCGTTCATGACCTCGACCCTGCAACAGGAGGCCAGCCGCAAGTTCGGCTTTGGTGCCCGCCAGACTATGAGCACGGCGCAACGGTTGTATGAGGCCGGCTACATCACCTACATGCGAACCGATGGCATCGACATGGCGCCCGAAGCGGTGATGGCGGCGCGCGATACCATCAAGGCGAAATACGGCGAGGCTTATGTGCCCGCCAGCCCACGCATGTACAAAAACAAAGCCAAGAATGCGCAAGAAGCGCACGAGTGCATCCGCCCGACGGACATGAACAAAACCCCGTCTGATCTGGCCCGGCTGGAAGCCGATCAGCGCAAGCTTTACGACCTGATCTGGAAGCGTACGATTTCAAGCCAGATGGAAGCTGCGCGGCTGGAACGCACCACGGTTGATATCCTGTCGGCGGATGGTCAGGTTGGCCTGCGGGCCACGGGCCAGGTGGTGATGTTTGACGGATTTTTGCGGGTCTATGAAGAAGGCCGCGACGATCAGGTTGTCGATGATGACGACAAACGTCTGCCACAAATCATGCAGGGCGAAACTGCCGACAAGCGCTCGGTTTCACCTGAGCAGCATTTCACCCAGCCACCGCCGCGTTACACCGAGGCCACACTGGTCAAACGCATGGAGGAACTTGGCATCGGGCGGCCCTCGACCTATGCCTCAATTGTCACCACGATCCAGACCCGTGAATACGTGCGCAAAGAAAAAAATCGTTTGATTCCAGAGGATAAGGGGCGTCTGGTTATCGCCTTTCTGGAAAACTACTTCCGTCAGTACGTCGGCTATAATTTCACCGCGCAGCTGGAAGAGGAACTGGATGATATTTCCGGCGGGCGCGAGGATTACAAGGCGGTTCTATCCCGTTTCTGGCGCGATTTTTCCGCCGCGATCGGCGAAACTGCCGATCTGCGTATCACCGAGGTGCTGGAAAAAATCAACGAGGTGCTGGAGCCGCATCTGTTCCCACCCAATGAAGACGGCTCTGACCCGCGCATCTGTAAAACCTGCGGCAACGGTCGCCTGTCGATGCGAACGGCGCGCTCCGGTGGGGCCTTCATCGGCTGTTCAAACTACCCGGAGTGCCGCTACACCCGCCCGCTGGCCGGTGAGATGGAAGGCGGTGATATCGCCGGGCCAGATGGCAAGCTGCTGGGTGCCGACGAAAATGGCGACCCAATCAAGCTGCGCTCCGGGCGCTTTGGCCCCTATGTGCAGCGCCGCGATGTGAGCGAAGACGAACCCAAGCCACCGCGCGCGTCTATCCCGAAAGGTGTCGAACTGGATACGGTAGACCTGAAAATGGCGCTGGACCTGTTGTCTCTGCCCCGCTTCATCGGCGATCACCCGGACGGTGGCAAGGTGGAGGCGGCGATCGGGCGCTATGGCCCATATGTGATGTGGGAAATGCCGCTGGAAGAGGGCAAAAAGACCGCGCGTCGGATTTACGCCAACATCAAGGACCCAGCAGAAGTGTTTACCGTCGGTATGAACCGGGCCGTAGAACTGATCGCGCAAAAAGCCGCCAACGGCGGGCGTGGAGCCGCAGCGACGCCGCTCAAGGAACTGGGCGAGCACCCCAGCGAGGGCGGACCGGTGAACGTGATGGACGGGCGCTATGGGCCTTATGTGAAATGGGGCAAGATCAATGCCACCCTGCCTAAAGAGACCGACCCATCCAGCCTAACCATGGAGCAGGCAGTGGAACTGATCGCCGCCAAGGCAGCGAGTAAGGGCAAGAAAAAGAAAAAGGCCGCGCCTAAGAAAAGGGCCGCTGCGAAAAAGTAGCACCGCGTTCCAGATTCAGATCGAATAGAGCTTTCCCGGGCCAGCCACCGGCCCGGATATTCCGGCTATCTTGTGTAAATGCCAGACAAAGGCCGAATTGCTGGAAATCACCGGTTTGCCCAGTTGATGCTCTGCCGCTTCAATCACCGTGAAGCTGCGCAAATTCGTGCAGGACGCGAAAACCGCGTCACAGTCTGCGGCCTCGACCTGCAACAGCCCTTCAAGCGTCGATTGTTCGGTGATCCGCGCCACTTTGTAATCCTCGGCTTCCTCAAAGGAGCCGAAGGTGCTGATTGTAATACCGTTTTCCTGCAATAAATCACGCATGGCCATGGTCACATCCAGGCGATACGGCGTCAGCATCCCCAACCTCTTAACACCCAGAGCCCGACAGGCAGCAATCACCGCTGCAATCGGATCGCTCACCGCGACACCGGGAAACCGGGCATGCACGATTTGTGCAATCCGGGCGGACCCGATAATCGTCGCTCCGGAGGTACAGCCATAGCCAATGGCACCGTATTTGGTGTGTTTGGGCAGCAGGCGCAGTGAGGCAGGCAGCTCATCCTCCATCTGCGCCAGAGTGTGTGGAGTGACAACCGGATCAAACGGAATGCGGGTGTGATACAGGCTCGCCCCGGAACCCGCCGTTACCTGGCGTAACTCCGGCTCCAGGGTTTCATCGGTGGATAAAACGACAACGCCAATCGCTGCCCCGGCGCCATACCCTCCGTCACTGGAAAACGGCAGTTTCATCCGATCACCGGCAAGTCTTGAGCTGCACGCTTTGTAAGCAACTCGGGCGCGCCATCCGTGATCAGGATGTTCTCCTCATGCACCATCATTTTGCCCGGTCCTATCTCAATGCTTGGTTCCAGCGTCATCACCATCCCCGGCTGCATCACCGTGTTATCATGCGCGGCAATCGAGGGCCATTCGGTCAGTTGCATCCCCAACCCGTGACCAAACCGACCGACCCCGGCCCCTCCGCCAAGCTCCCGGTTCATTGCTGTGAACAGATCAGCGCAGGTCGACCCGGGGTGGGCGGCCTCCAGCCCGGCTTCGGTCGCATCCCACAGTTTTGCATGGGCGTCTCGCGCCGCGGTATCAGCGGTCCCGATGGCAAAATTGCGGTCAAAGTCGCAGAAATACCCCTGCAATGTCGATCCGGTGTCCAGCATCAGCACGTCGCCCGCCTGAAGAGGCGATTCCGACGGTGGGGAAATAACATCGCCATATCCACCCTGCCCGGCCCCGCCGACCAGATAGGGCACATCATCAGCACCCGCCTCAAGCAGCGCTATCTTGAACCGCCCGAACACCTCGGCCAGTGGCAGGCCTGCCGCCGCGATGTCCGGCAGCCGATCGAACGCATCCGAACCGATGCCGCAGATAAGGCGCAGTATCGCGATTTCTGCTTCGGACTTCACCGTGCGAACGGATTTGATCAGGTCACTGCAGTCGCAAAACACCCCGTCGATCTGGTTTTGCAGCCGGTTGAAATCCCTGAGCGGCATCCTGAGTGAGGCTTCCTCGCCCATCGGCAGGCCTATGCGGCTGGCGCCGTTCAGCGCATCAAGCAACAGGCTGACGCCTTCGTCGTCGGGATGCGGCGAGGGCCATGTGCGGATATCTTTTACCCAGGTTGCCCGCATCAGTTCGGCCCCGATACCGGGGATCACCGCAATCGGTTCTCCCTCGCGCGGCAGGATCAGAAACCAGGGGCGGGTCGGGCTGAGCCAGAACAAGGTGCGAAAGCCGGAGAAATACCGCACCTCCGCCTCTGTCGTCAGCAACATCGCATCAAGGTTCTGTTCCCCCATCAGAGCCTGTGCACGTTCAAGGCGCGCTGCAAACTCTGAATGCGGGAAATCACTCATCCGCTGGGCCTTCTGACAGGATCACCAGCACGCGGTCTGACGAGCCGATGGAATCGGCCCGCGCCGCAGCAACGACACCAGCATATCCCGCCCCGCCAGAGGGCGATGTTTCCAGTCCCAGAGGTTCGAGCCGGGCAATAGTTTCAGCTACATAATCGTCTGACAGCAGCATGAACCCATCCGCCTGCTCAGCCAGACATTTCAGTGCCAGATGCGAGGCCTCTTTGCAGTCCAGCCGACCCATATTCGACGAGGGGCCGGAGGAAGCGACGAATTTCCCAGCCTTGACGCATTCATAAAGCGCCGGTGCGGCTTCAGGTTCAACCACAATAATCTGAGGCGTATCGCCCCAGACTTTGCGCAGGTATGCCGTTACTCCGGCTGCCAGGCCACCAACACCTGCCTGCAGGAAAACATGTGTGGGAACTTCGTTACCGGCCTGTTCAACGATTTCGGAGGCCATCGCCAGATAACCCTCCATCACATCCTGCCCCGTGGTGCAGCCAGCCCAGGTGCTGTCCGACAACAACGTCCAGCCATTGTCGGTGGCCGCCTTTGCAGCACCGGCCATGCTGGCCTCGTAATCCGCGCCTTCGATCACCACATCCGCGCCAATCCCGCGCAACCGGTCAGCAAATCCGACCGGCACGGTTTGCGCGAGGTAAATCACCGCCCGCGCACCAAAAATCCGCGCACCTGCGGCAACAGAAAGGCCGTGATTTCCCGCGCTGGCAGTGACAAAAGTTTCCCCCTTCAGCGCCGATTTTGCCACTTCAGGATCCGCCAACGCATCACCTTGGGCCAGATGCGCCTGCTTGGCGATGGCAAAGGCCGCACCGAGCGCCTTGAAGCTGCCGAGCCCCATGCGCTGGCGTTCATCCTTGATCGTCAGGCCAGCCAGGCCAAGTTCATCCGCCAATTCGCCCTGTTTCACCAGCGCCGTCGGCTGATAAGCTGGACACATCCCGAGCAAATGCAGAACAAGTTCAGGATCATCGGCAACCGCTCCGGCAACCAGATCATCCGTTTTCGGCAGGCCCGTTCCCCGCCAGGGATTCGCTAAGTATTCCATACCCGGATGCGTGACTCTGTTTTGCTGGAAAAGCGAGCAGAATCTCGCGTGGCTGACAGAATTTTGGTGCTCAGAACCACCCCTGCAGCGAAGCGAAACACATTCAGATCGGCGCGGCGTCTTTCAGCCGTTCGCGCAGCAACGCCAACACCCTTCGCCGCCTCTTTGCCATTTCGTTCCGCCCGCCAGACGAGCACCAAAAGCCGCGGCGCAATCAACCAGCTCATGATCCTGCGCGGTTTTCGCAACAGAACGGGTGAATTGCGCCAAATAGTGCAGTTCCGCAGTGTCAGCCTGTGACAAAGCCTGCCGCATCCGTCGTTCCGCGAGGTTCAGATCATCGAGGAAAGCACGGCCATCCATTTCCAGCGGCTTGCCACCGGAACGCGCAACAAACAGATGCGGCCCCCCCATTTTGTTGGCCACCGACAGGACTGCCTGTTGAAAATGCAAAATATCCTGCAAAGGCTTGGTCAGAAAACAAGCCGCACCAGCTTCCATCGCCTGCGCTTTACCAGGGCCACCATCGTCTCCGCTCAGGGCAACAACTGCGGATGACCAATCCGGCATCTCGTTCAGTTCCTCGATCAGTTCGACCCCGGAGCCATCGGGCAATCCCAGATCAATCATCACGACATCGGGTCGGTAAATCATCAGATGACGCCGCGCTGAGCGCAGGCAATCCGCCCGCCGCATTCGCGCGCCGCTTTTGACCGACATCATCCGCACGGCCTGCGAACAACACCGGCTGTCTTCGACCAGCAGAATCGTCAGCCCGAACAAAGGCCGCCTGCTGGCAAATTCTATGTTAAGCTTCGCGGATTGCCGTTCCATCTTGTCCTCACATGCCGGTTCTGGTTTACCCATTCCAGCGCAACTCAGAGCATTTTGAGCGAATTCTGAGACACAAGGTTCGCGCAAAACGCTGCAACACCAAAGGCTTGACCCAGAAGATTTACCAAAATCTGATTCAGATCAGGGTAAGACAGCATTAGCTAACAGTGTCCTAACGAAAGCAGAAAATTTGCAAAAATTCTTCCTGCCCGACTTTTTGACGCGTTGTCTTTCGCTTCCCGCTCGGCCATAGCAGACGCAACAGAAAAGGAGATCAGCCATGATCGGACGCCTGAACCATGTTGCTATCGCCGTACCCGACCTTGAGGCCGCGGCTGCGCAATATCGCGATACGCTGGGGGCTAAAGTAAACCCACCGCAGGACGAGCCCGACCACGGAGTCACAGTTGTATTCATCGAGCTGCCGAATACCAAAATTGAATTGCTGTACCCGTTAGGCGACAACTCTCCAATTCAGGGGTTTCTGGACAAGAACCCATCCGGTGGTATCCACCACATCTGCTACGAGGTCGATGACATTCTGTCGGCACGCGACCAGTTGCAGGCCTCAGGTGCCCGTGTGCTGGGTAATGGCGAGCCAAAGAACGGAGCCCACGGCAAACCGGTGCTGTTTTTACGCCCCAAGGATTTCACCGGCACGCTGGTGGAACTGGAGCAGGTTTAAACCCCGCATGAGCATAAGCGCCGCTATCGTCCTTTACGCCATAATCTGGTTCATGACGTTGTTTGTGATCCTGCCGCTGCGCCTCAAAAGCCAGGAAGAGGAGGGCGACGTGGTGCCCGGCACCCCATCTTCGGCCCCGGCGAACCCTCAGATCAAACGCCGCATGATCATTACGACGATTGTTGCAACTCTGGTCTGGGCAGCGATCTGCTGGGTGATCATCAGCGAGGTGCTGTCGCTGGAAAACCTTGGGTTTGATACCCGGTACCAATAATAGCACTTCCCTTTCCACCGCAGCTTCCCTATAGGCGGTCGTCTGAAACACGCCGCTTGGAAGGACACCCCATGGCCACACTGAAAACAGGCGATCTCGCCACGCTGATCTCCGGCTCTCCACGTATGGCGGTAGAAACCGTTGACGGTGATCAGGTGTCATTGGTCTGGTGCAACGAAGGCATGATCCACCGCGACACATTCACCAGCGCCCTGCTAAAGAAATGGGAAGTACGCGAGGGTGACGATGATCGCGGCAGGCGCCCCTACAAGGGCGACCGTGAAGGTGGTGGCAAGCGCTTTGACGGGCCACGCGATGGCGGGCCCAAGGGCAAAACGGGCTGGCATGGCAAACCGCGTGAAAAGACACATTTCCGGAAAGACTGATGGGTCAACGTCATTACCTGACTTGTTCGGGTAATGACGTTTGTTAAACACTCACCGCCGGTTCAGCCGGTGAAACAGATGTGTGAATGTCGCCACCCCCAGCACCGGCACCAGCAGATTGATCACCGGAATGGTCAGCGGCACCGCCATCAGCACCCCGGCTACAAAAATCTCGCCCCTGTGCCGCCGCCGCAGCTCCTTTGCGCCCTGCCGCCCCAGCCTGCGCATGGCCACCATCTGAAAATACTCGCGCCCAAGAAGAAACCCATTCACCGCCCAGAACACCAGTGGTGCAGCCACGGTTGACAACAGATATACGATCAGTGCCGCCAGATTGGCCACAATCATCAGCCCCAGAAAGGCGAGTGTATCCACCAGCATATCGCCAAATGGCACCCCCTTGGCGGGCTGCAGATGCGGATAGTGCCGCGCCTCAACCGCATTGGTGATCCGGTCCAGAAACAACCCGGTAAAGGCCGAGGCCACCGGCACCATCAGAAAAACCGAAAGACCAATCATCGAGATTAGCACAAAGCCGGACAACAGCCAGGACAGCCAGCCAATCTCGCCAAACCACGGCAGGCTGACGGTATCGGGCAACAACAGTTGCACCCCCCATGTCGCGCCAGCCAGCAACAGAACCGTTAATCCAATCCCACGCAACAGAACACCGCGAAACTTCGGATCCCCCATCTGGCTCAGCGCCCTGGTAAAATCGTTTATGATCATTCTGTTACCGAATGAGTAAGCAGATCCAAATCCCCCCCGCCCAAAGCAGACAGGTTCAGAGTTTTGGCCCGACGCGAGCGTCGGTTCTGTAGAAAATCCAAGGCAGCAGAACTGGGCGGGAGCATGGAAAACCTCAAACTAGAGCGCTTGGCGTTTGAACTGGAGTATTTTGGGCGCAAAGCGACCTAACATTTTCTGGATGTGGTCACTTCATGCCGGGGTGTCAAGGCCTGGCCTCAGACCGCCGGGTCATCCGCCACGCGCACCAGCCCGGTCAGATCGGCCAGAGATTCCACCTGGCGCCCGTCCGCGTCGAAATTTGATGGTGCCAGCCAGGCCGCAAACGCCGCCTGCAGCGCAGGCCACTCCTTGTCAATCGCAGCCAGCCATGCCGTGTCGCGGTTGCGTCCCTTGACCACGGTGGCCTGCCGGAACACCCCTTCATAGGACAGGCCCAGCCGCTGCCCGGCCCGGCGTGACCGGATGTTCAGGGCATCACATTTCCACTCATAACGTCGATACCCGGCCCCAAACGCCCATTTCATCATCAGATACATGGCTTCGGTTGCAGCCTTTGTGCGCTGCAGAGGCGGGGCGAAGTTGATATGGCCAACTTCGATCGACCCGCCAGCCGGTTTGATACGCAGATAAGACGCAACCCCGCAAAACCGGCCGGTTTCCAGATTCTTGATGGCATAGAAAAACGGATCATCCTGTCCTGCCATGCCCCGCACCCATTTGTGATAACTGGCCTGGCTGGAAAACGGGCCGTAGGGCATATAATCCCAAATCGCACCCTTGGTATCGGTACAGTTCGCCGCATAGAGATCGGCGGTATGACGATCCGCATCCAATGGCTCCAGAACCGCATAATGCCCCCTCAAAACCTCCCCGGCGGGGGCTTGCGGCGGCGCCCAATCGGGCAGGCTTTCGCCCTTCTCTCTTACCATTTCATCAACCAGTACTGACATTCACACCCACAACAGATACGCTTTTGACCGGGAAATTCCAGTGCTGCCTGCAGTCATTCAGGAAATCACTTTAGGGTTGCCACCCATATCCAGTCCCGGAAAGACCGCAGCTTCAAGCTCCGACGCGCTGATCCCATACAAATCACGGATCATCCAGGCAGTGTAGCGGCGCACATCGCTGGTTGGCATCAGGTCGCGGTTCTTAAACAGCTGATCATCTCTCAGCCCCGGCCAATCGCCATAGACTCGCCGCCCGCGGATCAGACCACCTGCCAGTACCATGGCCCCACCGGTACCGTGATCTGTTCCAGCCGACCCGTTCTCGCGCACCGTGCGGCCAAATTCCGTCATACAGACAACGGCGGTTTTTTCCCAGGTCTGTCCGAGTTCAGATTTCAGCGTCGTCAGCGCCGCCTGCAACTGGCCCAGTGCTTTTTTGATGCTCGAGGTTTGCTTCCTATGGGTGTCCCATCCACCAATGGAAAAGGCGGCAATCCGGGTGTCTTCCCTCAGCCGGTTTGCAGCAAAGGCCGCCAGACTGGTCGCCCGCTGAAACCTATTTGCGGCCTGCATGTTTTTCATGATTTGCCGCATCATAACTTGGTCGTCATCGCTGACCTCGATATCCAGGTTGAGTTGCGCCGCCAGCGTCAAAGCCACGCTTCCTGCCTCCGCAAACAAAGGGTCTTTTTGATAAATTACATCCAGCATTAACTGCGCCTGCGGTGACAAATCAATCCGCCCCTCGGGCGACCAGCTCGTCATCGGCAGATCACCACGCAGCAATAGCATACTCTCCCGTCCGACCGAAAACGCGGTTTCCTTCCCGGCACCAGGCATCTGCGCCAGCATCCTGTTGATCCAACCGCTGTCATGTATATCCGAATTGATCTCGGCGACACCGGCCTCAAGAATATCCTGACCATCAAAATGGCTTCGCTTGTTGCGGTAAGGCGTTGAAACTGCGTGCACAAAGGCCAGTTCGCCCGATTGCCACATCGGCATCAGGCCACTGAGTTTAGGATGCAAGGCAAAGAACCCATCCAGATCGCTGTGGCTCGCGGCACCAACGTTCGGCCGATATTGCGCCAGAAGTGGGTCTCCAACCGGGGCAACAACATCCAGTCCATCCATACCACCCCGCAGAACGATCACCACCAGCCGCTTGTCTGAGTTCACCGAGGCAAATGTGACCGGCGTCACCAGCGGGCTGGCAGCGGCAGAACACCCGATGGCCAGCGTCTTGGCCAAAAACCGACGTCGGGAACGATCAACATAGCCCATCTGCATTACCTTCTGTTGAATTCCGGCGAGGACAGGGCCAGTGCCAGCCCTTCAATCTTCTTTTCCGACCCGGCAACTGCGAATTTCAGCGTTTCACCGGCCACTTCGCGCAGCGACGATAGAACAAAGTCGCGCGGGTCAAGACCATCGCCAAACCTGGCACTGGCCACCAAAGCCCACTGCAGCCTTGCAGCAAGCCCCTGGGGCGTGATCCAGGCTTCCGCCTCTTCGGGCCAACCGTTGGGGCCCAGTGCGCGACGCGGGGGCTGGCCCATGCTGATCAACGGAATCTCAAAAATCCGCCACACATCACGTGGCTTGAGGTTGGAAATCACATCGCGCTGCACATTCAGTGCGCGATAGCCCGAAACAATGAAATCAAACGGCTGTTTGACCTTGCCGCCAATATCAACCCATGCACCGGGATGTTCAAGCATGGCAGTATAAACGCTCTGCAAGTCTCCACCACTGGTAAGAAAAGCATCGCGGATATGCGCAACCATTTCTGGATCCGGTTCATCTGAAACAAAATGCACCACCAGTTTTTGCGCTATGTAGTTTGCGGTATCAGGATGCACCGCTAGGTCTTCCAGAAACGCAAGAATATCTGTTTCACTGGCCTTTTCACCGCCATAGGATTTGCCCAGAACCGTCTCAGCGCCCGGCTCTGCCGCGCCTTTGCTGTATTGCATTCCCTTTCGGGTCACGATCAGGCCGGTCAGCAGTTCGGCAAGTTGCCGGACATCCGCCTGAGTGTAGCTGCCACCCACACCCATCGTGTGCAGTTCCAGAACCTCGCGTGCCAGGTTCTCATTCAGTCCACGTTTTTTCTTCTTGCCGATTTTGGAATTTGGACCGATCGACTTTGTTTGATCCAGAAAAATCAGCATACTGGGATGGGTGGTGGACGCTATTAGCAAATCGGCAAAACGACCAGCAATATGGGGCCGGATTGCTCGGTCCAAAAAATCACCATGGATTACCCTGGGCATCTGCCCCTTTGCGATCACGGTGAAATGATCCGCCCAGAATGCGGCCAGCCGTTCGCGAAACCCAAAGGGGCTGAAAATTGCGCGGGCACAACGCATGTTGACGTCGTTAACGACAAGTGCTCGCCGCGCCACCTTGGCCTTTTTTAGTTCCGGTTCTGCACTTTCATCTTCGTTTTTTACCCGTTTGTGCAACGCTCGAAAAGACCTGTGTAAACCCATACGCTCCTGAAAACCCGGTGTTGGAAAGGCCTGTTGTGCAAGATCTGCACCAGAAATCTGCTGTAATAACTGATCGCGCGCACCTAAGTCCGGCTCGCCGGGCCGAAAGCCATATCCAAACCGGATAGCGGCAATGGTTTCTAAGGAATGGACCAAGACAACCACCTGTAAATTCGCACAAAATCAGGGCATGTCGCACTGAAACGGATTCAAAAACGAGTGTCGCGACTTGCCTTTCTGCAAAGGCGGTGTGGTATGCTTGCGATCACAACCGCCAGAACTGATAAACGCGACACGCTCTCGTTATACGACAGGCGCTACAAATTCCGTCGGTTTTTTTTGCAATAGGCAATTCATTGCTTCCCGGATCACACAGACGTATCTGTTTTGCAGATTACGGCCAGCTTTGCGGCAAGTGCTTATAACGATCCAGCACCAGAAGTTCCTTGTAAAACTTGACCTTATGGTCCCCACCGATATGCGGCCCCTTCGGATCCAGGCTTTCAACCCGCCCCAGATGCCGGAACAACCAGCCGCCAACATTTGCGACCATGTCATCTTTGCGGTTGAAACACAGAACCCTTTCCTCATTGCGATATTTGACGAACTGCTTCAGCGAAACTTTCGGTGATGCAAAACAGATCGTCGGCGCGTTCAGGATCGGCCCCAAAATCTGCGCACTGGCGGCACCCAGCGAATGCCCGGTGATGCACTTTACGTTCTTGTCCCGCGCCCAGCTCAGGATCGACTGGGCATGGGTCAGAAACCCGCTGTGAAACCGGATACCGTTGGATTTCCTGTACTGGCGCAGGGAAAAGAAATTGAGATTGTACTTGGTCCAGTCAGTCGGCTCATTGGTGCCCGGAATCACCAGCGTCCCGTCGCTGAGCAAATAGGCCTGCGCCCCGTCGCTGCTGGATGGTTTTTTCTGAACACCAGACCCAAAATCATCCAGATAGGCGGTCTCAATCAATTCCGCTGCGTCCATCACTTTCATAGCAAACTCCTTGGCCATAAATCTGTCCTCTGCGGGAGCGTAACACAGGCTTTTGGTTGTCGCCAAACGATCTTGACCCGTCTGACGGGTAATCTTCGGATATGGTGATTCAAAGGCTTGAAACCAGCCGGGGGCACAGGCAATGTGCCGATCATGGCCAAGCTGTATTTTCACTATTCGACAATGAACGCCGGCAAATCCACGGCGCTTCTGCAAGCTTCCCACAACTACCGCGAACGCGGCATGGAAACCTACCTTCTGACCGCCAAACTGGACGACAGGGTTGGCACCGGCCAGATTGGTTCACGCATCGGGCTGTCGGCAAAGGCAGACCTGTTTGATACGGAAACCGACCTGTTCGAAAAAATCGAAAAGCGCCAGAAAAGCTCGACCCTTGCCTGTGTATTCTTTGATGAAGCCCAGTTTCTGACCGCCGATCAGGTCTGGCAACTTGCCCGGGTCGTAGACGACTTGGAGGTTCCGGTGATGTGCTATGGCCTGAGGGTCGATTTCCTTGGCAATCTGTTCCCCGGTTCAGCCGCCCTGCTGGCGCTGGCGGAGGTCCTGCGCGAGGTCCGCACCATCTGTTTTTGCGGACGCAAAGCAACGATGGTTATCCGTCAGGACGGCGATGGGAATGTGGTGACGCAAGGCGCTCAAATCCAGATCGGCGGGAACGAAACCTATGTGCCGCTGTGCCGCAAACACTGGCGTGATGCGATAGGGCAATAGGAACTCAGAGCGCGTCCGGTCTAAGCTGAACCAGAAATGCGCTACAGCGGTTTTCGTTAAACCTGAATCAGGTTTGGCGAAAAACGTCCCGACAAAACATTGATGTTGATGCGTTTCCCGAAAACCTGATGTCTCAGGTTTTTCGCGAAACGCTTTAGTGGCTATGCGCCACGCCCGGTTTGCGGTTCTGGTCGACAGGTACAACCACCGTCACTTCGCCAGCCTTTTCAAAGGTCAGAACAAAAGTCACCAGATCACCCTGTTCCAGCGGCACCGTCAACCCCATGAGCATCACATGGTCACCCCCGCGCATCAGATGATGTTCGCCACCTGCCGGGATTTCGAACCCGTCTTCAACCGGTCGCATCATCATCATGCCGTTGGCATCTTCGATGTGGGTGTGCAATTCTGCCTTTTTCGCCACTTCGGTCGAAACATCGATCAGCCGGTCATCGGTGTCACCGTGATTGACGATGGTCATGAAACTGGCACCGGTCTTGCCCGAACCACCACTGCGCAGATAGGCGTCTTCGATGGCAATCACTGCATGGTCATGGCTGTGATCGTCACCTGCATGAACCAGTGATCCAAAAAGCAGGAAAATGACGGACAGAGCGAGGGATAGTTTTTTCATGGCTTGGACTTAATCGCATTCCCAAAAAATGAAAGCCGGACAAATTGAAGCGGCCCCGGAAATCGCTCTGAGGCCGCTCAAATTCTCTTCATGACCTTTGGATCAGGCAGCAGCCTGCGCCTTGGCGATGTCTTTTTTCACTTTCAGCGCCGCATCGGACAGTTCGGCATCTTTTGCCTTGGCCAGAAACGCATCCAGACCACCGCGGTGATCAACGGTGCGCAGTGCAGAAGCGGAAATGCGAAATTTGAAAGACCGGCCAAGCGCATCGCTGACCAGAGTGACGTCGTTCAGGTTTGGCAGAAAGCGGCGCCGGGTACGGTTTTTGGCGTGGCTGACATTATTGCCGGTCATCGGGCCTTTGCCGGTAAATTCACAGCGACGGGACATGGCTCATTCCTTCGGTTTTTGCGCCCCGGACCCCTGCCCGGACCGCAATTGAATTTCGAACCGTTCCTTTAGGCGCGATTGGTGAGGGCGTCAAGGGATTCGACGCCCCTGTGCCACGGTTTGTTACGCGGTGCGCCTGGGCAATTGCAAAACCCCGGCATCATCCGCCGTGACTGCGTTCCCGCCGCCCAAAGGTTCAAAGCTACAGGAAAAATGTCTCAGCAACCGGGGTTGCTGGGCGATCCGGAATCCGCGCAGCTCGGTTCTTACTTCGGCCAATTCGGCAAACACCTCGACGATGTAATCCGCATGTGACTGGGTATAAGTGCGGCGCGGTATTGCCAAGCGCACCAGTTCCATCGCCGCCGGAGTCTCGCTCCCGTCCGGCTGGCGTCCGAACATAACGCTGCCGATCTCGCAACTGCGAATGCCGCCTGTCTCATACAGACCACAAACCAGCGCCTGACCGGGATAGGCCAGCGGCTCGATATGGGGCAACCACTGGCGTGCATCGACAAAAACCGCATGCCCGCCGGCCGGTTTGACCACCGGCACACCCAGTTCGTCTAATCGCGCGATGATATAGTCGTTGGTGGCGACACGATAGCGCAGGTAATCTTCATCGACCACTTCCTCCAACCCCTGCGCAATAGCTTCAAGATCGCGCCCGGCCAGCCCGCCGTAGGTTGGAAACCCTTCGGTTTGAATCAGCCGCGCGCGCGCCTGTTCAGCCATGTCGGGATCATTCAGCGCCAGCCAGCCGCCGATATTGGCCATCCCGTCCTTCTTGGCGCTCATGGTCATGCCATCCGCGCAGGCAAAGCAATCGCGCACAATATCAGGGATCGACCGGTTGCCCTGCCCCGGTTCCCGGCTTTTGATGAACCAGGCATTTTCAGCAAACCGGCAACCATCAATGATGAACGGTTTGCCAAAATCCCGGGCCAATTTCGAAACACCACGGATATTTTCAAGGCTTACCGGCTGGCCGCCTCCGGCGTTGTTGGTGATGGTCAGCATCACGCAGGGCACAGTGTCGCCGTGCTCGCCCAGATACGCCTCCAGCCGCTTCAGGTCCATATTGCCCTTGAACGGGTGCAGCGAGGCCGGATCATTGCCCTCGGCAATCACCAGGTCGTGGGCTATCGCTCCGCTGGCCTCGATATTACCGCGGGTTGTGTCAAAATGGGTGTTGCTGGGGATGTTGTTCCCGGCGCCGCCCAGAATCGAAAACAGGATTGCCTCGGCAGCACGGCCCTGATGCACCGGAATGATGTGCTCAAACGGCATAAGGTTGCCGACAGCCGCCACAAAACGGTCAAACGACGGAGAACCGGCGTAACTCTCATCTCCGCGCATTATTGCGGCCCATTGATTTGCACTCATGGCGCCGGTGCCGCTGTCGGTTAAAAGGTCAATCAGCACGTCTTTTGATTGCAGGCTGAACAGGTTGTAATGGGCTTCACGCAGCAGTTCCCTGCGCTCGTCCCGTGTGGTCATGCGGATTGGTTCCACGGACTTGATACGAAAGGGTTCGAAAATGGTTTTCATTCGGGCTCTCCTGAATATGACCCCGAATGTCTGTGACAACCCAAATACACAACGGGGCCTCGCGCCACGGTTGCTGGCTCTGCTGCCAACCGCGCTCAGCGCCCTAAAGGTTGCGCCTTACCAGTATTTCGTGACAGGGGGCCCTGTCAACTGGCCAAAACCGGTGCGGACACTAGAGCGTGTCCGGATTAATCGAATTCAGATTAAACCGGACACGCCCCTTTAAGTATGTGATGTCGCTGCGTATCTCCTCTCATTGGTGAATCCAATACGATGAGATACGCTCTAATTATAGGTGCTTGTTCAGTTCTGCCAGCACCTCAGCCGCCGCCGCTTCCGGGCTAACCGCACCGTTCGCCACTTTTTCACTCAGGCCGTCGCGCAATTCCCGGATAGTTTGGTCCGCCTCCAATTGCGCCAGGATCCCGGCCTGCACCTCATCTTTAAACCAGACCTGCGCCTGCCGGCCGCGGTTGGCGGCAAACTGACCGACCTCGCGGCGCCAGCGCTCCAGTTCTTTGATCTCCGCCCAGGCCTCTGTGAGCCCGCTGCATTGCTTCGCGGACACCATCATCGCCTTGGGGAAACCCTCTGGGTCTCGCGCCCGTTTGCGCAGCAGGTTCAGCGCCCCGGCATAGTCGCTGCAGGTCCGGGTCGCCGCCGCTTTGAGGTCACCATCTGCCTTGTTGACCAGGATCAGATCGGCGATTTCCATAATCCCGCGTTTAACCCCCTGCAATTCATCGCCCCCCGCCGGGGCCAGCAACAGAACAAAGATGTCGGACATGTCAGCAACCATCACCTCGGACTGGCCGACACCGACCGTCTCGATCAGAACCACGTCAAATCCGGCGGCTTCACACAGGCTGATTGCTTCGCGGGTGCGGCGCGCGACACCCCCAAGCGCGGATTGAGACGGCGAGGGGCGGATATAGGCGCTGGGGTGGCGTGACAACCGGTCCATCCGGGTTTTGTCACCAAGAATGGACCCCCCGGAACGACTGGATGACGGGTCTACCGCCAGCACCGCAACCCGCAAGTCCTGTTCCACCAGCATCATGCCAAAACTCTCGGTAAAGGTGGATTTTCCCACCCCCGGTGTGCCCGACAGGCCGATACGCAGCGCCTGCCTTCTGGCCCCATTTAACTCCTGCAGCAGGGTAACAGCCTTGGCCCGGTGATCCGGCCGGGTGCTCTCCACCAGCGTAATCGCTCGTGCCAGCGCCCTGCGGCTGCCGTTCAATATTTCACTCGCCAACGCAGATTTTTCGGCCATCACCATCTCACATCCCATTTGCATGATACCGCCGAAACTGCCGTCTGCAGGCGGACCGGGGTTTTCAGGTGTCTTAATCAACTTTAAGCCCATGAGAAAGGACAGGCAGCAATTTTTAAGGCAAAAAATGTGCACTAAACCACTACCGACTGGCGTCGGTAGGATTTGAGATGTGCTTTTCCAAGTACTGAAGTACAACGCCCTCAGTGATTGCACCGTTGGTGGTTGAAAAGTAACCGCGGCCCCAAAAGTGCTTGCCCCAATAGCGCCGCT
>JAAEUI010000499.1 GCA_024227475.1 Paracoccaceae bacterium | reverse complement strand
CGTTCGTTGTCATGGCAACTTTGGCAGGCGGTTGGCGTGTTGCTCAGCTCGCCGCCAATATGACAAGCAGAACAGACAGCTTTTTCATGGGCACCGGTAAGGGGAAACGATGTTGAGTTGTGGCTGAATCCAGGGATTTCACTCACTTCAGGCCCTGACTGGGCCGCACCAGGGGCAGAGTTCAGCAACACAAAACATAACAAAAAGAAAACCCAAACCGCACACCGGCGTGTTTTAGACGGGTAGGAACAAGCCGACTGAAGGGACCTTCGCTGAGGTAAAAAAATACTGGGGGCCTCGCCGAATGCCATGCCTGCTGCCAAGTCTTTCTGTCTGCCGCGCCCCTTTCCACATTATGGTCAGCCCCATGATAGGACGCTGACAGGGGTCGTCAGGGTTTCGCGGGCCGACAGGGCGTAAGGTTACGCAGGACCGGTTTTCGGGTTAATATGAAAGGACACAAAATGACGGACAAAATTGATGAAACGATTGATTCCGGACGGCGGAAAATCCTCGCCAGAGTCGGCATTGGCGCGGCGGCAGTTTACGTGGCTCCGGCCTTCACCACACTAAGCATGGCCCATGCCTCGGATGGTGGCAGCGGCGGTGAAGGAAGCGGTGGTGAAGGCTCCGGCGGTTCAGGGGCAGACGGCGAAACAAGCGGCGCCAGCGCAAGTACACCCTCCGATCCAAGCACCGCCAGCACAGCAAGCGAGCCAAGCATACCAAGCGAGGCAAGCGGTCCAAGTCAACCGGAAACCTGAGATCCCCGCGGCGCGGCGCACCGCCGCCCATTGGATATTGGACAATGCGTTCAACAAACCCTCAAACGAGCGTTTGTTGAACCATTGCCGTTTCCAGTGATAAAGTAGGAAGGCAGTTGGACACAGTTCGATCAACTTAAAGAGTTTAGTATGACCGTACCCGAAAAATTGTTGGTTGCTTTTGTCGGAACCGACGGCCCAGTCGATCTGACGGGGTGTCCGCAGGTCTATGAGCTGTTGCCCGAACTGTTTAAAAACTGGCCCTTTGAACGAGTAAAGGTCGGTAATAACCCAAATAATCCGGTTCTGAAGATACAGAAAAGCGACAACAGGTATCATCTATCCTCGCCGCTGAATGACAAATCGCAATCCCTTAAGGACCCGCTGAACACCGCGTGTTCTCTGGTGGCCGAACTGGCCTGGGCGCGGTTGCGAAAACAGCCCGATCTGCTGTGTTTTCACGGGGCTGCGGTTGAATTCGGTGACCAGCTCGTTCTGTTTCCGAATCGGCGCCGTGCTGGCAAAAGCACGCTGACAGCCTGTCTGGCGGCACGCGGTCACCGGGTCTTCACTGACGACTATCTGCCGCTCGCGCTCGACCGTCAATCCGGGCTGGATGGCATTGCAAACGGCGCTGCACCCCGGTTGCGGCTCCCCGTTCCGGATGAATTCAGCCCCAGTCTGAAAACGTTTCTGAAAGAACATGCTGGCCCCGCCAACGCGCAGTATCTTTACCTGAACCTTGTCGGTAATTTGCTGGCGCAACATGGCGAGCGGCGTCCGGTTTCAACAATTATCCTGCTCGATCGTGTTGATAATGCCAAGCCATCCCTGAATGATGAAACCGAACTTAATATACTGAAAAGGCTGATTAAACAAAACTTTTCCAGAAGCATGAATCCGGCCCGCATTCTCGAACTTCTGGGGTGTCTGACGGCCAATTCGCGATTGAAGACCCTGAGATACTCCAACGCTGAAGAGGCCGCGGAGATTCTGGACCAGAATTTCCAAGTTTTGTCCTCACCCCATACCGTTGGGCCGATCGCCCTGCCCAAGTCCAGTCGCCTGAAGGATATCCAGGCCGACCTGCACCCGACACCAGAACAGTTTTGTGCTGACGGGCGGTACAGGCAGGCTGACTGCGTTGCAGAAATCGCTTTTCAGCAAGAAAGTATTCTGGCCTCTACGCGCGGCGCGCGCATTCATCATGTTAATGCCACAGCCAAGGCGATATGGTCGATGCTGGAAACCCCGGCGACGACGGCCGACCTTGTCCGGTTGTTCAGAGATGCTTTCCCTGATGAACCGGCCGCGAAGTTGACCAAAGACCTGGAACAGTCAATTGCTGAGTTTGCCAGGCAAGGATTGCTGGAACGCGTGAACGATGAGCCCCAAAACAGCCTGGCAGCAGAGTAAACCAAATGTCTGAAAGTACACAAAAAAAGCTGACCCGGCGCGAAGCCCTGCTGCGGTTGGGTCTGGGAACCGCGATGGTCTACGCAGCCCCGGCGGTTTCAACGATGAGTCAGGCACATGCCAGCGAGGGCGGCTCTGGCGGTGGTTCTGGTGGTGGTTCTGGTGGTGGTTCTGGTGGGGATGGGGACACCGGCGAACCAAGTTCATCTGGTCAGACCGCAGCAAACAGTTCCCCGTCTTCAGGGGGCGAAAACCCCAATAGCGCAACCATGCCCGCAAGGGATTACCGACGCGCCCAGAACGCCGTATCTGAAGGCAGGGCATTGCCACTCAGCGAAATTCTGGGGGATGTGCAGGAACAGATGAACGGTCGTCTTATCTCGGTAAATTATCAGGAAACGGGGGCTGGCAACCACTATTTCCTGAAAATGCTGTCTTCCGAAGGTGTCCTCGTCAGTTTGCAGGTCGATGCGCTGACCGCTGAAATTCTGGAAGTGGGCGGCAGCTGATGCGCATACTGATTGTCGAAGACAAAACCGCCGTGGCGCGTTCAATCGGAAAAGCGCTGCAGGGGGCCGGGTTCATTCCGGAATACGCCGAAGACGGTGAAGACGCATGGTTTGTCGGTGGAACCGAGCCCTACTCCGCCATCGTGCTGGATATCGGGCTGCCCAAAATGGACGGATTGAGCGTTCTGCGCAACTGGCGGCGCGATGGAATTACGGTTCCGGTCCTTCTTCTGACCGCTAAAGGCAGTTGGTCAGAGAGGGTGGAAGGCATTGATGCAGGTGCTGACGACTATCTGGTAAAACCGTTTCAGATGGAGGAACTGATTTCGCGGCTTCGGGCCCTGATCCGGCGCTCCTCCGGACAGGTGCAGCCAATCATCGTACTGGGGGAATTGACCATCGATCTCCGCCAGTTGCGGGTCTCTGAAAACGGTGCGCCGGTGGATCTGACGCCGCTTGAATTTCGGCTGTTGAGTTTTCTTTTGCACCACCGGGACGAGGTCATCACCCAGGAAGAACTGGCCAGCAACATCTATTATCGCGATCAGGAGCCGGGCAGAAATGCCATTGAAGCCACGATCGGACGGCTGCGCAAAAAATTCAGCGTCAATGTAATCGAAACACGCCGCGGGTTCGGGTATTCAATCGGATCCGGAACACGATGAAGTTTAAGTCTCTTAGCCTTCGCCTGTTGCTGGCTGCCGGGCTTTCGACGGTGATGGCCATTGTGGCTACCGGCTTTGTCATTTCATATCAGTTTCAGAAGTACTTTGAGCACCGGCTGACAACTGAACTGCGCACGGAACTGACCCAGCTGACCGCTGCGCTGGATATTCGGTCCGACGGTACAGCCGATATGAAACCGCTCTCTGACAAAAGGTTTGAACAACCATTCAGCGGCCGCTACTGGCAGGTAGGCTTTGGTTCTGACACGGTGTTGCTGTCGCGTTCGCTTTGGGACCAGCCTTTGGCGATGACCATCACTTCGGTGTTTGGCCAACAGGAGCAAACCAAGGTCATTGCACCCTTTGGTGCGGAACTTCTGGCACTCAGCTGGCGGGTGACGGCGGAAGGGTTTTCGGATCCAGCCGGTATTACGCTGACCGTGGCAACCGATCTGTCCGAGGTTTCACTTGCTGCAAGTCAGTTTCGCTACAACATAGCATTCTGGCTGGCCCTGTTGGGCGTGGCCCTCATTCTTGCAGCCTGGCTGCAAGTGCGTGTTGGGCTGCGTCCGCTGGAAAAAGTCAGGACCCACCTGGAAAAGGTCTCGCATCGCGCCGACAGCCGCTTGCCAAAAGACTACCCAACCGAGGTTTTGCCTCTGGTTGAAACCATTAACGGGCTTCTGGAACAACAAGCCACCTCTCTTGCCGATGCGAGGCGTCAGGCCAGTAACCTCGCTCACGGATTGAAAACGCCCCTGACAATTTTAACCACCCTGGCCGCGGAAGCGCGGGTTACCGGTGACAGTGCGCAGGCAGATCAGGTGGAAGAGCAGATCGCCTCCATGCGCAGTTTTGTAGAGCGGGAATTGGCAAGAAGCCGGGTTTCGCTGGCCAACCAAAGCACCAGCGACGTCAGGACAGTCGCCGAGAAAATGCTGTCCGCCATAACCAAGCTACCGGATGCGGATCGGCTGGAATGGACCCTGGACATTCCCGATGACATCAAAGCCCCGTTTGACGAGCACGACTTGTCTGAATTGTTGGGAAACCTTTTGGATAACGCCCGTAAGCACGCAGTTGAAAAAGTATCTGTGCGGGCCCGTAAAACCTCGGGAAAAAAGGTGATCCTGTTGGTGGAGGATGACGGCGCGGGCGTTGCCCAGGAGTCAATCGAGCACATCCTCCGTCCAGGGGTTAAGGAGTCCAGCACATCTCAGGGCCAGGGCCTGGGGCTTGCAATCGTGCAGGACCTTCTGACGCATCACAACTGCAAATTTCAGCTCGAAAACCTGAAAGATGGCGGTTTCAGAGCGGCGGCGACCTGGTCATTAGATCAGCTAGAGGGTCACAAAAAAAACGAATGTCCAGGATGAATGCCGAGGCGCGGCAAGCCTAGAGTTTCAGGTTTAAGCTGAACCAGATTGAACTTGAGACGCCTCTCTAGAGCATTTCCGGCCAGCTTTGAATCAAGCCGGGT
>JAAEUI010000498.1 GCA_024227475.1 Paracoccaceae bacterium | reverse complement strand
TTTGACCTGCAGCGGGCGATCCGGCGTGGTGATGGTGATCAGTTATTCGACCATTTCACCCGTACGCGGGCGATCCGCCGCGGCATCATTGACGCTGGACAAGACACCGATGCTGCCGATTTCGGCCGTGGGCCAAAGAAAGACGGGTAATGATTTCAGCGCTGCGACATGGATTGTGTATTCTGGCGCTGAGCGCAACAGCGGCGCAGGCGCTGGCATCTCCTCCGTTGCAGTCGCCCCGTCCAAAAGCACGACCCTTTACGATTGTCATCGGCAAATCTGCAGAGTTTGCGCCCTATGTCTCGCCCCGCCCGCGAAAGCGGCCTTCGCCGGTTAAGGCCCGCAGCAGCGCCAGAGACGCGATTACAACCGGGCTGGAAACCGTTGTGGTCAAACAAACCATCACCGAAGACATCATCGTGCGCGAGGCCGGTAAGGAACGGGTGGCTGTCGTGGCCTCGCGACGCCCGGTTATCGTTACAAGTCCTTTTGCTGTTGGCCGCTCGCCGCAGCCAAAGAAACGCCCCAGGAAATTGAGAGTTGCGCGGGCTGAAACCGACAAGCCGATTCCGGTTCGGACCGTCAAATACAAAAGAACCGGATCGGTCTGCGGTGTGCGGGGCATCCGCGGTTATTCGGTGGGTCGGGTGTCTGGCAAGATCAAGGGCTGCAGGATTTCCAATCCGGTGAAGGTGACAGAAATCGACGGGGTGAAGCTGACCCGCGAGGCGTTGATTGGCTGTGATGCGGCCAAGTCTCTGTATACCTGGGTCAACCGTTCGGCCAAGCCGACGGTCGGGCGTAAAGGCGGCGGGCTGGCCAAAATCCAGGTGATCGCCGGGTATTCCTGTCGCACCCGCAACAGCAAACGCGGGGCGAAACTGTCGGAACACGCCAAGGGTAATGCCATTGATATTGCAGGGTTTGTTCTGAAAAACGGCAAAGTCCTCAGCGTAGAACGTGACTGGCGATCAGGCTCAAAATCGCGAACCCTGAAAAAGCTGCACAAGTCTGCCTGCGGGCCGTTTGGCACGGTATTAGGGCCGAATGCGGACCGATACCACCGCGATCATTTTCATTTTGATGTCGCGCGTTATCGCAGCGGGACCTATTGCCGGTAACGGGTTGGGGGTGTGGCTTGGGGGGATCAGGACCGACCTATGCGACAAGGCGGGAATGACGGATGAGCGGGACTTTTCTGCCGTTCGTCGCAAGATGTACTGATGGAATCGACATATCAGACTGGGCCCCAGCCAAAAGCAAGTTTGCCGGAAACCAAAAAGCCGATGCCGTGGTAAATTGTTGTTCCATCGCGTTCCCAACTTAGACGATACACGTTTTCTTCGGCTGTTATGATGAGGTCAAAAGGTTCGCCTGTGGTGTCTGTATTGTCTGAGTAAACAACGCTATATTGACCAGCAAATCCAGTTGCTGGCCCATTGAAAGCTTCGCCTTGGCAAATATCGGAATGCTCCTGACAACTCCAGACCCATTTAGCCGTTAACGTTCCAGGGCTTTGCCCATATTCGTATAGACCAAATGCCGTGAAATTCTTTTTTAATTCAGTCATGGTCTCCTCCACTCTACAATCCCCCAATATAGAGAGTTTCGATTTATTGCGAAACACAAACGAAACTCAAAACTTCAACGTTAACAGAGCTATAGACCAACGATTTCCACGTCAACTTGTCTCAAGCTAATGCAGAAACGCTATAGTGGGCCCGGCCCTCCTTCGCAACAGACCCCAAATGACGAGATTGATCGATTCCACATGCACTTTGGGCTCAGACCGGCCATCTGACACCGTCATTCAGCTAACATCTCCTGCCTCTAATTCATCCAAAACCGCGGCGCACGACCGAGCGGCAGGGGGCCAAGCTTCATGTACCCGTCTTTGAAGATCAGCGGTGCGTCGATGGTCTTGGAATTGCCGGAAAGATTTGCCACAATTTCAAGCAGGCCCTCAACAGTCCCGGCAAAGTCCCGCGGCAACATGCCGGAATTCACCGCCACCTCCAGCATGCCTTTCCAGTTTTTGGCGCGAACCGCGATTTTCCCGACGGGATAGCCGATGGAGTCGATTTCGAGCGTGCCCTTAGCCTGAAAATCCAGTTCGCCCCAGGTGGCGGTAATGTCATGAACTTCAAGCGTGGTCAGTTCAGGTTTGCGCCCCTCCACCGCCAGCCGGTCCCAGGGTGCATCAAAGGCGGCAGTGGTGCGGACGCGCAGAACCTCAAAGGTATCAGGCAGAATATCATCCGGGTCGATGACGATTTTCAGGATTTTCGCGGGTTCCACGGCTTCGGCTTGAAATCCGATGTCATAAGTAAAGTCCCGCTCCGGGGTCTGTTCAGTGGTAAAGGTCGCCCGCTTCATCGAGCTGACCCAATCGGCTGTGCTGGCCAGTTTCAGGTTGTCAACGATCAGGATAGTGTGATCCAGCGCCAGCGCAGTGTTGGCTTCGAATTTCACGCTGGCGCGCATTTCGTCCGCCTCAACCCTGACTCTCTCAAATGGTGAAGAGACGGTTTGGTTTTGCGGCCAGACAGCAATGATGTGGTTGGGCTGATAGCTGAGCGCCAGTATCTGAAATTCCGGCGCGCTCCAGGCCCAGCCGGACTGCGGATCGGCCAGTTCCAGGTTTTTAATGCGGGTGTCAAACCGGTTGGGAAAGCCTCGTACCTTCAAATCCGCGTATTCCGCCACCCATCCGGCCTGTTGCTGCTGGTCAAGCCAGGCCCTGAGTGCGGTGTCCTTGGCGGTCGAGCCGACCCACCAATAGGCGGACCAGGCAACCGCGGCCAGCAAGATGACAACAACCAGTTTTCGGGCCATTGATCGGCGCCTCTTTTCAATCCGGATCGAATGCAGATATAGCAGGCGGGAACGGGAGAACCAACAGCATGTATAACGACGGGTTTTGGGTGTTTGGCTATGGCTCGCTGGTCTGGAAGCCGGAGTTTGAGTTTGTTGATCGCCAGATCGCGCGGCTTGATGGCTATGCCCGCAGTTTTTGCATGTGGTCGATCCATCACCGGGGAACCGAGGAAAAACCGGGGCTGGTGCTGGCGCTGGATGAACACGACGAGGCCCATTGTGACGGCGTGGCGTTTCGGGTGGGGCCGGAGAGGGCGGCACAGACATTGCAGGAATTGCGCGACCGGGAGCTGATTTCCTCGGCCTATCTGGAAGTAACCCGCGAAGTAATGTTCCGCGACGGGCAGCGGGTTGAGGCGCTGGCTTATGTGATTGACCCGCATCATGTGCAGTATTGTGGTGGTCTGGAGTTGGAAAAACAGGCGCAAACCATTGCTGCAGCGGCGGGCGGGCGGGGGCCGAACACTGAATACCTGTATAACACGGCGTCGCATCTGAGTGAGATCGGGCTGCATGACGACGAGCTGGAATGGCTGGCAAAGCGCGTGCGGGAACTGGAAAGCACTTCACAGGAAACTTGATTTACCTTCGCCTATCCCGGACTGTGCCAAAGGGATGTGAAAAGGAACACAGGGATGAAATTTCTGAAAATTCTGGTGGTTGGGATGATTTGGCCCGGCATTGCCGCCGCAGACGGCTATGTCATGGGTTCCGGGCGCTGGAGCTGTGCCGATGCGGTGGCGGTCTATGAGGGCGGGTCACCGTTACAAAAAGGCCAGCTGGCAGGCTGGATCATGGGGTTCTGGTCGGCCGCGACGTTTGAGCGGGAAACTAAATTTGTCGATATCGTTGAAAGTGTCGGGGCCGAGAAAATCACCAACTCCACAGTGGCCGAGTGCCGTAAGGCCTCCGAAGTACCGGTTTACCGGGTGGTGCGGAGCATGATTGAAAATACCAAGTAGTGCACTCATGCGGATTTCCCGGCTTCCCAAAGATGACAGATACAACGGGTGGAGCGCGATACTGTCACCCCGGGCGGCGAAACCGGCGCTGAGCGGGGATTTCACGGCTGACTGGATCGTGCTGGGTGCGGGATACGCCGGGCTGGCAGCGGCACGGCGGCTGGCGGAGAATTGCCCGGACCAGGAGATTGCCCTCATTGATGCCGGAGAGGTTGGCGAAAACGCCTCAGGACGCAATTCCGGCTTTGCCATTGATCTGCCGCACAACGT
>JAAEUI010000497.1 GCA_024227475.1 Paracoccaceae bacterium | reverse complement strand
TCAAAGGTTTGCCCACCTCTTTTGGCGTAGCGCGGTTGAAAAACGACGTTGCCACGGAAGATGGGTCAATGGTGGCGGCACTGCGCGAGGCTGGAGCGATTATTTTGGGCAAAACCAACGTGCCGCAGACGCTGGGTGTGGTGGAAACGGATAATGCCATATGGGGCCGCACCAACAACCCGTGGGATGTGACGCGGACGCCCGGCGGCAGCAGCGGTGGCGAGGCTGCCATTATTGCCGCTGGTGGTTCGCCGTTGGGAATAGGCGGTGATTTAGGCGGCAGTGTCCGCCTCCCAGCGGCATGGTGCGGTATCTATGGCCTTAAACCCACAGCACGGCGTCTGCCCTCAGATGCCGCGCCCATACGCACTGCCAGCGGAGCGGAAGGGATTGTGGCTCAACCCGGGCCAATGGCTCGCAGCGTGGCCGATCTGACCTTGGCTCTACGGCTGATGGTAGATTACGTCGTCGCTCATCCGACTGGGACTAATCCGCCTGTACCTTTCCGGGAACCAGACGCAGTGGACATGAGCCGTTTGCGGGTGGCGCTGCTGTCGCAAATCGGGGATTGGCCTCCCTCGCCAGCCATCCGGCGCGCGCTGCAAGAGGTTGCGGAAGCGTTACGAGCGCAGGGAGCGATGGTGGAGGAGTGGACAACCGCGCCGGATACTCAGGAAGGCGTGAATCTCTTTTTCAACATCGTAGGAGCGGATGGCTTTGGTTGGGTGCGGCACATTCTGGGGGATGAGAAGCCGGTTCCGTTGATGAAACCTAACGTCCAGCTAACATCTATGCCCAATGCCATCATTCCGATAGTGTCAAACCTCTTGGGAGCGATTGGGCAGCATCGTTTGAGCAATATGATGAGTAATGCACGTCGACAATCAGGAGATGGATTGATGAATTTACTGGGCGACCGATTGGATTATGAAGGGCGATTTGTGGCCGCACTGGATGCTGGTAACTATGATGCTATCATCTGTCCGGCGTTGCCTTTGCCCGCTGTGCGTCACGGGGATGTTGGCGATTTGGCTGATTTTTGGGGTTCGATGCTGTTGTTTAATACATTGGGAATGCCGGCTGGCGTGGCTCCCATCACCCGCGTGCGCCCCGACGAGGAGAGCGACCGCCCCGTCAGTAAAGATAAGGCGAAGCAAACGGCCTGCGCGGTGGAGCAGGGCAGTGCTGGATTGCCGGTAGCGGTGCAGGTGGCTGCACGGCATTGGCGGGAGGACATTGTGCTGGCGGTGATGGCTGCGCTTGAGGGACAGTTCCGCCAGCAGCCAGAGTATCCTTCTTTTCCCGCTATAACGGTCTAAAGTATCTGTTGTGTTCAAATGGATGGCATGAGTAAACTAACCTTGAATTCGCAAAAAGAGATGGCCCCTTTTCGCACCAACCGTCTGGCATGGGCAATCTGGACATTGGGGATGGCGTTGGTTGTTGCTGGGCTTGTTTTGCTGGGGTTAAATTGGAATACGGCCGTTCCCCCACGCTGGGGTTTTCGTGGCTTTCAATCACTTGTCGGTCTCCTTGGCGTAACAGGCGGCGTGTTTCAAGCCAGCCGTCTCCCCCGTAACTCGATTAGCTGGTTTGTTCTAGCCCTAGGGATTGTAGGTGCTTCTATTGGCTTTGGTGAGGAATACGCGGCGTATGCGTTTTTAACACGCCCTGGTCTGCTGCCCGGCGGCGAGATCGTTGCCGGTATTAGCAATTGGTTGTGGATTATCAGCATGGGCTTGGCGGCTATTTATATACCTTTATATTTTCCAAACGGCCGTTTACTAAGCCCGCGCTGGCGAATTGTTGTCTGGCTGGGCGCGTTGTGGATGACGTTGGGCAGTCTGCGGTATATCATCGAGCCGGGCCCGCTGGACAACATGCGTTTCATCATTAATCCATTCAGCATCGAGAAGCTGGCTGCCCAATTGTCGTGGTTATCGTTATATACCACCTTAGGCGTTGGTTTGTTGATAATGGGTGCTGCTGCGCTTTCTTTGATTTTGCGCTACCGGCGATCCGGTGAAGAGGTGCGCTTACAAATCAAGTGGGTGGTGTATGCAGCCGCCTTAATGCCATTATCGGGGATAATCGGGCAATTTGACGGCTGGTTTGCTGACTTGATTTTGTTCTTGTTTGTATCAGCCATGCCAGTATCAATATGGATAGCCATATTGCATTACCGTCTGTACGATATTGACCTGATCATCAATCGAACGCTGGTGTATGGGTCGTTAACGGCCGTTATTGTTGCTGTGTACGTGTTGGTGGTGGGCGCGATAGGAACGCTGTTTC
>JAAEUI010000496.1 GCA_024227475.1 Paracoccaceae bacterium | reverse complement strand
TGTATGAAAACCGCAATATGAGGCCGAATACATGTCAGCACCCGACTACGCGAACTGCCAACCAAAAGATTCTTCTTGCGAAAAGGGGGATGTCCATACATGTCGCAAACTTTCTTGGGGTCCTCAAAACTTGGGAAAGAACCTTGCAGGTGGTCGATACCGGTGTAAACTCACCGAGAGCAGTCGCTCAATTAAAGAACTTACATCAAAGTCAGAGGCCAATGGATGTATCCGCTGGCTGATAGATGAATGCGCAGCAATCATCGGAAAGCTCTATCGGGCCGTCGATCGCGATGGCAATTCCCTTGATTTCATGCTTTCTGAGCGACGTAACACCGCGGCGGCAACGCAATTCTTCGCGAAGACATTAGCCTGCAGTGGAATTCCACTGCGGATCGTAATCGACAAAGGTGGCGCCAATGGAACTGGGATCAATGAAGTTAACAAAACCCTCGGACGCTTTGGCTGTCCCACCAAGATTCCTACTATCAGATCCAAATACCTCAGCAACAGGATCGAACAAAACCACCCCCTCTCGGGCACGTAAACATGCCCTGCCGGGCAGCGGATTCATCAAACGACGAACGCACCCGATGCTCGGGTTCAAGTCCTTCTCCTCAGCAGCAGCGGCGCTTGAAGGCATTGAAGTGGCCCAAATGACCCGAAAGAAACAATTTGATCTGGAGGGAGGTGGCTTCGAGCAATTTGCGGCACTCGCGGGATAACTGTGACTGGCAGATGACGTCTTCTCCGTTTCTCGGAAAGCTTGCGACAAAACCCATGGAAAGTGGTCAAGCTGCGCAATACGCCAAAGTCCACCAGCTGCTGGGTCAAGGCAACTTTGTCGTCATCTACAGCCATGTGAAACAGGGCGGCGATGACTGGGCGTTCTTCGACCTGTTCCGCCTCAAAGGTGGTAAGATCGTCGAGCATTGGGACCTTCAGGAAAGGATCGGCCCGCAAGAAACCTGGAGCAACTCCGGTAAATTCTGACACCTCCAACTAGAAAGACCTAACGCCATGGGCATACGCTTATTTTCCTCCAAGGACCGGCCGTTTCACCTAGGACCCTATCCACTCGAGCGGTTGAAGCGTATCGATACGGCACCAGACTTGAGCGCTGTTCCGGCCGTGCAGCCGCTCGATTTCCACCGCCTCGAAACACCGCATTCGCTGATCAATGCGATGGGCGAATATCAGGCGATGATGGATGTGATTCGCGACGGGATCGTGAACTCCGAACCCGGTGCCGCCCCAAAGGACCCACAAGAACGAGCTAACCACATGAAAGCGTTCGGGTATTTCCAGGACACCTCCATGATGGGTACCTGCCGCCTGCCTGAAGAAGCGGTTTTACACAATCCCACGCGCAACCCTGATATCGACCGGCTGGCCCATGATATCCGTACGAAACAGACCAAAACGCTGACCTCGGGCATTGACGAAATCATGGCAGGGCTGCGCGAATCGATCGATGCACCGCCAACTTCGATCGAGAGGCATGACCACGCCATCGTCATTCTGATCGAGCATACGCGGCCACCCAAAAGCCGTGAGCCCGGCGCCGAATGGATCATGGGTGCCCAGGACCACCGCGCTGCGCTGCGCGCAACCGAGACAGCGGTGATCCTTTCCAACTACCTGCACCTTTTGGGCTTCCGGGCCCGGGCGCACACGCCGACTTCGTCCGATGTCGAACTAAACAAGCTGGCGGTTGCGGCGGGTCTGGCAACGATCGAAAACGGCAAGGTTGTCGCGCCTTGGATGGGTGAAGGGTTTGGCTTGGCTGTCGTTACCACGGACATGGAAATGACCCCGGACCAGCCGCTGGCACCAATGGCCGCCCAGCCGTGGTTCAGCATGAATGGACCGTCCTGGTGGCTGGGCAAGGGTACGCCGAAAAGCGCGCTGAACCGCGATCCTTATGCTCGGCGCAAATATGTCAACGGCGCCCATTCATTTGAAAAACTGAAGCGCGTGGACAACCCCACCACCTTCATCGACGAAGCCCGGGTGGCGCGGGTGCCCAAGCGAACCGACATGTTTGCACGCTCGCTATTTGGTGATCTTGGCAAGAAACAGCAGCAGGCCGCTGCTGGCGGATGGTATGCCCGCAAAAGCGCGCATTCTTTTGCCCAGCGGCGGATACTGGGAGCCTTTGTGTTGTTGCAGGACGGTGAACCCTCCGTCACCAAAGCCGAACCAAGTGAAGCACAGCGCAACACTGAAAACATCAAGGCTGCCAGCTACTTTCTTGGCATCGATGCAGTAGGGATCAGCCGCTGCCCGGACTGGACCTGGTACAGTCACGACGCCACCGGCGCTGAACTGATCCCGCCACATGATCAGGCAATTTCCATGATCATCGATCAGGGGTTTGAGACAATGGAAGGCGCCAGCGGAGACGACTGGATCGCGGTGGCGCAATCGATGCGCGCCTACCTGCGCTTTTCCTTGCTAGGCGGCGTCATTGCCAAGCAAATCCGCAACATGGGCTATTCCGCCAAAGCCCATACGGTGATGGATGGCGAAGTTTTGCAACCGCCCCTCCTTTTGCTGTCGGGTCTCGGAGAGGTCAGCCGCATCGGAGAAGTGATCCTGAACCCGCTACTTGGCCCAAGGCTAAAGTCTGGTGTGGTGACTACTGACATGCCTCTGGCGCATGACAAGCCTATCGACTTCGGGCTGCAGGCCTTTTGCGAATCCTGCAACAAATGCGCCCGCGAATGCCCGTCGGGGGCTATCACCGCTGGACCGAAACGGATGTTCAACGGCTACGAAATCTGGAAATCCGACAGCCAGAAATGCGTTACCTACCGCATCACCACCGAGGGCGGGGCAATGTGCGGGCGCTGCATGAAAACTTGCCCTTGGAACCTTGAAGGGTTGTTTGCCGAAAAACCGTTCCGTTGGGCCGCAATGAAAATACCCGCCGCCGTGCCAATGCTGGCTAAGCTCGACGACAAGCTTGGTCATGGCGGGCTAAATGACACCAAGAAGTGGTGGTGGGATCTCGAGTTAAAATCCGACGGCGGTTACAAGAGGCCCGCCCAGCCGGTCAACCGCCGCAACCTGCAGCTTGATCTCAACCTGAAATACGAGGATCAAACGCTAGCGGTCTACCCGGCCAACCTTGCCCCGTGGCCGTGGCCCTATCCGTTTCCCATGGATCGCGAAGCTGGCATCAAGGCGTATCAGGACATGATATCGGCCGATGAATATCGCGACCGGTTGACGCGAGGCGAAATCGACGGGTTGGCGCACGAGCGTCCCGAATTCGACGACGCTCCGGTAATCAATGCGCAGGTATCCAAGGTGGATAGAATGACTGCCGACGTCACCAAATACGAGTTCACATCCTTGGATGGTAGCCCAATGCCGGACTGGACCGCAGGTGCCCATCTCGACGTGGTGGTAACGCCGGAATTTCTGCGTCAATACTCGATGTCGGGCGATCCCGCGGACACCTCGAAGTACCAGATCGGCGTGTTGCGCGAGGATGAAGGGCGGGGCGGTTCAAAGATGCTGCACCGTATCTTCACTGAAGGTAGGCGGGTGTTCATCTCCAAGCCTATCAATCATTTCGGCCTGGACGAAGGCGCCAAGAAGACCTTCCTCATGGGCGGCGGCATCGGCATCACTCCGATGATCGCCTTCGCCCACCAACTGCATGCGTTGGGGCACGACTTCGAGCTGCACTATTCGGCCAGTCGAAAAGCCGATGCAGGCTACCTTGGTGACTTGCCAAACTTGCCTTGGGCCGGTCACGTGCAATACCATTTTTCGGATCAAGGCAGCCGTGCCGATCTTGACGAGGTTTTGAAAGGTTACCGTCCTGGCTGGCAGGTCTACACCTGCGGCCCGGATCGCTACATGAACGGCGTAATTGATGCAGCTGAGCGGCAAGGTTTCCCCGAGGAGGCTCGGCATCTGGAATACTTCTCGGTGCCCGAGCAACCCGAATACGTTAACCATGCCTTTACCGTGAAACTGGCCCCGTCAGGCAGGGAACTGGTGATCCCGGCGGACAAGGCAATCTCGGACGTGCTCATTGAAAACGGCGTCCATGTCGACGTGAAATGCTCGGACGGCATTTGCGGCGTGTGCAAATGCGGTCTGCTCGAAGGCGAGGCTGAACACCGCGATTTTGTCCTCTCCAAGGCCCAACGCGAACACGAAATCATCACCTGTCAATCGCGGGCAGCCGCTCCGGATGGCGTGATCACATTGGATTTGTAAAGGATCCGCTGGTCGGCCTGACGCCGGTTGGCAAACCACCAAGGAAGGAATAACCATGAAAACTCAAGCCTGCATCAGAACCGCTGGTTGGTTTTGTCGCAAACTTTTGCTCGGGCCGAAATCAGCCTGTTGAGCGGACGCAGTTATCCCGCGAGAGCCGCAAACTGAGCGAAGCCAGAGCCTTGAGACGGCAGCTGTTTCTTTCTAATCATCTGCGCAACTTCGATTCCGTCCAACGTTGCTGCGGCTGAACTGAAGGCCTTGAAACCCAACATCGGTCTTAGTCGTTTCTTGATGAAGCGATGGTCCTGTTCAATGATGTTGTTCAGGTATTTCGATCTGATGGTGCTGATCTGCGTCACGCAGCCAAACCGTTTGAGGATGCGATTAACGCCTCGAATGCCGGCCGTATTAGCGCCGCTTTTATCAATAACGATCTTTTCTGGAATATCGTTCGAGGCTAGTGTTTTGGCAAAGAACAAAGTTGCCGCCTTTTCGTTTCTGCGTTCTGACAGCATAAAATCAAGGGTTTTGCCAGCTTTGTCGACCGCACGATACAAGTAAACCCATTTCCCGCGAACCTTCACATAGGTTTCATCCATCCGCCAGGACCGCAGCGTGGCGGCTTTTCTTCTGTGGGCTTCGATGGCAATTAGGGGTGAGTATTTTACAATCCATCGGTTCAGTGTCGCATGGTCAACAAGTACACCACGCTCCGCCATGATTTCTTCCAGATCACGGTACGATACCGAATACCGTAAATAGAAATAGGCTGCAAAAAGAACAACGGGCTTTGGAAAATGGCTGCCTTTGAAAGAAATCATCGATTAGCCTCATTTGGTTGGAGCAAAGGTGCTGAATTTACCAACCCTGCGAGAATTCACAATCAGTGGCCAGAATTTTGCGACAGAACCTGGCAGCAATACGAAAGCTGCACCGCAGCGCAGAGGCCGGCGGCGGAGGGCCGGTTTGGTCTCAGTGCCTGGAGAGCTTTCTGGCGTTTTCGTCTCTCGTGATTAAGCACGATCGTAAAATGCGGAGGGCCTCATCCTCTCCCTCTTGGACAACGAGGTTCTGCCACGAAGCCGTATCTCGAATACCTTCCAGTGTACCATCGACAAGGAGATCGAGTTGTTTCTCGGTGTAAGGGGTTGTACGATCTGCGGACTCGTCGACCGCCCAAGATGGCAGATCCCAATCGTGGAATTTGAGCGTTTCTGGCTTAGGCTTGCTGCTCATGAATCATCACCGTCCGGGAAGGGCGCTCAGGCTCAGTTCAGCTTATGTCTGTTGCGTTCAAAGTTGAGCGTAGCGCTAGGGCATCAGTTCGTCCAGTCGAGTGATCTTGTGATCTGCAATGGGACCGAGCACGTCGGGCAAGCCAACAATATGCTGCACGATGCGCGAATGGCCGCAAAGACGGGCTGCACCGCGGCAACCGGGGCCCACTTCTAAGGCCGCTTTGGGCCGTCCGCGACGTCGGAACGGTAGGCGGGCGAAGGCCAATGCTGTGCCGCCGCATGGCTGCTTCGAGCCCATACTACCAATTGCTACTGTTCAATATTTTTAGCGAAAGGGGCGGACTGTGGACTTCGTTGCTGCACAGCGAAGCCAACTTGCCAAAGGCAACCCGAGACATTCAATGGTATCGATATAGCCCTAAGCATAAACTGAAATCGGTTTTGACAAAGCTAGCAGAAGAGATGGCGCCATAGGTTTAATCTGACAATACTATGACAGTCTGTGGTACATAACCTCGTTCGCAAAATACGGGGCGTACCAATTGTGATTCTAGTTTTCCGAAACCTGATGCTTATACTGGTCCTTGCCTCTGGAATAGCGCCGCTTGCAGCTATGGCCGAAACCCGTATTGCTTTGGTTGTTGGAAATGGAAGTTACAGCTCCGTCTCATCTCTGGATAACCCGGCTCGTGACGCCAAGCTGATAGCAGAAACCCTGAAGGAACTAGGGTTTGAAGTCACCCTTTTGGTGGATTCCAATCAGGCAAATTTGCGACACGGGATTTCTCAGTTTGGCCGTGATCTACGCGATGCCGGGCGGGGTTCAACCGGACTGTTTTATTACGCCGGTCACGCAGTGCAGTCCTTTGGTACCAACTATCTGTTGCCGGTTGACGTCACCCTGACTGATGCAGCTGATCTTGATCTGGTGGCAATCGAGGCCGCATCGGTATTGCAGCAAATGAACTCTGCTAAAAATCAAACAAATATTGTGATCCTTGATGCCTGCCGCAACAATCCGTTCGAAAATATTCCAACATTTGATGACAATGGCTTGGCCAAAATGAAAGCGCCAACCGGAACTTTTCTGGCATATGCAACCGCACCAGGTGAAGTGGCACTTGATGGAGCAGGCGACAACAGTCCGTTTACCCGAGCTTTGGCCAATGAAGTGATCGTACCGGGCGTTCTGGTCGAACAGATGTTTAAAAAGGTTCGTGTGGCGGTGCTGAAAGAACCCGGCGGACAGCAAACACCTTGGGACGCATCTTCTTTGACCAGTGATTTCACCTTCGCCACCAGAAAAATGGAAACCTCTATCGCAGACAATTCCGAGCCAACCGTTGCGGTCACGCAAGCCCCTTCAGGCAATCCTCTTTCGAACGTACGGAACTGGATGTTTCAGATTCAAGAGTTGAATGAAGACGGTGCGGTTCAGTCTTTGGCCGCGACTGGATACGATATGCTGGTAATTGAAGCGGGACATAATTTTTCTGAATCTCCATATGAAAGCCAGCAGATTGTCAACAGCCTGCGCGAAAAACCAAATGGCAAACCGCGCGTTTTGCTTGCTTACATTGATGTCGGCGAGGCCGAAGATTACCGAAATTATTGGCAGGATGATTGGATAGCACCAAACGACGGTTCGCGTGGATTTCCCAACTTCTTGGTTGCGGCTGATCCAGACGGTTGGGAGGGGAACTATCCGGTAGCTTACTGGGATGATGCATGGCAATCGCTCTGGCTGGGGTCTGACGGGATAGTGGCAGATTTGGCAAGATTTGAATTTGACGGCGTCTATCTGGATTGGATCGAAGCCTATGATGATGACAGGGTGCGTGCGGCCGCCGAGAAGGACGGTGTTTCACCTGAAAAAGCCATGATCGCTTTCGTAGAAAAACTGGGGGAAGCCGGTCGAGCCATTAATCCGGGTTTTCTGATCGTCGCCCAGAATGCTATATATCTGATCGACGCCGATCCGAACCGATACACAAAGGCCATCGATGCATTAGCGGTTGAAGACACATGGTTTCACGGTTGGGGAGATAGCGACTGGGATGACCCCGACGGCGGGGATCAACGTGATCGCTATGAAGCTGAGTATTCAACGCCGGCTCGGCTTGCCCAAATTCTACGCTACCAAAATGCCGGGCTGCCGGTGTTTTCGGCTGACTACGCCCTCAAAGAAGACAACGCGGCCAAAGTGTACAGTGAAGCCCAGAACCGCGGGTTTGTTCCCCTAGTAACACGCGTTGCGCTTTCAAAACTGACTGAAACGCCGCCACCCAATCTCCGGTCAGATTAATGCCCCTTTTTCAGACGATTGTCCGCATTGCAGCCGTTAAAGCTTCGATACACAGGCCCTTCCACCACCTACTACAATACCCCTCACGTATCATTGTCTTGATCAAGCTTTCACCCTCAATAGAGCAACTCCCTATCCAGCGGTCATAGCTTTTGCGGCCAGTAAACCGCCCTCGCCTTCACCCATCTGTGTTTCCCAACTAATGTCTCTTGTAGTAGGGTTGGTTGGTCTCTGAAGCTCGCAGCCATGGCGGATCGCCAGATGAATACAATTCAAGAGACAATCTGTTCCGTTGCACAGGATTTCCGACAGCATAGAAGCAGCATTCATTTCATCGTGGTGAATAGCAGCTTTGTCCCGCATTGTGTGAATTCATCTGAGCCACGATTGTGCATTCGCAGCGAACGGCAGGTTCGACGGGTCGCAGCGCAGCATCGACGACCACTGCCGGACGGCGGCTCTGGGCCGTCTCCGAATGCTTAGCTTATACAAAAAGATATAATCATTGCGAACGACGGTCCAGATCCCCAAAAAGGAAATTTGATCTGTACTGGCGCGTGCGGCGTTTACGCAGCCTCCCAAGCGTTCCAACCGACATCCGATAGCCGCGCAACATCGAGCAAATGTTTGCAGGATTGCGCCTAATTTGCTATGTTTTTGCCTACCTTCAGAGGGGTAAGAGCAGTGACTTATTGCCATTTGGGAGGACTATCATGGAGCAGGAATACGATGCCGCGGCTTTCAAGGCGTTCGAGCATGGCGGTTGGGGGCCGGTGGCTGACACCTATCACGAGTTTGCCTCGAGCGTGACCATCGGCGCGATCGAGCCTTTGCTGGAGGCTGTGCAGGCGGCGCGCGGCATGCGCCTACTCGATGTCGCCTGCGGCCCAGGATACGGGGCGGGCGCGGCTGCGGCGCAAGGCCTTGACGCTGTTGGCGTCGATTTCTGTCAGGAGATGGTCGACGAGGCGGTGGGCGTTACCCGGGCGTCAGCTTCCAGCTTGGCGACGCTGAAGCTCTGCCGTTCAAGAATGGCAGCTTCGACGCCGTCATCTGCAATTTTGGCTTCCTGCATTTTGCCGATCCCGACAAGGCAATTGGTGAAGCTTATCGGGTATTGCGCCCGGGCGGGCGCTACGCATTTACGGTGTGGTCGCAGCCTGAGCGGGTTGAGTTTTTTTCGCTGATTACCGGTCCGGTATTCGCGCTCGGCAATCTCGACGTGGGCGTGCCGGCGTCGCCGCCACCGTTTCGCTTTGCCGATCCGGAGGAAAGCACTGCCGCGCTGCAGTCTGCGGGTTTCAGCGAAGCGCGGCTGGAAGAACTGCCGTTGCGCGGCGAATTTACACCGGAGGCCGCCGTCAACTCGCTGTATTCGGCAGCGGTTCGCTCGCGCGCGCTAATGGAAGCGCAGGAGCCGGAGGTGCGTGAACGCATCAACGCGGCAATACTGGAGAATGTTTCCGGCCGCGCGCAGGACGGGATAGTCACGCTTGCCATGCCGGCGGCGATGTCGGTCGGTTGCAAGGCGTAGTTACCGGCGTGCGTGGCCAATCGGGCCAGCTCACGGCCTGGCGGAATAGAACAGATGGGTGAGGCTGCGGATACCAAGCTGTTCGCAACTGCTGAACCCGGCCTCACCAAGCAGCTCTTTAGTCTTCGCAGGGCCCATGCAGGTGCCCAAGCCCGGTCCGCCGTTGGCCAGCGATTGTGTCATGCAGTGAAACAGGCTGAAGCCATAGTAGACGGCTCCAAGTGCGTTCACATTCTCCTCCAGCCGGTCGGCGGCGCGGGGCTCGACAATGAAAAGCGTTCCATCCGCCGCCAGCAGCGACCGGATATCCTGCAATGTGGCCTCCGGTTCGGCGAAATCATGCACGCAGTCGAAGGCGGTGATCAGGTCGAAGGGCTGATCCGGGGTGTATTGCCGGGTGGTTTCGGCGATGAAATCAATGCGCTGGCTCAGGCCCGCCGCAGCCGCCTCTTTCTCCGCCAGCCGGATTGACTCCCTGTCTGGATCGAGGCCGACGACTGTGGCAGAGGGAAAGGCCGTGGCCAGTGTCATGGCGACCCGCCCGACGCCGCAACCAACATCCAGAACACGCCCGCCCGCTTCCAGGCGCTCGGCGACATCCGGCAACTGCGGCAACCAATAGCTGGTCAGACGCTGTTCGTATTGACCGCTGTTGATCAGGTCGAGCGCCTGCGCGAAGTCGGGCCCGTAATCCTCGAACCTGATGCCGCCGCCCTGCTCGAAAGCTTCCGCCACTTTCGGCGCGACACTCAGCAACCCGGGCGCGGCGCAGAACAGCCCGCCCATGAAATGGTCGGTGCCTTCGGAAGCCACGAGGTAGGAATGTTCATCTGGCAGCGCAAAGGTCCCGGTGTCCGGGTCATAGTCCAGGTAACCGGCTGTGGTCATACCAGCCAGCCATTCTTCGACGTAGCGCGGCTGCAGATTGGTTGCGGCAACGACCTGTTCCCGCGTCATCGGCCCCTGTTCCGCCATCGCGCTGAACAGCCCCTTCTTGACCCCGACAAAGGCCATGCCCATTGCCATGGCGCCGGCCATGTCGCCATAAACCTTGTCGGCGAAAGCTTTGATCCTGTCTTTGTCCATCACGTCCTCCCCGATCAATTGCACCTTTGAAATTGCTGTCAGTATATACGACTTTCACTACAACCGCGGACAGCGAAAAGCAGATAGCAATTCCTGCTAAGACGCCGCCTGCTATCGGTTCGTTGATTTAGCTAATCATCAAATCATATGCCTGCTACCGGCACTTTCTTGAAATTCGAACTAACGGCAACATTGTTGGCCTCAATTTGCCTTTTGTAACTCGAACTCGCGTTCCGATGCTCGAATGTCGACTTTTCGCGCTGCATTGCGGCAATCGCGAAACTCCGCGAGCGGCAGCTAATGGGCCGGTCCTTCGATCTTCAAGTTCAGCACGTGTGAAGTGCACTCACACGCATCGTGGTAGGTCTGGGCTTAGTGCCTGGGGAGCTTTCTGGCGTTTTCGTCTCTCATGATTAAACGCGATCGCAATATGCGACGAGCCTCATCCTCTCCATCTTGGTCAACGAGGTTCTGCCACGAAGCCGTATCTCGAATACCGTCCAGCGTACCATCGACAAGGAGATCGAGTTGTTCCTCGGTGTACGGGGTTGTACGATCTGCAGACTCATCGACCACCCAAGCTGGCAGATCCCAATCGTGGAATTCGAACGTTTCTGGTTTAGGCTTGCTGCTCATGAATCATCATCGTCCGGGGAGGGCGCTCAGGCCCGGTTCGGCTTATGTCTGTTGCATTCAAAGTCGAGCGTAGCGCTAGGGCATCAATTCGTCCAGTCGTGTGATCTTGTGATCTGCGATGGGATCGAGCACGTCGGGCATCCAGGCTTGCGGATCGACTTTGTTTATCTTGGCTATTTCGATCCGCGTATAGGCGAGTGGCTTCGACCCAAGCGGATACGGAACCCACTCGATGCGGCGTTCGAAGGCAGCGCATATCCACGCCATCTGCTGACCGGCAATGAGATCAACACAATGCTGCGATCTGCACGAATGGCAGCATTGGGTCGTCCAGTGATGGGTTTCATTTGTCTCCAGTTTTTCCACAACTTTGCACCGGGCGTTCTTTATCAGCTGGCTTGAGTGCGATATGACGTTTGTTATGAAACAACCCATTTTTAGCAACTGTTTGTTTGAACGTCCCGGTCAGGAAGATGACCGCACCGTGTTTCGGTGGGCGGATTTTTGGGCGCACCGAATTGCCTTTGACACAAGTGCTGTGTCCGACATGCTGGGGCAATTGGATAAAGAGCCGGAATTGCCCGACGATCTGCTAGTGCTTTTCAGTTCGGTGCTGGACGTCATGCGCATGAACCGAGAAAACAGCGAAAAAGATGCCGTGGCAATCTTTGAGATTGTTGAAGCCTGGCTAAGCACCAAAACGGCTGCGAATAGCTTGGGTTCCGTACAAAAGATGGAGCTTTGCCGCGCCTTTATTCGAGTGGGGTTAGAGCCCCCCGATTCCATCCGCTTCGATTCAGGCGATCTTCATCCCCAGGAAGTTCCGGACGATCAGGAAATGCCCGATGTTGAGGCGCTGATACGTGATCTGATTCCCCCGGATGTCACGGGCTATCCGGCCTATATGATCCTGCGCGAAGGCGTCGGATCCATGCCGCGCGGAGCCTCTGCCCTGTTTGTCACTCAGATGGTTGCGCAAGGGGCACCGCAGTTGGTCTCACTCGGGCGGTATTGCCTGCTGGACGCGATGGCCGAGATGCGGTTGGCGGTTGCAGAAGGCTTTGTCGACCTTGCCAGTCATGGTGCCATAGATGCCGCCGTGCTGTCTGATCTGATACGCTTGCGTAAATGGATCCCGGACCCGGGCACCAAATCCATTCTGGACCGCGCGATCAAAGAGGCGCTGCGCAGGGAAGCAACCGGCGGGTCGGTTCCGAGCGCATGGACGATCCATCGACTTGTTTCATCTTTGCCCGATGGAACGGGCAGCCAAAGTATCGTGGCGAGCGTCAGCCGTGGCAGCCAGAAATGCATCGTGACCCTGTTAATTAAGGCCGGACACGGCATAAAGGACGCCTATGCCATTCTGTGCACCAGCGCCAGCGACCAACGTCGCACGCTTAACGAATTGGAAGAGACGATGCCGATGCATGCGGTGCCCGTGGATTACCTGCCCGAGGCCGTGGCCACGGCGATTGGCGATGGCTTGGATAAGGGTGTGCCGCCCGCCCCAGGCTTTGTTGATGCTGCTCAGATGTTGGGACTGGACGAGATAACTCCATTTGAACATGGCACCGTCTCTGCAGGCACCATTGCCGATCCACGGTGCCATTTGGACGGTCTGTCTGCAGCCAAACGCGGACGTCTGATTGGTCAAAGCATCGAATGGGCGCGCAATTATAAAATGTCGTCAAGCTGGTTTGTTACCGATTCGACGCTATCGGTGAAACTGGATGCGGCCAAAACCGAACATCAGGCCAAAAAGGTAGTTTGGGCGCATCTCGATACGCGCCGGGATTTTTGGTCTTCGCTGTTTGCAAGGTCCGCTGCGATTTTGCGGCACGCCGGGTCGGAGGATTGGTTGGTTTTTGCTGCCGTGGTGCAGGGATTGGAGACGGGCCGTACCTTGAAGAAGATACCGATCTTCGAGATGATCGCCGCTTTGACCCTGGATGTTGCGGAACAGGGTGACATGGACATGTCTTACGACGGCGAAAGCCCCACGGATGACCCATTTATCGACGATGACTTTGATCCTGGAATTGAGCCAGAGGCATCGGGCGAATTGACGCGCCTGCTGCGAAAGACTCCGCTCAACCCGGATATGATCAATGGCTATCTGACAGCTATCATGGTGGCACCACGATTTGTGACGCCGACCGAATGGCTACCTCCGCTCTTAAGTGGGATCGAGTTTTCGGGCGAGAACACGGTGCGGCGTGTCCTTGACATTGTCATGCTACGCTTTGGTGTGATCCAGGACGGCATGTACGACGGGGAAATTGCGGCTAATCTCAGAACCCTGTCGGCTCGGAAGTTCCAAAACTGGCTTTCTGGCTTTACGCAGGCCAGTGCCATCACGGCTGCATGGCCAAAACGCGCCTTGTCCAGTGACGATCGAAAAATCCTCAAGCTCATCAAAGAGGGTGCACTTAACAGCGATATCCAAGCCACTCTTAAACCACTGCTGCCAAGTTGGCTCAGTGCAATGGCGTTAAAAGCGGTGGACTCCTGATCCATCAAACCGTCAAAATGATGCGACTTGCCTGAATGGCAGCAATGCGAAAGCCGCAGCGCAGCATCGGATCGGCCAGTCAACGGCATCTGTGGGTGGCTCCTGCATTGCAAGGGCTTTTAGTGCTTTTGCGGAAATTTTTGTCAGTACTGTCGTCTGT
>JAAEUI010000495.1 GCA_024227475.1 Paracoccaceae bacterium | reverse complement strand
GGGGGTCTGGCGCATTTTGTGAGCAGCCTGGGGCGGTTGTCTGGTACGAAAACCCTGGCAACGCCGCTGGCAGCTGGTCACGCCATCACGTCGCTGACCTGTGGGGCGCACGCACCATTGCCACCGCTGATTTGACAGGCAACGGCCTACCCGACCTGATTGTGGGTAGCGTGACGCGGCTTGGGCAGCCCGATGGCGTGGTTTGGTACCGTCACCACAGCAGTGGCGACCCGTGGTCAGGGGCAAACAGCATCGATATGACGCTGGGCAATGTAGAAACGGTGTTAACTCACGATGTGGACGGCGATGCTGTGCCCGACATCTTAGCTGTAGATTATGATGGCAACGAGATTGTGTGGTTTGAAAACGGCCGTTCTGCTAACAGCCCCAACAACAACCCCACGCTGAGCAAACATATTATCGGCACCCTCACCAATCCCAACAGCATTGCCGTGGCAAATATGGATGGCGATGGAAACCCCGACCTGCTCGCCACCAGCAACAGCGGCACCATCTGGTACGAAGCCCCTGCCAATCCCACCAACACCTGGAGTGGCACACCCATCGATGCCACCTTTGGCACCGGCGTTAGCGCCCGCGTTGTCGCTGCCGATTTTGATGGGGACGGGGATACCGATGTTGCCGTCAGCAGCAATGACGCTGCCGCCCTGCGCTGGTACGAAAATGACAGCGGCTGGACAAGCCACGACATCAGCAGTTATTCAGGCGTGACTGGCTTTGCAACGGGGGATTTGGATGGAAACGGGAGCCCTGACCTAATTACCACCACCTACGCCAACAATTCCGGCACAGATCGGCTAGATTGGTGGCAAAATCAATAATGTTGATCACGAGAGACTGGGTTTTTCTGAAAAACCCAGTTTCTAAACATACTTAAGCCGTTTCTAAAAGCGTACGTAATTTAGGACATTCATCGCTGAGCAGAGAATAAACCTCCATCGTATAAATCTTGCCATCATCTAGCCACCCGTTTCTGAGGGTGCCTTCATGTCTGATTGCAGATGTATCG
>JAAEUI010000494.1 GCA_024227475.1 Paracoccaceae bacterium | reverse complement strand
TCGCCCTTTTCAATCCCGGCCCGGGCAACGACTGCCTCCAGAACCGCTGCGCCAAGGTCATGCGCAGGCGTGTTTGCAAAAGATCCGATGAAGCTGCCAACAGCTGTCCGTGCTGCCGAAGCGATTACTACATTGGTCATGGGTTTCTCCTTTAAGAAAAATACATTCAGGCATCCTGAGGATACCGGGTTTTTGGATGATTAGCGGGTTCAGCAGGCTGGAAGATGGCCTTCATCTCCGGCCCGGTTGCATTGTGACAAACAGCTTGGCATTGGGACCGCTTTCGCCCGATCAATTCACGGTTTTCCATACGCCAACCACGCTTAGTAAGCAACTGATGGCAGCCAGGTAACCAGCCATGGGAACAGAAAGACGATCGCCAGTCCGCTGAGCTGCAGCAACACGAAGGGCACCACGCCTTTGTAGATGTGTATCAGTTTTATTTCCGGCGGGCAGACCCCCTTGAGATAGAATAGCGCAAATCCGACGGGCGGGGTCAGAAACGATGTCTGCAATGTCACCGCAACCAGGATCACGAACCAGAGCAGTGCGGGCTCGTCGATTTCACCGAAACCCGGCACATCAAGACCAAGCCCGTTCACGATCGGACGCATCAGTGGCAGCACAATCAGGGTGATTTCGATCCAGTCGAGCACAAACCCCAGCAGGAATACGATGAACAGAATGAAGGATATGGTTCCAATCGCCCCGAACCCGGTAGAGGCTACGACCTCTTCAATCAACGCATCCCCGCCCAATTCGCGCAGGACATATGAAAAAATCGTCGCTCCTAGGAAGATTGCGAAAATGTAGGCGGTGGTATTGAAAGTGGAGACCAGCACATTCCAGAATTTTTGAAAGGCCAGTTTACGGTAGCCGAGGGCAAGCAGGGTTGCACCGAGGGCCCCGACGCCTGAAGCCTCTGTCGGGGTGGTAATTCCGGCAAAAATCGAACCCAGCACAGCCAGGATCAGCCCGAGTGTGGGTAGGACAGCGATCAACACGTCCTTTACCGCCGCCCAATCCGGAGATTTTGCACCCGCGGGAACCGGAGCGGTCTTGGGGCTAATCAGAGAGATGGTGAAAATATACAGCAGGTAAAGCGTCCCTATGATTATTCCCGGGAAAACTGCTCCCATAAAAAGATCGCCCACCGATAGCGCCATCTGGTCTGCCATGATCACCCGCATGATCGAGGGCGGGATCAGAATTCCCAGCGTACCGGATGCGGCCACGACACCGCCCGCAAGGGTCTTGGAGTAGTTTTGCTGCATCATCGACGGCAAGGACAGGACACCCAACAGAACCACCGAAGCCCCGATGATCCCGGTCGACGCCGCCAGAATAATGCCGATGAGTGTAACAGTTATTGCAAGCCCGCCACGGGTTTTGCCGAACAACCGCTGCATCGAACTCATCAACCGCTCTGCAACGCCACTTTCGTCCAGCATCAGGCCCATGAAGATAAACATCGGCAGCGCTACCAACACCGCGCTCGACATGGTCGAATAAACGCGGTTTACCGTGGCGCCAAGAGTGAGGTAGTCAAGACCGGTCAAGGTGCTCTCAAGCCCTGTCCATACCATCAGATCGTTATCGAACAGATAGGCCAGGCCGCAGAAAACAACGCCGACACCGGCCAGGGTCCATGCCACCGGATAGCCCGTGAAGAGCAATCCGATAAAGGTCAGGAACATGGCGATAACCAGCTTTTCCTCGGTTGTTTCCACGAGGAAACTAAGCGCCGTGCCGACCACCGCAAATCCAACCAGCGCCCAGATGATGAGGCGAATGCTCTTGCCCGCGCGTTCGGCGGCATCCCCGCCAATCAGTGCGTGAACGTCGTGGATCAGCCGGGCAACAGCCGCCAGCGCCAGCAAGACGAAACTAACCGGGATGACCGCTTTCAATGCCCAGCGCGCCGGCAGGCCGGTGGGGCTGTCAGAGCGTTCATTGACCCGCAAACTCTCGTAGAAATAGTCATAACCCTGATCGA
>JAAEUI010000493.1 GCA_024227475.1 Paracoccaceae bacterium | reverse complement strand
GCTGCGGGGCCCGCGACGGCGACTTCCCGTACTTCGACAACTACAACTACGGGTTTCGTATTGTTCTGTCCCCATGATTCGACTCTGGCTTCTGATCCCTCTGACCTCTGGGGTCTCTGGCTTCTTCCGCCGCAGGCGGCCTCTGATCTCTTATCGCCGTCGCTGTAGCGACGGCGATCGCTAAAAATTTGTTTTCAACATCGCTGTGGCCGGTCTCCCGTTTATATACTGTGGCCGGTCTCCCGTTTATATGCTGTGGCCGGTCTCCAGACCGAGCCACCATCCGTATCAGGAGCATTACGATGAGTTCAGCAGACCTGACACCTGAAGAACTAGCCCAACAAATCGCCGCGCTGCAAGCGCAGCTAGTAGCGATGCAAGCGCAAAAACCATCTGCCCACGCCGAAACAGACAGCGGCACCATTGTGCAGGGAGAGAAAAACCAGGTCGCTGAGGATGGCGGCATCAATGTGGGCCGCGGCGTAAAGGGCAGCATTATTACCGGCAACAACAACAGCGTCACCCAGATTCGCCATATTTACCAGGGCGCACCGGGTCAGGCAGCACTGAGTGAAACCTCGTTTAACGACGCATTAGGTCGCTATTTGAATTGGGTGGCGCAGCGTTACAGCGATTTAAATTTGCGCGGCGTAGAAAAGCGGGAGCAGCAAGCATTGAGCCTGACGTTGGATGACGTGTACGTCTCGCTGGCGGCGGTGGTCAGCCGCGACCGCAAAGCACAGCGGCCAGCGAAAGACCAGCCAGATGCAGCGCGAGCCGCGCCCATCGACATGGGCAAACTGCTGCCTTTGAGTCCACGATTAGTCATAACGGGTGGCCCAGGTTCAGGCAAAACCACCTACCTGCACTTGATTGCCAGCAGCCTGGCGCACGCCATCCGCAGCAACAAAACCGAAGCTGTGGCGCAGCATTTGGGGTTGCAGGCGCCGCTGCCGCTGCCGATTTTGGTTTCTCTCAGTTCATTCAACCGGTACCGACGCAGCTTTGACCAGCCGGACGATCCGCGCCAGGGTACGCTAATCGCCTTCATCAG
>JAAEUI010000492.1 GCA_024227475.1 Paracoccaceae bacterium | reverse complement strand
GATACCCTGAAAAGCTGGACCGTTCTGCTGGCAATTCTGGCGTTTTCGTTTTCGCTGATCGGCACGTTTATTGTGCGCTCCGGGGTGATCACCTCGGTCCATGCCTTTGCCAATGATCCCGAGCGGGGGGTGTTTATACTTGGCATTCTGACTATAGCGATTGGCGGTGCGCTGACACTTTTTACGGCCCGGGCGTCAACGCTTTCGTCAAATTCCGTGTTCAGTTTTATCAGCCGCGAAAGCGGGTTGGTTTTGAACAATCTGTTGTTGGTAGTCGCGGCGGCGGTGGTGTTCTTTGGCACCATCTGGCCGTTGGTGGCGGAACTGACGACCGGGCGGAAACTGTCGGTTGGGGCGCCGTTTTTTGAGCTTGCCTTCACGCCGTTCATGGTGGTTCTGGCGCTTTTCCTTCCTATTGGTTCGGTCCTGTCGTGGAAACGCGCCAAGTTAGGCAAGGCTCTGAAATCGATGTCAGGCGCGATGGCGCTGTCATTTGCGCTTGGCGTGCTGGTGTGGAGCCTGCAAACCGGGGGGCGGATGCTGGCACCTGTTGGGCTGGCGTTGGCGGCCTGGCTGGTGCTGGGCAGTATTGTTGATCTGGCGACGCGGGCGCGGTTTGGCCGGATCGCTGTTCCTGACAGCCTGCGGCGTCTGGGCAAACTGCCACGCTCGGATTGGGGCAAGGCGGTAGCTCACGCGGGGCTGGGGCTGACCATTTTTGGCATCGCCGCGATTACCGCATGGGAGCAGGAGGATATCCGCGTTGCCAATATTGGCGACAGTTTCGTTGTCGGCAGTTACGAGTTCCAGTTTAACGCTGTGAACCGGCGGGAAGGCAAGAATTACAGCTTTGATCAGGGGGATTTCACTGCTTTCAAAGACGGCAGGGTTGTAGCCAAGATGTACCCCGAAAAGCGGTTTTATCCGGTGCAGCGCATGCCCACCACCGAAGCGGCGATTGATATCCGGCTGAGCCGCGATCTTTATCTGGTACTGGGGGACCGGCAGGGGGATGGATCCTGGGCGGTGCGTACCTATATCAAACCGTTTTCCAACTGGATCTGGATTGGTTGTATCGTCATGGCGCTTGGTGGATTGCTGAGCCTGACAGACCGGCGCTACCGGGTTGCCAGCACCGCGCGACGGAGTGCGAGAAATGCGGTGGCTGCGGAATGACGTGGCGGATTCTGATCACCCTTTTGATGTTAGTGACCCCGGTCTGGGCGGTTGAGCCAGATGAAATCCTGCCCGATCCTGCGCTTGAGTCGCGGGCCCGCGAGATATCAAAAGAGCTGCGCTGTCTGGTGTGCCGCAACGAGAATATAGACAGCTCGAACGCCGGGATCGCCAAGGACCTGCGCCTGTTGGTGCGCGAGCGCCTGGTTGCCGGAGATGAAGATAGCGAGGTGGTTGATTTCATCGTGGATCGTTATGGTGAGTTTGTGCTGTTGAAACCGCGTTTCAGCCTGGCCAACCTGCTACTTTGGGCGATTGGGCCGATCGCCCTGTTGATCGGCGGGTTGGTTGCGTTCGGTTTTGTGCGTCGGCGGCCAACGGCGGCGCCGGAGGGGCTGAGCGAGGCTGAACAGAATCGGTTGGATGAACTCCTCAAGGGCTGACGCACCTTTTGCGCGATCTGAATCGGATTGGGTAAAAGTGCCGGTTGCCAGCTTTTGAACGGGCTACGCCTTTTCCAAATTCTGAAATTCAGAACTCGGGAAAAGCGCCCTGACGCAGCGTTTGGCCTTTTCAATTCTGATGGTGGTCCTATTGTTTTGTCAGAAAACCGGAGCGGCCTTATGCAATACAAAACCTTGATCTATTCCCTTGAAAACAACGTCGCGACGGTATCGATGAACCGCCCCGACGTGATGAACGGGCTGAACACGCAAATGCGGGCCGAACTGTTGCATGCGGTGAAGCGTTCTGAGGCAGAGGCGCGGGTGCTGGTGTTGACCGGCGAAGGCAAGTCGTTTTGCTCGGGGCAGGATTTGGGCGATGCCAGGAAGGTTTCAGATATCGACCTGGAAGGCACGCTTAGGGATGAATACGATCCGCTGCTCAGAGCAATATTTGACTGCCGCATACCCACAATTGCAGCTGTTAACGGGGCGGCTGCCGGGGCCGGGGCCAATCTGGCGCTGGCCTGTGACGTGGTCATCGCAGCGGAATCTGCAATATTCCTGCAGGCGTTTTCACGTATTGGCCTGATTCCGGATGCCGGCGGCACCTATTGGCTGCCCCGCCAGATCGGTTTTGCCCGCGCCATGGGGGCGGCGCTGTTTGCTGAGCCGGTTTCTGCACGGCAGGCAGCGGACTGGGGGATGATCTGGGAGGCGGTTCCCGACAGCGTATTTGACAAACGGATCAACGAACGTGCCTCGCATCTGGCCAAAGGGCCGACCGAGGGCTACCGGCTGACCAAAAAGGCGCTGCGGCTGAGCTTTGACCAAACGCTGGACAAGCAGTTGGAATCCGAGGCGCATTTGCAGGGGCGCGCCGGGCGGACCTATGATTTCAAAGAAGGCGTGATGGCGTTTCTGGAGAAACGGGAAGCGAAGTACGAGGGGCGGTAAGAGGGAAATCGGCGACCGCTAGGCATGAGTTCTCACCATGTTGTTCATTCGATCCATCTCTGAGAAGCTGAGTTCGCAAAAACAGAAGCTCTTGAGGGAGAACTGAGTAATCAGCTATAAATGCCCGTCTTGCGCCAAAAAGGTCGAGAGATATTGGTCGCCGCCTTGAACGAGGCGAACACCCTGGCGATGTTGCCTGCCCAAGCGTTGCTCAAGCGATCACCAGTCAATTACTCAGTTTGAACAGTCGAGGCACCAACCTCGCCACGCCATTTTTGAGCACGCAGTTCTCTGGGTGACAAATTGTATTTCTTCTTGATCAGACGGGCAAAGTGATTTGGTGTTTTGAAACCCGTCCGATAAGCAATCTGGCTGATGCGCATTCCGGTATGGCGCAGCATATAGGCTCCGCGCCGAACTCTCAGCCGCCACAAATAGTCCAGCGGGTTTTCGTCGAACGTGGATTTGTAAAGCCGGTTCAGGTGTTGTGGTGACAACCCCGAAACCTCGGCCAGGACCGACATCTTGATCGCCGATTCCAAATGCTCTTCAATGTATCGCCGCACGCGGTGAACTTGAATGGGGATCTCTGCAACGGTTTTTTGCATTTTCTTGCGGCCCAGAAGTTCTTCCAAGACAGCAATACCAAGCGCTGAGGAAAAGTTCTGCATCTCGGAGTAGATGTCAGAAGGAAGATCGGCACCGATTTTCATAAGAGATGTCGCGGCTGCAGACAGACTCATCACGCCGCAATGCGGTGCCAGCGCGGTAATCTTGGCAGCATCCAATTGCCCCGACATATATTGACACCAAAGCACGTTGCTCATGTCTGTGGGGCCGTACCGATACTCGAGCCGATCATGCGACGCAACGAGCGCCATTCCAGGAGCAGAAAGGTTGAATATTCGCCCGTCGCTTCTAATTTCAACTTGTCCGGTTCGAAGATAGATCGCCTCAAGCTGGCAGCCGGACATTGGGCCAAAAACTTCACCATCGCCATAGGTGCTTTCACCAAAAGCAAACGTTCCATCAAACCCCACAATGTTCAAAACAGACATATCATGTAGATTTTTGTACATTCCAACGGGCAGTTTCTTGTTAAGGTCTATCGATATTCTGCGTAGAAAACTCCCAAATTCAAGTGAGACTGGCAATTATAATTTCTTGCAATAACTGAGAAGTTCATTTGAGACAACTTATTGCAGGTTGAGATACGTGAATCTGATTGAGCTGTCAGGGTTTGCAATGGACAATTATTAGAAACAGGAGTCGACGACCGTGAATGTGAGAGAACTGATCCGAGCCGGTCATGGCGATATCAAATCCGACCTCGTCGTTACAAACGGCCAACTGATCAATGTTGCGTCTGCCGAGGTTTACCCCGCTGAAGTTGCGATTAAGAGCGGCCATATCGTGGCGACAGGTGATGTCGATCATTGCAAGGGTCCCCACACCCAATACCACGATGCAGAGGGTCGCTATCTGGCGCCGGGCATGATTGACGGGCATCTGCATGTTGAATGTTCGAAGCTGTCAGTGTCGAGTTTTGCAGAATTGGTGGTGCCTTACGGGACGACGTCGATTGTTTCAGGGCTAGATCAGATTTTGGTGGTGTCAGGTTTGGAAGGAGTCCGGCATTTCCTGGACGAGGCCAACGCCGGCCCGATGACAATCCATTGGGGGGCGCCGTGCAAGACCCCCTATACGATGCCACGTTCGACGGTGAACCATTATTTCAGCCCCGACGACCACCGCGCAACCCATCACTGGCCTGAATGCATCGGGATCTGGGAAACCGTGCGCGAATTCATTCAGGAAGAAGATGATCATGTTATCGAGGCGCTGGAGATTGCGCGCAAGAATAAGCTACCGGTCTTTGGCTGTTCACCAATGTGCAAAGGGTCAAAGCTGGCGGGTTACGCAAGTGCCGGAATTCGTCTGGACCATGAAAGCTATGACGTCACTGAGGCGCTGGAAAAGCTGCGCAACGGCATGTTCATCCTCATCCGTGAAAGCTCGATAAGCCATTTCCTGGAAGAGAACATTCAACTGGCCACCAAGCACTGCCCTGATGCTGCTCATCGGATCAGCTTTTGTACGGATGATGTGGTTGCGACCGATATTTTGAAACGCGGCCATCTGGACAATATGGTGCGCATGGCGATCCGCGAAGGTGTTTCGCCGATGGAAGCCATCCAAATGGCGACGATCAACAGCGCCGTGGCCTGTCAGATCGATCATAAAGTTGGATTGATCGCGCCAGGCCGCCAGGCAGATATTTTGCTGGTCGACAGCCCCGAGACTTTCAACGTTCAGCAGGTCATCACTAAGGGTGAATTCGTGGCGCAGGATCTCAAAATGCGTGAGCCAATCACTCGGCCGGAGCGCCCGCAATTCCTGACGGAAACGATGAAGGTTGCCCCAGTCACGGCCGACGATCTGAAAGTTTGCTCCGATGCGGGTACGGTCAAGGTGCTGTCGATGAACATGTCGCTGGATGTGCCTTTTGTTCGCAACCGGCGCGATGCGGTGTTAGGGGTCACTGATGGCGTGGTCCTGCCTGATACCGACCAGGACGTACTCTATGTTTCTGTCATTGAACGTTACGGCAAGACCACCAACAAGCCAGTGGCCTTCGTATCAGGTTTTGGCCTGCAATACGGGGCGATGGCGACCTCGACTGCGCCAGATGACAACAATATCGTCTGTATCGGTACCAATCCTGATGACATGGCCGCTGCCATCAACTGGATTATCGCAAAAGGCGGCGGTCAGGCGTTCGTTAAAGACGGAGAAGTGATTGTCGGTCTGGAATTGCCCATCGGGGGAATCGTGTCAGACATTGGCCCCGTCGAAATGGCGAAAAAAGAAGAGGCTTTGGACAACGCCGCAAAAGAGGCCGGATGCCAATTGGAATGGCCTTTCATGAACATGTTTGTGCTCTCAATTACCGCGATTCCTGAATTCGCGATAACCGATCTGGGAGCCGTGGATTGTGTCGGATTGAAGATCTTTGATCCGGTTCTGGAAGACGCCTGAAAAATGCGGATCGCAAAACTGCAAAGAAAACAAACAAGGGAGAATAAGTTATGAATATTGTGAAATCACTGTCGATGGGGGCTTCATTTCTGGCTATGGCCGGCAGTTTTGCCTTGGCAGAGGAGCCGAGCGAACTTGGTATCGGTCTGATCCTGGCGACGGGCCCTGAAGCATCCTGGGATGCGACGTTGATGCGGGATCTTGAAACACTGATCGAGTCTGCACCGCATGGCCTTGATATCTCATATAAAAACATAAACGGTGTTTGGGGCGAACAGGCCGGTGATGCGATGGACCTGCTTGCTAAGACGGGCAAGTACCAGATCATTTGGGCCCACAGCAGTTATTCGGACCAGGTCAAAGCATTGCAAGACAAGTACCCTGATATTCTGTTCGTTCTGGTTGGATCGGGAAATGAAGGGTTGGGAGGCAACGCCTACTGGGTTTACAAACGGGCGCACGAACCCTCATATCTTTTGGGTGTGATGGCAGGTCGTTTGACCGAAAGTGATGTGGTGGGTGTTGTCGGTCAATTCCCGTCCGAGGATGTGAATGACCAGATCAACAGCTTCTTTGCCGGAGCGCGATCGGTCAATTCGGATGTAGCGCGCAAGGTCGCCTTTATTGAAAGCTGGTATGACCCGGCCAAGGCCGAGCAGTTTACCAATGCACAGATCGCAGCGGGCGCAGATTTAACTTTCCAGCTGGTTGCAAGCTTTGAGACTTGTGAAAAGGCCACAATCATGTGCTTTGGCAACTATGTCGATCACGGCGAAACATCGCCTGACTCTGTCGTGGCAAGCGCGCTGATTTCCTGGACGCAGGATCTGAACTGGGTGATTGACGAATGGTATGACCATGCCGCCAACGGTGCACCTTATGAGGGCAACGTCACCGAAAGGTGGGTTTCAATGGCCAATGGCGGCACGGCGTTGTCCGGGTATCACGCTTTTGCCGACAAGCTTTCCGCAGAACTGAAGGACGAAATCGCAATACTGTCGGCACAGATTTCGTCGGGAGAGTTGGAAATCCCTGTCGATCTGTCACTGCCGACTTCTGACTGATCGTACTGGCCCCTCTGCTAAGGCAGGGGGGCATTTTTCTAACGGTGTTTGTCATGTCCACGCCAACCATAGAGGCCCGAGGTCTTTGCAAAAGTTTTGGTCCAGTCCGCGCCAACCATAACATCAGTTTTTCAGTTGATGCGGGCGAGTTGTTTTGCCTGTTCGGTGAAAACGGCGCTGGAAAATCAACGCTTTCTGCTTGTCTGACGGGCCTTTACCCACCGAATGACGGGGACATTCTGTTCAAGGGAGAACCCCTTCGCATGGCCTCTGCTGCCGACGCAATCCGGTCGGGCATCGGCCTGGTGCACCAGCATTTTGTGTTAGTGCCGGATTTCACGGTGTTGGAAAACATCGTAATCGGGTCGGAAAAGGGATTGATCGTTCCGTATAAGGAGGCGGAAGCGAAACTGCGCCAAATTTGCGAAACATACGGGATCGAAATTGAGCCCAATGCACTGGTGCGCGATTTGTCGGTGGGTGAACGACAGTGGGCAGAATTGCTTAAGGCGCTCTATTTTGACGCAGATCTTCTGATCCTTGATGAACCGACGGCGACCCTCGACATAGAAAATTCCAAGAAGCTTTTCCGCATTATTGACAAGCTCAAGGCGGACGGCGTCGCGCTGATCCTAATATCACATTTTCTGGACGAGGTGATGCAGGCTGACCGTGTTGCGGTGTTGCGCCAGGGTGAACTGGTAGGCATACGAAAAACCGCTGAAACCACACCCGAGGAGCTGACCCGGATGATGGTGGGACGCGATGTCGAACCAAAACATCGCGAACATTCCGATGTGGGTCCGGCACGGCTTGTTCTTGAAAACGTCACTGTTGCCGGTGTTGGTCAAGTGCCGGATTTGAACGATGTATCATTCACGATCCATCAGGGTGAAATCCTTGGTATTGCCGGGGTTGCAGGCAATGGTCAAAACCCATTGATGGAGGTCATCGCAGGTGTGCGCAGACCTGCATTTGGCAGGATTATCCTTGATGGTGTTGTGATCAGCGACAAAGCAGCCCGCGACATAAAGGATATGGGTCTGGGGCATATTCCAGATGACCGCTTTGTCGAAGGACTGGTGCCCGAGCTATCGATTGAGGAAAACCTTATCCTTGGTGACCATCGTGGAGAATACGCGCGCGGTGCTTTCTTGGACTTTCCAAAGATGCGCCAGCGCGCCGAGCAAGCAATCAAGGAATTCCAGATTTCGACCCCGTCAGCGGACATACCTGCAGGCAATCTGTCAGGCGGGAACGCGCAACGTGTCATTCTGGCCCGCGAGAAGCGGCTGGCGACCAAGGTGTTGCTGGCCAACCAGCCGACGCGGGGCCTTGATATTGGCGTGATCGAATATATCCACACCCGTTTGCTGGAAAAACGGGCTGAGGGGGTCGCGATGTTGATTGCGTCTTCCGAACTGGAAGACCTGCTGAGCCTCTGCGATCGGATTGGTGTGTTGTTTCAGGGGCGGCTGATGGGGATAGTTAAAACCGACCAAACAAACTTGGAGGAAATCGGCCTGCTTATGGCCGGACAACCGCTGGAAAACGCCGCATGATAGAGCTGGTTCCACGTTCCTCCACCGGCTGGCGGGCACAGCTTGCTGCCTATGCGCTGGCGCTTGTGTTGGGATTTACCACCTCCGCCTTGCTGATTGCTGCAAGTGGGGCCAGCATTATCGAAGGGTTCGGCGCGCTTTACGAGGGCGCCTTTGGCAGTCAGGAAGCCATTCTGCAAAGCCTTGTCGCGGCGACACCGCTGATCTTTACAGGTCTTGCCACGGTCATCGCGTTTCGCGCCGAGATTTGGAGTATCGGCCAGGAAGGCCAGGTGTTTGCAGGTGCCATGTGCGGTTATTGGGCAACCCTGTATCTGGGCGATGCCCCCGGCCTGGTTTCCATACCGGTGATCATTCTTGCAGCCATGATCGGCGGCGCGTTGATGGGTGGCTTCTGCGGCTGGCTGAAAACCCGTTTTCAGGTGAATGAGATCATTTCGACAGTGATGCTAAACTATGTCATCGTCTATCTTCTGTCCTACCTGCTGGCCGGTGGACCCTGGACGGAAGAAGGCTCAACCTCATACCATCAGACGCCTGTTTTTACAGACAATTTTCACCTGCCTTTGTTGGTGGACGACGTCAAGCTGCATATCGGTTTTGCCCTCGCTCTGGTCGCCGCCGCGATCTGTTGGGTGATCCTTAAAAAGACCCCGCTTGGGTTCGAAATTCGGGCCCTGGGGTTTAACCCGACTGCGTTGCGATTCAAGGGTGTGAATGTGACCCGGACGGTATTGATCATCATGTGCATCAGCGGCGCTTTGTCCGCCCTTGCCGGTGTCTCAGAAATCTTCGGCGTCAATCACCGCCTGCGCGGGGATGTCATGACCGGGATTGGCTTTACCGGGATCATCGTAGGCATGATAGGCGGTTTGAATCCGATTGGCGCTGTGATCGCGGCCCTACTTTTTGGCGCGCTGGCGAATGGTTCGCTCTACATGAGCGTTTTGTCCGACATCCCGCCTTCGCTGGTACCTGCAATGCAGGGCATACTGCTGCTCTTTTTTCTGACGGCGTCTGTTCTGGTGCGCTATTCAATCAAATTCAAAGGGCCAGCACATGTCTGAGTTGCTCTCCCCTGAAATCTTGATGTCGATCATGACAGCGGCGATGGGGGTTGCCACCATCATTCTGCTGGCTGCTTTGGGGGAACTGGTGACCGAAAGAGCCGGCATCTGGAACATGGGCGTCGAGGGCACCATGCTGTCGGGCTGTCTGATTGCCTATCTCGTCATGGCCAGCACCGGATCGCCCATCCTCGCGGCGCTGGTTGCCATGGGTGCCGGGCTGGCCGTAGGATTGCTGATTGGGTTCATGACCGTCACCTTGCGGGTGGATCACTTTGTAACCGGATTGGGGTTTAACCTGCTGGCCAGCGGTCTGACGCTGTTTTGGTTCCGCAGTTATGTTGGCCGCGGCAAGCCACCCAGCTATTCGACCATCGACAAGGCACCGATTCCGGTATTGTCAGACATCCCGGTCATCGGGCCCATTCTGTTTGATCAGCATCTCTTGACTTACATTGCGTTTTTCAGCGTTCCGGTGATCGCGTTTTTCCTGCGGCGTACTACCTTTGGATTGGAAACCCGCGCGGCCGGAGAGAACCCGCAATTCCTGGAAGCCAAGGGCCTATCGGTCGCAACACGCCAGTACAGCGCGTTGCTTTTTGGTTCGGCACTGACAGCCCTAGGCGGCGCGTTTCTGATGCTGACCTTTGCCGATCAGTTCCGCCCCGACATTTCTGGTGGTCGCGGCTGGCTGGCGATTGTTGCGGTAATTGCGGGGAACTGGCGGCCGGTACGCACAATGATTGCCGTGATGGTTTTTGCCATACTGGATAGCGTTGCGGTTCATGCGCAAGGTGTTGGCGTTGACGTTCCCTATCAATTCTTCCTGATGTTGCCATACGTGGCGTCGATCTTGTTGCTGGTAATGATCCGCAGCCGGTCGGGCCAGCCTGCCAAACTTGGCGTTCCTTATCTCAGACATTAACCCGGAGTTCCTATGCCTATTCCTACCTGGACTGAATCTGCGCCACGCTTGATTGACGTGGCAATGGGGCGAACGCCAGCCGACAGAGTGGTGCGCGGTGGCAAATGGGTGAATGTCTATTCGGGCGAGATTATCCCGAACATTGATGTCGCCATTGCGGCGGGCCGGTTCGCCTATGTCGGCCCCGACGCGAGCCATACAATTGGTGACAACACCGAGGTTATCGAGGCCAATGGCCGCTATATGGTGCCCGGCCTATGCGACGCGCATATGCATGTGGAAAGCGGCATGGTTACAGTGACAGAGTTTGCCCGCGCCGTGATCCCCCATGGCACTACATCGATGTTCATCGATCCGCATGAGATTGCCAATGTCTTGGGGTTGCCCGGCGTACGGCTGATGCATGATGACGCCGCCAGCCTGCCGATCAATGTGCAGGTTCAGGTACCCTCCTGTGTGCCTTCAGCCCCTGGGTTGGAAAATGCCGGGGCCGAATTCAGTGTCGAGGATGTGACGGAGGCATTGGGCTGGCCACAGACATGTGGACTAGGTGAGATGATGAACTTTCCCGG
>JAAEUI010000491.1 GCA_024227475.1 Paracoccaceae bacterium | reverse complement strand
CTGGTGGCATCTGAAGAAACAATTGCATGGGGATGTGCAGCTGCATGATATCAGCGCCGACTATGCCGGTCTGGCGTTCCAGGGGCCCAATGCACGAGCCGTGTTGGAAAAGATAGCCGCGACCGATGTCAGCGCCGAGGGCTTTGCTTTTGGTCACGGGCGATACGCCAAGGTCGCCGGTGTAGAAGTCTGGTTGCAGCGTCTTTCCTATGTAGGCGAACTGGGCTGGGAGATGTTTGTGCCTGCTGGCGAGACCTGCAAGGTCTTTGCTGAACTGCAACAGGCCGGTGCGGAGTTTGATATTCGCAACGTTGGCCTGCACGCGGTTAACAGCCTGCGCCTGGAAAAGGGTTTCCGTCACTGGGGCCACGATATTGGCGCCGAGGACAACCTGATCCAGGCCGGGCTCAGTTTTGCGGCCAACCCCGATGCCGGTGACTTCATAGGACGTGATGCATTTCTACAGCAAAAAGCTGCGGGCCTGCCCGACCGGCGACTGGTGCAATTCAAACTGGATGATCCAGAGCCCCTGCTGTACCACAATGAAACGATTGT
>JAAEUI010000490.1 GCA_024227475.1 Paracoccaceae bacterium | reverse complement strand
GATAAAGGCAAACAAAGCCCCGGAAATCACGCCAGGCAGGATCAGTGGCATCTGGACCTTAAAGAAGGTCCGCTGCGGGCTGGCGCCCATATTGGCGGCGGCCCGGGTCAGGCTGTCGTCAAACCCAACCAATGTCGCGGTTACGGTGATGATGACATAAGGTGTGCCAAGAACCGCGTGGGCAATGATGATGCCGGTGTAGGTTTTGGCGATGCCGAAGTCTGAAAATGTGAAGAACATACCGGATGCGATAATCACCAGCGGCACGATCATCGGCGAAATCAGCAGCGCCATGATCGGTTTTTTGTAGGGCATTTCCGACCGTGACAGGCCGATTGCTGCCAACGTACCGATGGATGTAGCAAAGAGTGTTGCAACAGTGCCGATATAAAAGGAGTTACGCACCGAGCGCACCCACTGCGCGTTGTTCCACATGTCTGACCACCAGCCGGTGGTGGCTTCTGGATTGACCATACCGTTGTGGAAGATATCGGCATACCAGCGCAGCGAGAACCCGGCGGGATCAAACGACAGCATTTCAGCAGTAAAGCTGAAATACGGCTGAACGTTGAAGCTGAGCGGCATGACAATAAGAATCGGCGTGATCAGAAAGATGAAAATGAAACCGCAAATGGTGCGGAAGGTATAGAACCATAGGACTTCACGCGATGTCACATACGGCGGCTGGTTCAGCCGGTAGTCACCCGAGGACAGCCAGATCGACATGCGCCCGAAAACAAATCCAAGGATGCCAACCAGAACCCCATAGGCAATGTTGAACACAGCAAAGCCAAGAATAAAGAAAACGATGGCACATACCGGGCCGGCAATCGCACGGGTTTTGAGGAAATTGACCGAAACAAAGGCCATAGCGGCGACAAATAATCCGCCTGCCAGCAGGTAGGGGATCATATAGCTCGCTTGCCCCTGAGCGGTGAGGAAGCCGACAACGGCCCCAAACCCGCCGGTCCAGGCAAGGGTGAACCAAAGCGGTGGCTTGGGCGGAATGTAGCGGTATTCTTGTGGTTTCTCGCTCATGCTCTTATCCCAGCTTCATGTTGTCGATGCCCACGATCCGGTCGTAGATCCAGTAAAGGAACAGTACGATCACCAGCAGCACGAGGCCCATGGCCGCGGCCAGCGACCAGTTCAGCGAACTGCGCATGTGGAAGTCGATAAAGTTTGAAATCATCGTACCGTCCTGGCCGCCGACAAGGGCCGGTGTGATGTAAAAGCTGATCGCCAGAATGAACACCAGAATACCACCTGCACCGATGCCCGGGATTGTCTGCGGGAAATACACCCGCCAGAACGCCGTCCACGGGGTTGCACCCATGGATTTGGCGGCCCGCACAAAGGACGGCGGGATGGTTTTCATCACCGAATACAGCGGTAG
>JAAEUI010000489.1 GCA_024227475.1 Paracoccaceae bacterium | reverse complement strand
TGGGCCTGCAGCGGTTTGGGCACCGATGTTGAGGTTGGAAAAGACCAGTATTCGCCGTCATGGGCATAATCCCCGGCCCACAATTCTTTTACAGCAGGCAACATCTCCTGCATATACCTCCACGCGTCCGGTTGTTTCAGGCCAGGGTGCATCCGGTCAAATTCGCGCTGATAAGCGCCCGAACCAATCCCAAACTCCAGGCGACCGCCGCTTAGAAGGTCTGCCATTGCGGCCTCGCCCGCCAACCGGATCGGAGTCCAATAGGGGGCCACTGCAACCGCTGACCCCAGACGAATGGTTTCGGTATGCTCTCCCCACCATGTCAAAATCTGAAACGGGTTTGGCGCGATGGTCATTTCCATCGCATGATGCTCGGCGGCCCAGGCAATTTCGAAACCACCCCGTTCCGCAGTTTTCACCATGTCCAGCGTGTGATCGCGAACAGCAACCATATCCAGGCTGTCGTCCATGCGTTCCATGTTTATGGCAATGTGGAATTTCATACTTTCTTCCCTCTCTCCTGATACCAGAGCTTTTTCCCGGCTCTGGTGATTTTGCTTTGATCTGTCAAAGTTTTGTCCGGGGTCATGCCAGTCCGGTTTGTTATTTATCCTGGGTGCGAATTCTCATCTCATCACGAACGGGTTGGCCATCGGCTCATCCGATGTGTTCATCCAGATCGTCTTGGGGCGGGTGTAGTCGTACATCGCCTGGAACCCGCTTTCGCGGCCATAACCCGAACCTTTGAAGCCGCCGAATTCGGCGATGGGCGAGACGACGCGGTAGGTGTTGACCCAAACAATCCCTGCACGAACCGCGTCAGCCATGCGCAAAGATCGAGCGCTGTTTTGGGTAAAAATCCCAGCTGCCAGCCCATGCTCGGTGTCATTGGCCAGGGTGACTACCTCGTCTTCGGTTCTAAAACGCTGGACACACAAAACCGGGCCAAACAATTCGGTGTCGACGATTCGCAGGTTCTGCCGCGGGCAATCGATGATTGTCGGCTCATAGAACAGACCCTCATCAAAGCCTTCCGGCTGTTTGCCACCGGTCAGGACAGTGCCGCCTTCGGTTTGTGCATGGGCAACTTCAGCCTTGATATGTTCCAGTTGGCCGAGGGTGCAAAGCGGCCCCATCTGGGTCGCTTCTTCCAGCGGATCGCCGATCCTGATCTGACCGGCCAGTGCCGTCATCCGTTCCAGAAACTCGTCCGCAATATCCTCGTGCAGATAAAGCCGCGACCCAGCCACACAGCTTTGTCCTGTGGCCCCGAATATCCCGGCAATTGACGCGTTTACCGCGCTTTCGATGTTGGCGTCGTCAAAAACGATAAAGGGAGATTTTCCGCCAAGTTCCAGCGACACTTGGGCAAAGTTGCGCTTTGAATTTTCCAGCACGTGGCGTGCCGCATTTGGCCCGCCGGTAAAGGAAATCCGTGCTACCAGCGGGTGCGAGGTCAGAACCCGGCCGCAAGGATCACCGTGGCCGGTGACAATGTTGACCACACCCGGCGGAAAACCAGCCTCCTCCACCAGTTCGCCAAATTCGAGCATGGCACCCGAAGCGTGCTCGGACGCCTTCAACACAACTGTGTTGCCAGCAGCCAGCGCCGGGCCGATTTTCACCGCGACAAGAAAAAGCTGGCTGTTCCAAGGGACTACGGCGGCAACCACGCCCAGTGGTTCGCGCTTGGTGAAGACAAACATGTCGGGTTTGTCGATGGGAAGGGTTTCGCCGCTGATCTTGTCGGCACAACCGGCATAGAATTGAAAAAACTCGGCAATGTACTTGGCCTGCCAGCGGGTTTCTTTCAGCATTTTACCGGTGTCGACAGACTCGGTTCTGCCCAGTTCCTCTGATTGGTCAGCCAGCAGCTCAGCCAGACGGCGCAGGCATTTGCCGCGTTCGGTTGGGGTCATTGTGGCCCAGGGCCCCTGCGAGAACGCACGGTGCGCCGCTTCTACCGCGCGATTGACGTCGGCTTCTGTGGCTTCGGGTACGCGGCTCCAGATTTTTCCGTTGGCGGGATTGGTGCTGTCAAACAGTCCACCGTCCGCGGCACCTACCCAGGCCCCGTCGATCAGCATCTTATAGGTTTTGATTTCAGGCATTGCGGCTTTCCCTTGTCGTCGTGATTCTCATTCAAAGCAGCTTTCGATCACAAGACATGCGAAAATTCGTCATCGAATGGCGAAAAATGCCAAAATCAAGATTTGCGGAAAGGGCAGGCTAGTTCGAAAGGAGAAGCCGAGATGACAAAGGGTACCATGGAAAAACAGCCCCGTGCCGTCTTGGATGATATCACCGCCACCCTGGCAGAGGCTGGCTGCACCCGCGATGATGTTGTCAAAGCGATGGTCTGGCTGCGCGACCGCAGTGATTTTCCTAGCCTCAACGCGGTTTACAGTGACTGTTTCCTGCACGAACTGCCGACGCTCTCGTCTGTAGTCAGCGACCTTCTGCTTGATATTAGAGTTGAGGTCGAGGTGGCCGCCTATCGCCCCCTCGGAGAGGAGGGCTGATGCCGACCGCACCCGATGGAACAGCTTTCGAGCTCACAGGACCGGTCGACGCGCCCTTCGCCGTTTTGGTTCACGGTCTCGGGCTGAACCGAGAATGCTGGCAGTGGACCACCCCTGCGTTGAGTGACGCCTACCGGGTCCTGAGTTAT
>JAAEUI010000488.1 GCA_024227475.1 Paracoccaceae bacterium | reverse complement strand
GGGGCTGTTTTTAATGCTATCGATTGAGGCGGGGGATTTCGTCAATATCCCCAACAATGTTCTGGTTCTGATTGGCCTTTCGGGCACCGGTTATCTGGCCGGGAAGGTGACCAGTGGTGCGGCTGGCGGGCCACCGGAGGAAGCACCTGCTGCAAAAGCTGCGCGTCTTAAAACCGAAGCAGTACAGGCGCGCCAGCGCGCTGAAAAAGCGGAAGCAGATGCAGCCGCTGCCGCGGCAACTGCCGAAACTACCGTGCCGACGTCAGTTCCGGACCCGGATGAAAATGCCTGAAACAGCAGTTTCCGGCACCAATTACCGGTGCTGGATTCCCTGTCCGCCTTTCTGGAGGTTGTTATGAAAAAGCCCCTTAGTTGCTTAGCGTTGATTCTCGCCGCTTCAGTGGTTCCCCATAGTGCTGCTGCCAAAACCGATGAAGACCCCTGCCCGCCCGCTCAGAAGTTTGACATTCTCAAAGAGATAGAAAGAACCGTCGGCCTGCCCAAGGTTCACTTTGAACTCGATCGCGAACCAGAGAATGCCCCTTGGGGGTTCGACCGGATATGCCGCGATCGTTATTGCTTACTGCACAATCCGGTAACAAAACAGCCAGTCTGGGTGATGGCCAGGCTGAACCGATCGGTTGTCTGCGGAGCCCACAAGCGCCCGGACAAATGGAAATTCGAAACCGCGGTGACCGACGACGCCCCGGTCGCAAAAAACACAGACTACACCGGATCGGGCTTCGCCCGAGGGCATCAGGCGGCGTCGGCCGATTTTCAGGCTGATCAGACACACATGGAAGATACCTTCTATTTTTCAAATGCGGTCCCACAATTCCAAAACGGTTTTAACGGTAGCTACTGGCGATTTCTGGAGGATCATGTGCAGACACTAGCAATGAACGGTCAGGATCTAATTGTTATCACTGGCCCGGTCCACCGCAACGAAGACGGAGATACCATCGTGGTGAAAAAGTCACAAAACGCCTGTGGTTACGAAATCCGGCTTCCCGGCGTTCGCCCTGAACACCCCTACAACAAACCATCCGTTTGCAAGGCCAACAAAGGGAAAAGCGGCGTGAAATGCCCCAATGGTGTAACAGTCCCAGCTGGCATGTATAAAATCATCTACAACACTGAAAATAAACGGGTGTTTGCCTATCTGATGGGCAATTACGATCACCGCAATACCGACGACGAATGGCCGGATAATGATGACTATCTGGAACAGCACCGGGTTTCGGTGGACGCGATTGAAAAACTGACTGATGTCGAGTTTTTTCCGCTTAACAACGTGCGTCGGAATAAAGTTGACAAAAGTTACTGCATACCCACACGGATGCACTGACCTGCAGGGCCAAAGTGGAAAAACACTGGTTCAATGCGTCCAGATCGCCCGGCGGTTGGTGGCGAAGTTTTCGCCGTAACCGCCCGAGCGCACGATATGCTTGCGTTTTTGCGGCTCGGTCACGGAACAGGCAATGCCATTCTCTTTGGCGTAATCAATTGCCGCCTCTTTGCTGTCAAACGTAAGGCGGACCTGGGAGTTCATATCCCCTGAACCTGTCCAGCCCATCAGAGGATCAATCTGCCGCGTCTGAGCAGGGACAAACTCCATCACCCAGTTTTTGGTTTTGGCCTGACCTGACTGCATGGCGTTTCTGGCGGGTTGATAGATGCGGGCCTGCATGGTGTTCTCCGTTCCGTCTGCACAACACCATAGAGCAATTGCGCGGCACAGGGAAAGAACACAATGCCACATCTGAGCGGTTTTATTGTGAAAGCGTCGGATTTTCTGAACGGGTGGGCAAGCGATGGTTACCAACCGAGTGCACGGGAGCGAGGGGTGGGGTGGTGGTTATGCACCCGGTTGGTAACCAGTCTTGCTGCTTGCCCAACAACCTTACCGCGAAAATATTTATAAAAGCAACGATGAAAATTCGTAAAAGTTGCGGATTTTTGCCGAATATTCGCCTTAGAGATAAACGGGTTCTTCATACTTGGTGGCATTTTGGGTGGATATCCGCTCATTTTCTTCTGAGCAAGGTAGTTATGTTAAACTTATTGATAAACAAACGGTTAACCAGATCCTCCTCGAATCAACGTTTTGTATCTCTTTGCGGGCTACTGGCTATCAAATGTCGGGGTTTCCGCCCAGGAGGCCGCGGGCCATCTTTTCACAACCTCCGGTTATGTGGCATTGCTCTGCACAACAGAAACCCGGCCCCCCCCTTGCATAAGAACAAAAGTAGATCATCTTAGAGCAACCGAAAGGAATCGCCGATGCAGGATACTGAGGCCGCAATCCCCGCTCCGACGAGCACAACCAAGCAGGCCCGCCCAAAACTGGAGGGGGGCAAACGATTGGTTATGCACACGGAATTCAAACCCGCGGGCGACCAGCCGACGGCGATCAAGGAGCTTGTCGGGGGGATCAACGATCAGGAACAAAATCAGGTTCTGCTCGGAGCCACCGGCACCGGCAAGACCTTCACCATGGCCAAGGTGATCGAAGCGACCCAGCGTCCGGCTATCATTTTGGCCCCAAACAAAACTCTGGCAGCGCAGCTGTTTGGCGAATTCAAATCCTACTTTCCGGACAACGCAGTCGAATATTTCGTCAGTTTTTATGACTACTACCAGCCCGAGGCCTACGTGGCGCGTTCGGACACCTATATCGAGAAGGAATCCCAGATCAACGAACAGATCGACCGGATGCGCCACTCGGCAACCCGGGCGCTTCTGGAACGCGACGATGTGGTGATCGTTGCCTCGGTTTCATGCATTTACGGCATCGGCTCGGTTGAAACTTACACGGCGATGACGCTGGACCTGATCACCGGCAATTCCTACGACCAGCGCACCGTGATGGCGGATCTGGTGGCGCAGCAGTACCGCCGCAATGATGCGGGGTTCCAGCGCGGATATTTCCGGGTACGGGGAGACAGCCTCGAGGTCTGGCCAGCCCACCTTGAAGACCGGGGCTGGCGGTTTTCCTTCTTTGGCGACGAACTGGAGAGCATCGTGGAGTTTGACACGCTGACCGGCGAAAAACACGCCGTGTTGGAGAAGGTTCGGATTTACGCCAACTCGCATTACGTGACACCGCGCCCGACGATGAATCAGGCACTGAAAGGCATCAAGCAGGAATTGGTTGTCCGCCTGAAACATCTGGTGGACGAGGGGAAATTGCTGGAAGCCCAGCGGCTGGAACAGCGCACGAATTTCGATCTGGAAATGCTGGAGGCAACCGGTGTGTGTAACGGCATCGAAAACTATTCGCGCTTCCTGACCGGGCGGGCGCCGGGGGAGCCACCCCCGACGCTGTTTGAATACATCCCGGACAACGCCATTGTCTTTGCCGACGAAAGCCACGTGTCCGTGCCCCAGATCGGCGGCATGTACAAAGGTGATTACCGACGCAAGTTCACGCTGGCCGAACACGGCTTCCGGCTGCCGAGTTGCATGGACAACCGGCCGCTCAAGTTCGAGGAATGGGACGCCATGCGGCCGCAATCGGTGTTCGTTTCAGCAACCCCGCAGAAATGGGAGCTGGAGCAATCCGGCGGCGTGTTTGCCGAACAGGTGATCCGCCCGACCGGGCTGGTCGATCCCCAGATCGAAATCCGGCCCGTCGAAACCCAGGTGGACGATCTGCTCGATGAAGTGCGCAAAGTTGCCCAGGACGGTG
>JAAEUI010000487.1 GCA_024227475.1 Paracoccaceae bacterium | reverse complement strand
GCGGTTTGCCACCAGTGAAGTTGCGCAAGACCTGCAGGAATCCGGTTTCTCGCTGGGTGGGCGGCATGTACCGGCTTCGGTGATGTTTTGTGACATTCGCGGGTTCACCGCACTTTGCGAAAGCCAGCCGCCCGAAGAAACAATTGAATTGTTGAACATCTATTACACGCTGATGTTCGAGGCGATTGAAAGCAATGGGGGTGTGGTCAACCAGATGATCGGTGATGGGTTGATGGTGCTGTTCGGGGCACCACAACCACTTGGCAACCATGCCGACAGTGCGGTCGCTGCTGCCAGAGATATGCTTGCGATTCTGGAACAGTTCAACGAGGAGCAGATCGCCATTGGAAAGCCAGAGATAAACATTGGTATCGGCATTGCTACTGGTGAAGTCGTTGCGGGATATACCGGAACGACCGAACGTGCGACTTACACCTGTGTCGGGGACAAAGTGAACTACGCCGCGCGTCTGGAAGCACATACCAAATCAGCGAAATGTTCCATTCTCATCGATAACGAAACCTGGGCTATTATTCGCGACCAAAGTGGAATAGAGCCAGTCGGTCTTACCCGTATGAAAGGGTTCACAGCACCGGATGAGATCTATTCGGTTACTATTTGAACCCTATACACCGGTTGTTTCAGAAATCTGCCTGTTAGAGCATTTTTCCTTAACCTGAGACAAGTTGATGTAGAAACCACCGTTCTATGATGCTGAAAACAACGAAGTTTTTCGTTTGCGCTTCAAACTAAGCAAAAGTTTCACTCCTTCCAAGGCACTTTGCATCTCCCCGCAAAGCGCCAATTGTGAAACCTATGTCTCCGGTATGAAGTGTCACCTATCTCTCAGGAAGGGCAGAGCGACAGCCACCCAAAGATCTATCTGTTCAGGCCCCTGCAGCCTTTACGGTTCCAAGACGATGCCTCGGTGATCTGCCCTCTACCCTTCCAATGGACTTCTTCCAGTTGCCCGCCTAACCTTTTCGAACCACAGGCATTGGAGTTGTCGCCATGGCCACCGTCAGAATTGCAACTGAATCGGACATCCCGCAGATGGTATCTCTGCTGGCGCTGCTGTTTGGCCAGGAGGCCGAGTTTGCGCCTGATCCGTCAAAACAGGAACGGGGCTTGAAAGCCATTCTGGCCGATGCCAACATCGGCAGGCTTATTGTTGCCGAGGATGGCGACAGGTTGGTTGGGATGGTCAACCTGCTTTACACCGTCAGCACGGCGCTTGGCACGCGGGTTGCCCTGCTTGAAGACATGATTGTCGAGCCCGGCGTCCGCAGCAAGGGTATTGGGCAGGCCCTTGTCAAAAACCTCGCCGAGATGTGCCGGCGCGACGGGGTCAAACGCATAACGCTGCTGACGGACCACGACAACTTCAAAGCGCATAAGTTCTATTCAAACTGCGGGTTCACACGTTCAGACATGTTGGCGTTCAGGAAAAGCCTCTGAAGTTTCCGGGAGCCAGCACCGGCACCCGGCAACTCAAATCACTTCCGTTGCGCCGCCCTTGTTCAAGATCAACCTGTCTGCCGCCTTGATGATCGCATTGATCTCCCGGGTTTTGTCCGCGTCCAGCAGCCCCTCTTCCGGTGCGTTTTTGATCAGGGTCAGGGCCTTGTCCCGGGCCTGCTCAAAGGCTGTGCGTCGGTTCGCGGCCTCGTAGTCATCCCGCCCCTGCCGCAGGAACACGTCAGGCTGATGTTGTATCCGGCACTGCGCCAGCGTGTGGGTGCTGTCCAGAAAATGCCCGCCGGTGCGGATCGAGGAAACTTCCTCCCAGTTCAGGCTCGCCTCGCTGACCTCGGAAACTTCGATGAACTTGCGCAGCATGGCACCGATTTCATTGTCCAGCACCGCCTGAACCGGGCTGAACACCGTAGCGCATTCCAGTTGGCCGATTCCGCCAAGAATATCTGCGCCCGAGGTAACAACGGTCTGGGCCAGCATGGCGCGTTCGGCCATCGACTGCATGTCGACATCAGGCGTATCAGAGCCGGATCCATAGGTGTGCGTCGGCAGGCCGAACCCGTGTTTCATCAGTTGCACCGCCATGCTGGCCGCCTGCAGGGTCTCCGGGCTCGACTGCAAGGCGCTGCCGGTCCGCATATCCAGCGAGAACATCAGAGGTGTTGCGATCACCGGGGTGCCGGGTACCAGCACATGCGCAATGGTGATCATCGCCAGAATTTCCGCCGCCGCCATCAGCACCATTCCTGCCGTTGACAATGGTGCGGTCCCGCCGGCCGACGGAAGGCTGCAGGCGTGCAGCGGCAGCCCGTGCCGTCCGGCCTGAAGGATGACCTCGGTATCCATGTGCTTGAATTCCAGCGGCGAGAAGGAACAGGTAATGCAGCTGGCCAGCGGGCGTTCGCACAGGGCCTTCTCACCACCAGCGGCCACGACAGCGATTTTCATCAGAAACTCAATGTTTTCCTTGCTGTAGGGTTGCACCCAGCAATGTTTGCCGGTGTGCCGGATCATGGTGCCAAGGCTGTGGATGTCGGCGGTGATTTCGGGCACCCCGGCGACAAAGGGATGGGCCACGAACCCGATCTGATCGAGCCCCGAAGCGACCGCCCCGATTTCGGTAACGGCTTTAAGGTCAAGATTGCGGTACACCGTGGTTTCCGGGTCGATATAGCCATGGGCGCCAGTGCCGGTGCGCATGATAAAACCGCCATCGGTTCGCGGCAGATGAATGCTGCGATCTGGCGTTTTTCCATAAAGTGAAACCGACTTTGGCGTTGCCTCCAGTGCCTCGGATACCAGTTCGCGGGGCAGGCGCAGGCGGTCGCTGTCATTGCCCGGTTTTGCTCCGGCTTTGGTCAGTGCCGCGATGGCCTCGGGATGGATGACAACAACGCCGTAGTCCGCAAGCAGATCAAAGCTCCGGCGTTTCAGTTTATCCAGTGATGCATCATCCAGAAACCCAAACCCGGGCCGTATGGCCGGCTCTGCGGGCAAAGTGAATGCATCCGCTGATTTGTTGATCTGGCGCGGTGTGTTGCGGCCGCGACGGCGCGGGTTGGTTGAACCATTTTCCATAATAGCCTCCGGAAGCGATATTCAGGAACTAAAACGTTTTCCGTTTGGTTTGCATCAAATTAAATGGGAAACGCTGGCTCCTGCATCTGATGTGACAGCGTTTCGCGCATCCCTTGTAAATTGAGAAAAGCTTGAAACGCATATTATGGCACACACCATTTCCGCTCACTGCCTGCCGACTTGAGCTGGCAATACAGGTAAAGGGTAATGCGACCCCGGTCAATCGGTTCATCAGTTGCCCCGGTTCCTCAATTGACAGGCACGAAATTGATAGCCCCCCGATGCAATTCCTCCGTCATCCGAATAATTGCCCGGTAGCGCATAAGTTACTGAAATCTAAACAACAGCAACCCTAGCGCGAGTGCACCCCATAAACTGTTGCCTTTTCGATACTGATCAACTTCTTTCCCGGTGCCTCAGCACTGCCATAGTCCAGAAAATGACATATTTGACTGCCATTTTCCCGGTAGTTAGCGCCGGGAAGTCGTCAAAGAGCGGCGCGTGTGAGAGTAGTAAGGGCAGGCAATGGCTGATTATGCAGTCAACGTTTACGATTTTGATCCCTATTTCACGTTTTCACAAACGGTTGGGGGCTCTATTGTCTATGGCGGCCCGGCAAATTCCTCCGGAACGGCAACAATCACCGACAATGGCGCCGGGTCATCCGGGCTAAGTCTGGAAGACAACACCTCCGGCGAAACCGCCACCGGCACGGTTACTGTAGGGGGCAATACCTCGACCGGGGTTGACTTCAGCGCTGAAGAATCCTGGACCTTGCTTGACACAACCACCGGTGAAACCTTCCAGATGGTCACCTTCCATGTGGAGAGCGGACCGGCGGCCGGTTATTACACCCTGACCGAACAACCGCTGATCGTGGGTCACACCTACGAGACCGTGAGCTTTGATACCGACCCGGATGCGGAGTCCGGCGACGCGGTGTTCACCTACGCAGACTATGTGACCGACATTCCCGACGGCACCGTCAGCGGCACCGATGGTGATGACGTCATCGACGACACCTATACCGGCGATCCGCAAGGTGAGATGGTCGACAACAACGACAGTCTGACCGACCCGCCGGTTGACCTGGAATTCAACTGGGACGCGGTAGGGGTCGACGAGGAGGATATCAGCGCAGGTGTCAGCCTTGATACAGGTGGCATTCAGGTTGACGTGACATTCACCGACGACGGTAACGCCAACCAATTCTCGGTGGAATCCACATCAACGCAATATGTTGGCCCAGGGGAAACCTTCAACAGTACCTCTGCCCTGCAACTCGGCGGTTCGGGCGGCGTTGGCGATACCTCCACAACAACCATAGATTTTTCGGCTGTCGGCGGGTCCGGCTTTCAGGACGAGGTCGAAGACGTCCAGTTCCGCATCAACGACATCGACACCGGAAGCTGGCAGGATGTCGTCACCATCCGCGCCTATGATGCAGACGGTAACCCGCTGACTGTGGACATCACGATTTCCGGCAACGAAACCGAATCCGGGGGCACCATCACCGCTGGTCCAGGCGGCGATAGCTCGGCAGATGCCAACGGCTCGGTCCTGATCTTTATCGAGGGGCCGGTCAGTTATCTGGAAATCGACTACGACAACCTTGGCACTGGTGGTCAGGCGCTTTGGATCACCGACCTCCTGTTTCAGGCGATTCCCGTTGGGGCCAACGAAGACGTCATTGATGCCGGAGCCGGGGATGACTCGATCGATTCCGGTATTGAAAGCGATACCGTCTATGGCGGAACCGGCGATGACACCATCAATGCAAGCGAAGGCGACGATACGCTTTATGGCGACGATGACGCAGATACCTTCGTGCTGGAAGACGGCTTTGGTGACGATGTCATTTACGGCGGCGAAGGCGGGACCGACGCTGACCAGATTGATGCTTCGGCCCTGACAAGCGGGGTTGATGTGACCCTGACGGGTGATGAGGCCGGCACGATAACCGACGGCACAGATACCAGTACGTTTTCCGAAATAGAAGATTTCCAGCTGACTGATCAGGCGGACACTTTCGACGGCTCCGCAGCGACCACCAGCATAACGGTTGATGCTGGGGACGGTAACGACAGCATTCTGGGCGGTCGCGGTGCAGACACCATATCCGGTGGCGCTGGCGACGATACGCTTGACGGCGACAGGAATGACGACGTTCTTTATGGCGAAGCAGGCGACGATGTACTGTACGGCGACCGGGGCGACGACACGCTTTATGGCGGCATTGACAACGACACACTTTATGGCGGTCGGGACAACGACACGCTCTACGGCGATGATGGTGACGACGAACTTTACGGTGGCCGGGGCGACGATACGCTCTATGGCGGCACTGGCGACGACACGCTAGAGGGCGGCGTCGGCGACGACACGCTCTATGGCGGCGATGATGCCGATACATTCCAGCTGCAGAACGGGTTCGACAACGACGTGGTCGTTGGCGGCGAGGGCGGCACCGACAACGACACACTGGATGCCTCGGCTTTGAACTCCGGTGTGACAGTAACCATGACCGGCGACGAGGCCGGGACACTTGTTGACGGGTCCGACACCACGACCTTCTCGGAGATTGAAACCTTCGACCTGACGGATCGGGCCGACACATTCGACGGATCAGCGGCAACCACCAGTGTAACCGTCAACGCCGGAGATGGCGACGACAGCATTCTGGGTGGTAGCGGCGATGATACCCTGTCTGGAGATGCCGGCGCGGACACGGTCTCCGGCGGCGCGGGTGCCGACAGTATTTCCGGCGGTGGCGGGGGCGACACGCTGACAGGCGGCGACGGAGCCGACGAAATCGACGGTGGCGTCGGGGATGACGTCATATCTGTCGGGGCGGGCGATTCAGTCTCAGGCGACTCGGGTGACGATACCTTTACCATAGACGGAACCCAGACCGGCACCGGCGGCATAACCATCACCGGCGGAGAAACCGGCGAAACCGGCGGCGATACGCTTGATTTCAACGGCCTTCTGGACGGGGGGTCGCTGGTCATCACCAATCCTGACGATGGGGCAGGCGGGCTGAGCGGCACCGCGCTGTTGCTGGACGGCACGGTGGTCAATTTTTCCGAGATCGAAAACATCATCTGTTTCGCGCGCGGCACCCGCATCCTGACCGGGCAGGGTGAACGTACGATAGAGAAGCTGCACCCCGGTGATCAGATTGTGACCTACGACAACGGCCTTCAGCAAATCCGCTGGATCGGCTCGCGTCGGGTTCCTGCCACCGGCAACCTCGCGCCAATTGTTATCCGCAAGGGCGTGCTGGGCAACAAGAATGACCTGGTGGTCTCCCCCCAGCACAGGATGGTGCTGTGCGGTCCGCAGGCGGAACTGCTGTTTGGCGAACCGGAAATCCTGATCCCGGCCAAACACCTGCTGAACTGGGATGGCGTGTATTGCGCCGAGGGCGGCGAGGTGGAGTATTTCCACATGTTGTTTGACAGCCACGAGGTGGTCTGGGCCGAGGGCGCCCTGTCCGAAAGCTTCCACCCCGGCGAAGAAGCGATGGATGCCATCAGCGAAGACGCCCGCGAGGAAATCCTGATGCTGTTTCCCGAACTGGAACAGACCGCCGCCAGCTACGGCGGTTCTGCAAGACCCAGCCTGCGCGCCTATGAGGCAGACGTGCTGTGCAAAGCGCTGATGCCTGTGGCCGCACCGACCGGAGGCAAACCGGCATTCGTCCCGGCGCTGAGGGGGCGGGCCGCCTGAGGCGTTTCCGCCGGTATTGTTCCGGAGAAGGGGCCGCCACACGACCGATGAGATTGTCATGGAAAGATACGTGGGCCGGGACTGTCAAACTGATTGAAATTGTCTGATGGCGGTCTTAGGCCCCGAAGTGTTGGATGCTGCGTTTCGCTTGAAAATCGGCATTGACGATCATATTTAATACCGCCCGCCTTGCTCGTTGAGGCTGAAACGACAATTGCGACATCCGTTCGCTCGGGCAATTCACGCGTTTACTTTCTGATCTGAAAACAATACCGTCGTTGCCATCAAAGTCCTTCAAGAAGCGCGATCCCGATGAAACAGACAGCCTGCATTTTCGCAGTTTCACCGCCGCCTCTCGTATAATAGCCGGGTGTGTTGCGTGCTGAAGCACGCGATGCAATCGCTGTTGCGGGACTTCGCAGATCGAGACTGACCCTGCCTTAGAGGCAGGTTTGCATGTTGTAGGCGTTCTCTCGCTTCCCATTTTTTTCGATTTTTCTGCCGCAATGCGTGCGTGGCCGAATGGCCATGCCCACGCTCCGGCTGCATGGCTGTCGAGAGGCCAAATCTCATGCAAAAACCTACTCCTCTGTTCGTCCTCTGTATGTCCGCAACATTGCTGATGCTCGGTGTCGGAATGATCGTCGCGTTGCTGCCGCAGCGCATTCACAAAATGACAGATTCGCTCGAAAGCGTAGGCCTTGTCGCTTCTGTCTTCGCTCTCGCCTATCTTTTGGCCCAGCTTCCAATCGGCTCCTTATCCGACCGGCTCGGCCCTAAGCGGTTTCTAGTCATCGGGTATCTGTTGTGTGCCGTATCGGGTCTCATGTATTTTTCAACCGAAACAGTTGGCGGTATCCTCCTCGGCCGCGCCGTTCAGGGCCTTGGCGAGGCTCCAATCTGGGCGCTCGGCCCCGCCGTTCTTTCGCTGGCCTACCCGACCGCCAAGGGCCGTGTCATCGGAATCTACAACGCGGCGATCCATGCTGGGTTGACCGCCGGACCACTTCTGGGCTTACTCATCACGCCCGACGGTCAGGGTCGTTTGCCTTTCCTCGCTTTTGCGGTTCTGTGCATGTTGTCAGGTCTTTGCGTTCTGATCTTTCTCAGACCCACATCTAGACCCACTAGCCACACCCGGCCGACGTTCGGACAATTCCTCAGTTTGCTTCGTCGAGTACAGGCAATGGTCTTGCTGCTGGGCGTGCTGCTCTATGGAGCCGGCTATGGTGTCTTCCTCACGGTTCTGCCCGTGTCCCTCGCCTCGACCAACGGGTTCGGGGCGACGGCCATCAGTCTGCTCTTCGTTTTGTTCTACGCGGCGGTCAGCCTTTCACAGATCGTTGCGGGCGCGATATCCGATCGCATCGGACGGCAGGGCTTTTTGGTCTGGGGAATGGCGCTGGCGGCGGCTGGACTGGCGATATTCCCGCTCTTCCCCGGCCACTGGGCTTTTGTTCCTCTTGCGATGGCAAGCATTGGGCTGGGAATTTTTTGCGTCGCGTCGATTGCAGAATTGAATGAAAGCGCACCTGATTCCCTTAAGGGCGCCATATCGGGAAGCTACTACTTCTTTTGGGGAGCAGGTTATGTGCTGGGTCCATTGGCAATAGGTGCAGTCAGCAAAAGCGTCCCGTTTATCGGCTTCGTTACCCTCGCGATCCTGTTCGGTATTCAGTCCTTGGCAGTGCGGATTGTGCGGGACTGAGGACCCACTTTGACAAACGGGCATTCTCTCGCTTTGAGAAGGATGCCTGCTCTCGTCTCGAAATCACCCTTTGTCCCGCACAACGGAAGTCGGGCACTACAGCGTTTCTACATTAACTTGAGACAAGTAGATGTAGAAACCGCCGGTATATGGGTCTGTGACCTAGGAAGCTTCGAGTTTCGTTCGTGATTCAAACAAATCTCGAGACTCTCTAGTGGAGACCTCTGCATGAATGGCCGTTTGCAGTGATTTTCTGATCGAGCGCAGGTTTCTGGCTTCCGTCACCGGTTTTCGGGACGGATTGGTTTTGTGTGTCGGGCTTAAGCGATTGCGG
>JAAEUI010000486.1 GCA_024227475.1 Paracoccaceae bacterium | reverse complement strand
CGTTTTAACTCTCAGTAAGCAGGGCTTCAGCCCGGCACAGGTTTTCCTTGGCTTACCGGGCTGAAGCCCGGCCTACGATAACTTCTCCTTTATCCCCCTTTCCCTTCGGCGCTGAACCACCTAAATCTCTGGCACCAATTCTTGCCCGGAGCCTTCCATGTTCGCATCCCCAGCCCGTAATGCCCCCGACCTGCCCCGTGACGCCCGCGACGCCACATCCGGCGATAATCTCGGCGAACTGCCGGAATGGAAACTGGAGGATTTGTACCCAGCGCAAGACTGTGCGGAAATCTCGACTGATCTTGCGTGGCTGGCCAAGGAATGCCCCGCCTTTGCCACGGACTATGAAGGAAAGCTTGCCGGACTCGGCGCAGCCGACATGCTCGCCTGCATCCGGCGCTACGAAAAAATCCAGTCGATTTCCGGGCGGATCATGTCCTACGCCGGGCTGCGTTATTACCAGAACACATCCGATCCCGAACGGGCCAAGTTCATCGCCGACATGCAGGGCGCGATCACGGATTATTCGACACCGCTGGTGTTTTTCTCGCTCGAAATGAACCGGCTGGAGGACGCGCATCTGGGCGGGTTGCTGGCCGAGAACGAAGCACTGGCCAGGTATCAACCGGTGCTGGAGCGGATGCGGGCGATGAAACCCTATCAGCTTTCCGACGAGCTGGAAAAATTCCTGCATGATCAATCTGTTGTCGGGGCCACCGCCTGGAACCGGCTGTTTGACGAAACCGTTGCAGCACTGCGCTTTGACGTGGACGGCGAGGAGCTGAACCTTGAGGCCACCGCGAACTTGCTGTCTGACCCTGATCGTCAAACCCGCCAGAAGGGCGCGGAAGCTTTTGCCAAAACACTTAGCGAAAACCTGAGCCTGTTTGCCCGGGTCACCAATACGCTGGCCAAGGAAAAGGAAATCGAGGATCGCTGGCGTAAGTTACCAACGCCACAAACGGGCCGGCATCTGGCCAATCATGTGGAGCCGGAGGTGGTGGAGGCTCTGCGCAACGCGGTGGTTGCTGCCTACCCCAAACTCTCGCACCGCTATTACGCGCTCAAGGCCAAATGGCTTGGCCTTGAAACCATGGAAGTTTGGGACCGCAACGCGCCGCTGCCGGATCAGGATGACACGCCAATCCATTGGGAAGACGCGCAAAAAACCGTACTGGAAGCTTACTCAGCCTTCTCACCAAAGATGGCTGACATCGCGGCCCCGTTTTTTACCAAGGGCTGGATTGATGCCGCCGTGAAACCGGGCAAAGCTCCGGGTGCCTTTGCCCACCCAACCGTGGTTGATGTGCACCCCTATGTGATGCTGAATTACCTGGGAAAACAACGCGATGTGATGACGCTGGCGCATGAGCTGGGCCATGGCGTGCATCAGGTGCTGGCGGCCGATCAGGGCGAACTCCTGTCGTCCACCCCGCTGACCCTGGCTGAAACCGCGTCAGTTTTCGGCGAAATGCTGACCTTCCGAAAACTGCTTGACACAGCGCCAGATCAGGCGGCGCGCAAGCGGCTGTTGGCGGGCAAGGTCGAGGATATGATCAACACCGTGGTGCGCCAGATCGCGTTTTACGATTTTGAATGCAAACTGCACGACGCAAGGGCGCAAGGCGAACTGACCCCGGATGACATCAACGCCATCTGGATGTCAGTACAGGGCGAAAGCCTGGGCCCCGTATTCAATTTCATGGACGGGTATGAGACCTTCTGGGCCTACATCCCGCATTTCATCCACTCGCCGTTCTACGTTTACGCCTACGCCTTTGGCGATGGCCTGGTAAACGCGCTTTACGCGGTTTACCAGGAGGGTGATCCGGAATTTGAGGCGAAGTACTTCGACATGCTGAAAGCAGGCGGATCAAAGCACCACAAGGAGCTGCTGGCACCGTTTGGGCTTGATGCCAGTGATCCCAAGTTCTGGGACAAGGGGCTGGGGCTGATCAGCAGCATGATTGATGAGTTGGAGGCGATGGAGGATGGCAAATCCACTTGACTATCCCGAGTTCTTTCTAGGATTTCATGAAGACTGCGCGGACTTCTGGGGAGAGGATAATGACGCGATTATTTATGGCGTGGCTTTCAACTCAGACACCGAAATTCTGAAGGAAGCCATTCAGATGCTGGAGGATTCCGACCAAAGGGTTTTGGGAAAAACTCTGAATTCAGCAATGCGGGACTCTCGTATTGATGTCATCAGCGACCCATGTTCAAACGACGAAGCCCGGAATTTTCTAAGAACAATAAAGTCAGCCCACGTCGAAAGAATGAAGGACCCTTCCAAACCTCTTCCGAGTATTTTTGGAGATTTTTGAAATCGTCTTGCAATACGTCATCACCCGAATTGTTCGGGTGATCTCGCATCAGATTGCCCGGATAAACCGGGCAATGACCGGGCCCGCTCCCTCTTACTTCAACTGACCATCCTTGCTCCGCCTCAGACTCGACAGCCTTCGGATTTCTTGCAACACTCGTGTTCAAATGAAAGTTGTCAGTCGGATATACCTAAAGCGTTTCCAGCGAACGTAGAGTCAAAGGGGATTCCCTTTTCGGGCATTTTGTGATTCATCCTTTATAGGAGGATTGCTTCATGCCCAAACCACTAT
>JAAEUI010000485.1 GCA_024227475.1 Paracoccaceae bacterium | reverse complement strand
CTTCGCCCCAGGAACACGGCGCATGGCCTGTGTAATCGTACAAGCACATGATGACTTTCCAGACTTCATCTTCCTCAAGTAACTCCTGCCAGACCGGCATCGAGGTAATCCACGGCGCGGCTTCGGTTGGCAGTCCGGGCCCACCTGTTGCGATGCGCCAGAACAGATAGCTTTCCTGCAGTTGCGCAATGGTGCCGATGTCCTGGAAATTCAGCGGTGTCGGGTTCAACCCGGCAGCATAAGGGCCTTTGCCATCCAGCTTGTCGCCGTGGCAGTACTGGCAGTTTTCGATGTAGACTGCGGCCCCTTCGGATACCAACTCGGCAAACTGCTCCGGGTCTTCTTTTTCGAATTTCCGGAACGGGTTTTCCAGCGTCAGCAGATTGACCCGCTCGCCGTAAATCTTTGCGGTGGTGGGCGGTGCCGGGTGAATGGTCCTAAGTTCAACCGGGGCCTCAAGGCTGGGCTGCATCTTACCGTAAACACCAAATCCCACGGCCAACGGGATCACGATGAAAACAAAATTTCGCCCGCCCCGGTTTCGCGGGTTTTCCACCATCGCCTTTATCGGGGCCATAAGTTCGCGGGTTTTGTCCTCATCAAAGGTGAACACCATAAAGACACCGGCGGTGACAAAGAACATGTACATCGTTAACAGGCTGCGCGGTATCACCGCTTCAAGAACGTAGTCAAAAACAAAGATAAAGCCGAAATAGACCCCAACGAGGACAAGGACGGCTTGCAGTAGTCTCGGTATTCCCATCACCGCCTCCTCATTTCAGCTTGCTCAGGTAATCGACCATCAGCTCCAGCTCGCCAGCATATAGCTGCTCGCCCAGATCCGCTGGCATCATGTCGGGGTCAAATCCTTCGGCAAGGTCAGCATTGGGGGCCAGTAACGCGCGGCGGATATAGTCCCGGTCGCGGCTTGCGCCGATGGTCGACAGGTTCGGCCCCAGATCACCGGCTTCCTCGCCAATGGTGTGACAGGCCTCGCAGGCGAATTCATCTGACAGCTCCTGAAAACTGGTCATCGCCGGGCGCGGTTCCCCGGACCCAGCCGCATCCGGTTCCTCGGTTTCGCTGCCAATATCGGTTGGGATTTCCACCGTGATCTCCAGCCCGCCATTGTCTTGCAGAAAAGCGATTACCGCCGCCAGTTCGGGTTCGGACAGCGCGATGCCGCCACCAGAGGTGCTGGGCATCGGGCTTTCGGTATCATTGCTGCCAGCCTTGCCAAAACCAGCCACGACAAAAGCGGAAGGTTCAACCAGAGATTCTATAAGATACCCTTCAACATCTTTCGCCGCACCTTCGTATCGCGGATCATCAAGACGCTCCTGAGCATTGGCGCCGATCTGATCCAGCATCGGCGCGCGACCAAGCGAGTTGTGGCAAAGCGTACAGGTGCCTTTGCCTTCGAATAACCGCCCACCGAGTGCCACGAACTGATCCATCGTCATTGAGCCAAGATCAAGCTTCTCCTCGACCGGCGGCGGCGCCGGTTCAATCTGCGGGATGCCATAGTTCGAATAGCCGGAAAACAGGGCGACGGTGATCACCATGAAAGCAACAACTGTCAGGAATTTGCGCATGGCGGCTACTCCTTCCAGTATCCGGCAGGCAGCGTTTTACTGCTGCTGACCTGGGCAATCCAGAACACGAAGATCACCAGAACGAAGAAGATGATCGTTGCGACCGAGACCACATTGGCGGCATAGCCAAGTGTCGGTGTAAATGCATCCGGCGAGGCATCCCGCATGATATCGACCACGTGCCAATGCTGGCGAATGCCCGAACGGATATAGCCCATCAATCCCATCAGCCAGGTAAAGGAAACCGCCAGCAAAAACAGCGCGTATTGTGCCCGTTCCGGAATCTTGCCCCAGCGCAGGGGACCGATCTCTCGTGACCCGCGGTAGATAAAGCTGTCAAGGATCAGGCTGATGATGATTACAAAAAACGTTGTCAACACCTGTGGGATCGAGGCGGCAACTTTGTAAACCGTGTTGGTATAATACCCGTGGTAAATGCCCAAAAACAGAATGTTGACAATTGCCGCGGAGAACAGGGCCACCTGGATGATGTTGCCGGTTTTTTCCCAGCTGACGGTCGCGACCTTATTGGCACGGCGATAAAACAAGAAGCTGAGGAAGGTGAAAATGATCATCACGTTCACAGCGGTGTTCTTGGCCGGCATGATCCCCAGCGGACCAAGGATCGAATGGTGCGGCCCTCCAAGCGCTTTCAGCTCGGCGTTGGTCAAAACCAGCGTGTGCGGGGTAAACCAGACCAGAAACGCTCCGACCAGCACGATGGCGATATACTTCATGTATCCAGTGTAGCGTTTGGCGCCGGTGCTGCGCCCCATACCGCACCACAGGTAATAGTTGGCTGAAAGGAACAGCGTACCGATCAGCACCGCCTGAATGATGAACAGCCAGGCAAAAATACCGCCCATCAGGGTAATGCCCATCTGCTGGCTGTAGGCGTAAATCTCGGCAGCCAGATAGTATCCTGCGAAGGGCAGCGGCAGCAGTGCGCAGATGGCAATGAAATTGGCGTTGTAGCCCATCCAGTCGTAATGCGCCTTCTCCTGATGGCTGGTTGCCGTCAGGAATTTAAACGCCGCGTAGGCGCCAACGATAGAACCTCCATACGCGATATTGGCAACGAAACGGTGGATGTTGATCGGATTCCAAAGGAAGTTGTGGATTGCCGCCCATTCGTCGCCACTGAACACGCCTGCCGGGTCCACGCCTGCCGGGCTCATCATGAATGTCAGCCAGGCATTGGCCAGAAGCATTAGCCCGGTGCCGATCGCGTTTAACATCAGGCCAATGGTCAGATGCACCCATTTCCGCAACCCGCCCTGCAACCAGTGCCAGCCGTAGTAATAGAGGTAAAGTGCTGCACTTTCGGCAAAAAACAGCAGTGCGTAATACAACATGCTGCCGCTGAAAATCGTCGAAAGATATGTAAACACATGCGGATAAAACAGGATCAGCGAGAACAGCAGAAGCCCGCCCAGAATGGCGGTCAGGGAATAGGCAGTTATCGAGACCTTGATGAACTCGTAGGCCATGTCGTCATATCGCTTGTCGCGGGTACGAATGCCGATGGCCTCAATGATGAACACAAAGATCGGCACCGCCAGAACGAAAGCCGCGAACCACAGGTGCAGCTGCGCGCACACCCACACCGCCAACCGACCGTTGACACCCGCCACTTTGGGGTAGTCATCTGCCGTCAGTTTCGGCGCAGGTTCGTAGGTAACTGCCGGGGCGACGTCCCCGCTTGCTGCTTCTTGTGCCGCGACTTGCGAACCGAACTGATCCGTTCCCGGCAGGACAAGCATCATCGCCAGGAACAATATGGCGAAAAGACCGCACAGACCAAATTTTGAAACCGACTTCAACAGACCAAACCTTTTTCCATTACCTGCAACCGCCTATTTGTGAAATATCAGGCTGAGGCCTTGCATATTCATCAGCGCAACATCCAAAAGCAGGAAGCCTATGCCGCACACCGCCAACGCCATAGCGAAGGTTAACAATTTGATATGTAGCCTCATTTCATCGACCTCCGTTCTCCATCATGCGTGCATAAACCACCAGAACACCTCCAGTATGATGACCAGAACGACAATGAAAATTCCCGGTCCGAGCTTTTCCAGGTGTTTGTCATAACCTTTTTTTTCAGCCATGGATCCACTCCGTGAAGGCGGCTCTGGCGGGTACCAATTTGATGGACCCGATGCCGGTTTTCAGATAGGCTGCAACCGCATTACAGCTTTGCCAGAAAGAAGGGTCATCCATGCCGCTGCCAAAAAAGATACGCCCTGTGGATATCGTTATCTTCATCGGACTGGCGGTGAACGCGGTGGTCATCCTTCTGATCCTTTTCTACTTCGTTTTCTAGTCACCACTCAGGCGCTTAGCCCTGCTTGCCTTCACAGGCACAAATCACACGCAGGTATTGCACCAATCCATCCACTTCTTCCTCAGTCAGGGTTTTTCCCCAAGGCGGCATCATCGGTGATTTGCTGACCGAAGGGCCGCCATCCAGAATAACGTTTTTAACGTCGGCGTTGCTCAGCTTGTTCATCTCGGCAGCATCGGTGAAGTTGCGCGGGCTGACCGGGAAATCCTTAGTCACATTCGGCCCGTCGCCCTTGCCCGTCGAACCGTGGCACTGAGCGCAGTAGAACTGGTAAACCATCTCGGTGTCGGCAGCTGCTGCAGGTACGGCGTTCAGAAGGGCAGTAAGCCCTGTCACTGCCGCGAGTGTTGTTACATATTTCATAATCATTCTCCTTCGCGGCGTTATTTCTTGGGTTTGAAGTTGGCGACATGGGCAGCGACATTGGCCATGTCCTTGTCACTCAGCAGTCCGACAAACACCGGCATCATTTTCACCGGCTTGAAGAATTCCGGTTTTTGCAGGTAAGCCAGAATCCAATCCGGGTTCAGACGGACACCGGCATCAACCAGCGAAGGCCCACTGCGCCCGCCAGAGACGTTTCCTTTGCGCCCGGCGTATTCATGGCAACCGCTGCAGGGCATCTTTTTGGTGAAAATCTGCCGACCCTTAGCGTTTTTCTTCACTTTCACGGTTCCGGCCTCGACTTCACCCGAAGTCAAACCCATCAGAAACTCTCCAACCGATGCAGCCTCATCGGCGCTCAAGGCGGGATGGTCGGCCGGGTTGTCTTCGGTTAGTGAATTGAATTTCAGCGGCCTTATGGGCTGTGGGTCTGTCAGCCATGCTGTCAGCCATTCTGCCTGAAACTTATCACCCGCGTACCACAGCTCCGGCCCCAGCTTCGCCTGCTGGTCCTCAATGGTTTTTTCTTGGGCCGGGCCTTCGGTGTAATGGCAGGCTACGCATTCCTTGGCCTCAAACACCGCCTGCCCATCGGCATAACTGGCCGTGGCCATCGCCAAAAGACAAACTGCTCCTGTAACTGATGCGAGTTTTTGTCTCATGAGTTTCTCCCTTTCATAGGTCATCGGCTGTAGGGGTCAGACCCCGGCCTTCTCCGATTCTTTAGCATTGATTACCCTACGCGTCAGCCACAGGCCAAGACCGCCCATGATCAGAAACGCAAGCAAAGTGTAGACGTAAACCTTGGTTGGCGTCGGGGCTTCAAGAAACACATAGTGCCAGGTGCTGAGGCTCATGATCAGCCCGTGTTCACCGTTCGACCCGTCCCAGGCATTGACTGACATCGGGGTGAAAATACCCGGCTTGAACTGCACATCGTTCTTGTCGCCAGTGTTCAGCGGGCGCTTCATTACCACGGTCCAGCGGCCCTGATCCCAGACTGCTCCGCCGGATATATGTTGTGCGTCCTCCGCCTGCGGTTTGATCGGCTGTTTCCAGCCTCTGGCATTGCCCTCCTCAGTGCCGCGCTCACCGGCATTATGCAGATCAGCCTTCCACACCAACAGATGCACCTGATCAGACGATGATCCACGATAGAAATGCGGTTTCTTTGTCCCCGCCGGAGGTTTCACCGGGAACTGCAGCGCGATTGAATCGCGCAGGGTTTCCAACTCTCGCGGGATCATGTCGATGGTTTCGACATAGGAGTTGAAGCCACCGACCTTTGTCAGCTCAACGGGGTCAAACTCCTGGCTTTCGTCGTGCACGACATCCTTGAACGGATCGTCCCAGGTCAGCTTGAAGGCGATGTCCTTGTCGTTGAAGATCGCCTGCACGGTGACCATTTCAATACTCGGATTCTGCCAGCGCGGCGGCGCAATAACCTGCCCGGCAAGACGCATATCCATCGGCTCGGCACTGTCCCAGAGAGCATCCGCGGGGTCCTTCGGCACGTCCACTTCCACAAGCTTTGCTTTCAGTGCCTGATGACTGGTCAGTTCATGCTGAAGCGACTTGATATAATTCGCCAGATCCCAGCGGTCAGCTTCCTCAAGTGACTTCACAAAGGACGGCATCGGTGTGCCGCTGATGCCTGAAGTGAAGCGCATGTAAATGTCGCTAACCTCTGAGCCTGCCTTGATTTTCCACGGATGTGTCACGTTGCGGATCCGGATCGGAAAGCCCCAGTCGTCTTCGCGGAATTCCTTGTTACCGTCACCGCGACCCAGCTTGCCATGACAGCTCCAGCATTTGGCGCGCTCGAACACTTCTTTGCCCCGAGCCACCGTCTCAGCATTGAAAGGAGCAGGGTTGGCTGGCAGGGAAATGACCTTGCCGGTCAGTACCGGATCAAGATCAGGATCCTCAAATTCAAAGGCAAAGGTCTTGATGTATGAAATCACCTGCCAACGCTCTTCTTCGCTCAACCCGTTCTTGATCAGGTCGTTGTCAAACGCCTGCATCGCCGTGCCCGGCAGGCCCCGGCTGACCGTGCGGAACAGGTCACTGTTGGTTGGCAGTTCGCCGCTGTGCGTGGTGCGGAACTTGAAGGTGCCAAGCGTGAAATCACGCGGGCGCGGGTCAAGGTATTTGGCCGCCGGTCCCTCGCCGTCGCCAAGCAATCCGTGGCAGAAGCTGCAGCGATTCATGTAAATGCCCCGGCCCTTTTCGACGAACTCTTCAGTCGCTTCAGGCATCGGGTTCGCGGGCACATTTGCCGCCATTACGGGGGAGATGAAAGCGATTGCCGACACTGCCGACAAGGCAAACGTTCTGAGAGTACGCATCATTCGTGGCTCTCCGGAATTCGAGGGGTTTTCTGGGCCAGATCGTACTCAGCAAGGATGATTTTCCAGCGCTGTTCTTCGGTCAGGCTGAGCTTCCATTCCGGCATGGCGGAATCCCAGGGCGTCGCCTCGGTCGGCAGGCCCGGACCCCCGTTGGTGACCCGCCAGAAGGTGTAGCCTTCAACGATGGTTTCGATGGTGCCATTGTCGGTGAAATTGATCGGCCGGAGCTTGAAACCATCCGCCATCGGGCCG
>JAAEUI010000484.1 GCA_024227475.1 Paracoccaceae bacterium | reverse complement strand
TGCAACTTTGGTGAAGGTTGAAACCGACGCTGGTATCACGGGCTGGGGCGAGGGCACCCCCTGGGGTCATACCTATGTGCCAGCACACGGGCCCGGCATTCGTGCAGGCATCGAAACAATGGCCCCCTTTGTGATGGGCCTGGATCCGCGCCGTGTATTGGATGTGGAACGGGCACTGGACCTCGCGCTCCCGGGACATCTTTATGCCAAAAGCCCGATAGACATGGCCTGCTGGGATATCGCCGGACAAGCTGCAGGTTTGCCGATTGCTGACCTGATGGGAGGTGGATCCCGGACGCCACGCCCGATTGCCTCGTCTGTCGGCGCAAAGACAGTGGAGGAGACACGCGCCGTCTTAGACCGTTACCGTCAGCGGGGGTATATCGCACATTCCGTCAAGATCGGCGGCGACGTGGAACGCGACATAGCCCGCGTCCGTGACGTCGAAGATATTCGCCGCCCCGGTGAGATCGTCCTGTATGATGTCAACCGTGGCTGGACGCGACAGCAGGCTTTGCGGGTGATGTCTGCGACCGAGGATCTGAATGTAATGTTCGAACAACCCTGCGAAACACTTGACGACATTGCCGCCATTTCCGGCAAACACGCGGCGCCCGTGTCCGTCGACGAAAGCCTCGTGACATTGCAAGACGCCGCCCGCATCGCGTGTGACGGGTTGGCGGAAGTCTTTGGTATCAAGCTGAACCGCGTTGGCGGGCTGACAAAGGCGGCGCGAATGCGCGACGTTGCTTTGGCACATGGCATCGACATGTTTGTCATGGCAACCGGCGGTTCGGTTCTGGCAGACACCGAGGCACTGCATCTTGCCGCGACCATACCCGATGAGAATTGCCACGCGGTCTGGGCCTGTCAGGATATGCTGACGGTGGATATCGCCGGTGGTCGTGGACCACGCAATGTCGATGGTCATTTGCGCCTGCCAGAGGCGCCCGGCCTTGGCGTCCACCCCGACGAAAGTGCCCTGGGTGATCCAGTCGGGGTCTACTCATGAAAATCAACCGGCTCTCTCTCCGGTCAGTCGTACGACAAGCAACCGGACCTCCAATGAAGATTGACGAAAACACGTTTGACCTTGCTTCATTTATTGTAGCTGCAGCATCACTCAATTTTGCCGCCTCGACACCGCAGGGATCAATACTGAACAGCTGTGACTTGGCATCCTGTGTCGCGCCGCGTTTGTGCCCCGAAACACCCATCCGCAAAAATAGACAGATTGCGCCGCCCGAAGGATCCGGGCCTGGCGTTGCTCCCCATCCAGACATCCCTGGTACCCCGTTACTCGAAGTGGCCTGACACATGCAAAAAATCAACTCGCAAGCTGAATGGATATCCCGTGCGCAACAGGTCTTGCCTGCTGCTGGCTTTGGAAATTTCGACCCCGGCATGGTAATCGCAAAGGGCGAAGGCAGTCGGGTCTGGGATGAAGACGGTAATGAATACATCGACTACCTCATTGGGTCCGGCCCAATGCTTTTGGGCCATGGTCACCCCGAGGTTATGGAAGCCGTGCTGGAGCAGCTCCCCAAGGGCATGACCTTTTTTGCCAATAACAGCAAAGGGATAGAACTGGCTGAAGCCATCGTTGACGCCGTCGCCTGCTGTGAACAGGTCCGCTTTGTGACTTCTGGCAGCGAGGCGGATATGTACGCCATGCGTCTGGCCCGCGCCTACACCGGCCGAAACAAAATCCTGAAGTTCGAAGGCGGCTATCACGGGATGAGCGCTGAGGCGCAAATGAGCCTTGCACCCGCCAGACGCGTTAACTTTCCCCAAGCCGTGGCTGACAGCGGCGGAATTCCCCAAAGTGTCGCCGACCAAATGCTGATTGCGCCTTACAACGACCTCATCGCCGTTGCGAACCTGCTGGCTGAAAACGACGACATTGCCGCGATTATCGTCGAGCCACTGCAACGGATTATCCCCGCTAAACCCGGCTACCTTCAGGGATTGCGCGATCTGTGTGACAAACACCAGGTTCTGCTGATCTTTGACGAAATCGTCACCGGGTTTCGTCTCGCTTATGGAGGGGCACAGGAAAGATATGGTGTTACTCCAGATATTTGTACGTTGGGAAAAATCATTGGCGGCGGGTTTCCGCTGGCTGCCATCGGGGCCAGTATCGAGATCATGCAGCATTTCGACAAAGCGGCCGTGGGCGCAGACAAATGGCTAATGCAATTGGGCACACTTTCAGGAAATCCAATCGCTGCCGCCGCAGGCCTGAAAACGATGGAGGTCCTGCGACGCGATGGCGCTTTTGACCAGCTGAGGACGATCGGTCGTACCCTCCAAAAGATGCAGACGGAGGCGTTAACAAATGCCGGGATCGCACACCAGATTTGCGGAGACGAAACGCTTTTCGACATCTTCTTTACCAACACCCCGTGCCGTGACTACCGCAGTGCCAGACACGACGAGCCGCAATGCAATGCAATCTACAATGAAACACTGCGCCAAAACGGCATCTTCAAGTCACCGGGCAAGCTTTATCCGTCACTTGCCATCAGCGATGCGGACCTTGCTCAAACCCAGGCCGCAGTATTGAAAGCGGTTCGCGCAATCAGCAACATTTGAGCACCTTAAGTTCCCGTTTCTTCGAACGACAGGAATCCTCGCGCAACTTTGTCTCGGCCGTTGGATTTGATTTTCACACCCCTCTTGCAACGGGAGAGGCCCGCTCGTTGAGATTTCCAGTTAGATCAGCCTGCACAATTGGTGCTTTCGGCCGATTTTCTCTCCGCCGATCAGCACGTGACCTTGATAAAACACCTATAACAGGTTGATGCTTCGTGTGGACATTTTCAGAGGCTTCTGGTTAAAACATCCGCTATGGACACCCTGGAAAATCCACATCAAATCGGTCATAATTCCGGAAACTCGACTGTTTCAGTTGAGACAAAACTGTTTAACAGCATGAGTCTGTTCGCCGGACCTGAAGGCCCAGTTCAAATCCTGGATTTTCCGGCTGGAACGACGATCGGAGATATCATTCACCATCTGAATTTGCCGATAGACGAAATATTTTTGGTACTGCGAAATGGCCGCGATGTTTCGACTGGTCTTGTGGGAGAAAGGGTCAATACCACAACCGAGGTGGAAGATGGTGATGCGATCGCCTTTTCCGGCCCCGTTCCATATAGTTTCGGTTACGGTGCTCCGGTTGTCTGAAAACCGGTTATTGCCTACAGGCAATATAGGCTTCGACCAAACGGTTTGGATCTGCCAGCAACTTGTCTTTCCATTCGCCCAGCTTTATGCGGGACTGAATCAGCCCTCTCATGACGCCGATATTGTTTGTACGTCCAAGGGTAACCGCACCAACCAGGCAGTCGTCGTCAAACGCCAGATAAGTGTAACGAAAGCTACCGGCATCAATCAGCTCGACATTTTCGCTACCTTCCACGCCCTGCCACTGACCAAAGGATGTGGAAATCAGGCCGACCGTATCAAGCACATTCATATTCAGACTGCCCTGATATGATGCCCTGTTTCCGGTCATGTTGAGGGCCGCGATATGGCCATGCTCGGTCGCAGTCGGCTGAATTGCATGCACAGCGTTACCACCGGTGGAGAAATCCGGGCCCTGGGCACAGTCACCGGCAGCAAAAACACCACTGATTGATGTTTCCAGCATATCGTTCACAAGAACCCCTTCGTCGGTATCAATTCCCGACCCATCCAGGAAGCCG
>JAAEUI010000483.1 GCA_024227475.1 Paracoccaceae bacterium | reverse complement strand
GTGACGGGTGCCCCGGCTACAAACAAGGGTAAACCCAGACATTGCCGGGTACAGTTGTCGGTCATGACCAGGATGGCGATCCACGCGGTCACCAGCGGTAACCGGTCCGACCGGCTGCGGAGACTGCGGCGCTGTGCTCGCCAATGCGCGTCTTCTGCTTCACGGTGTTGCAGGGTGGCGTGACGCTGGTCACGCAGCGTGCGCCATCGCTCATCCTGGGCCTTGCGTTCCGCCCCCGTCCGGTGCTTTTGGGCCGCTCGCTCTGGCCGACGTTGTTCCTTTAACGTCTTCCAGGCAGTATCTTCTTGTGCCCGTTGTTGGCGGATGGCGCGGCGTTCAAGGCGTAATCGGTCTTCTTCCTGACGGAGCGCGCGTTTTTGCGCCTTGAGCGAGACGGTTTCACTCGGTTTGGGGGTCCTGGTTTCCCGGTTGGTTTGGGCTTGGGACGCGGCCACGTAATCGAGCATTGCTTGGGCATAGTCCCGCTGGTCGTCTTCGAAAACCCGCCCCGGCCAATCGCGTTCCCCCCTTTCCTCCGCCGAACGTTCCACCACTAACCGTCCCGATGACCCGCTGACTGCCGGGAGCTTGTGGGCTGGTTCGTGTGTCACCGGGACAAAACACAAGTCAATATTGATCGTTTGCCCCGCTTCTTCCGCTGTCCTTACCGGGTGAGCGTCTTTTTTTCTCTGGCCTATCCTTTGACCGCCACAGCCCAGCTTCAAGCAAGATACGCTTCACCGTATTGGCACTCAACACCGGCACCCAACTATTGCGTTTCGCCAATTCATCCGCAATCCGTTGCTTGCCCCATTCGGGCTGTTGCCGACGCATTTCAAGCACTTGTGCTTCGACCTCTTGCGCCGTGCGGTGCGGATTGTGGGGCGCATGGCTGCGACACGCGTTGAGCGCTTCATAGCCGCCCGCCTCGAATCGCGGCTTCCAGTTGTAGAAGGTCTGGCGGCTCACCTGCGCTTTGGCACAGGCTTCCGTGACATTTCCAGTCTCCTCCCATGTCTTGAACAACAGCTGCCGGTGTTGCGGTGTCGTGGGAGGGAAATAGGTGCGTTTCTTTTCCATGCCTTCCATCATACATCGGCTTTAGTTCGTGTCTACCCTCATCTTGCCCAATACATATCTTGTTTGATCTAGCATTTTTCGGATAGGTTCTTAGCTCGACTTTGCACATTCTAAGGTCGCTCAAATGACCGGCCATCAGCCGTATGGATAAGCCACTTTGACTTTTCGGATGTCACCCTTTGGCCCTGATATTCAGTAAAGTCCAGCTGATTTGAGCTATCCTGCACCATCAGTACCCTAACCCGCGTCTGTTATGTGCAAAGTCGAGCTTAGAGGCTCCTTCCTCTTTTTCCAGCTTCC
>JAAEUI010000482.1 GCA_024227475.1 Paracoccaceae bacterium | reverse complement strand
CATGGATTCAGTAACCAGGGGTTCAAGAAAAAATAAATTCACATGTGCAAAATAAGGAGTCGAGTAAATGGATGAAGACAAAGCGATGGTAATTTTTCAGCCATCCGGACGGAGAGGCGAAGTTCCCAAAGAGATTACAGTGATAGAGGCATCGCGCTTGCTGGGGGTGGATATTGAAGCGCTTTGCGGTGAGAAAAAGGTCTGCGTCAAGTGTGTGGTTCGCATTGAAGAGGGGCATTTTGAAAAATACGGCATTCAGTCCAGTATATCGCATGTCAGCCCCTGGCAGGAAGAAGAAGAGAAGTTTATCAATGACGAGCGCCGGGAAAAGGGGTTTCGCTTGGGCTGTGTGGCCACGGGGCAAGATGACATTCTGGTGTTTGTGCCTGAAGAATCCCGCGCCGGCAAGCAGGTGGTCAGCAAAGCGGCCAGGGACATTTTCATCGAGCACCATCCGGCCGTCAAACTGTACTATGTCGAGGTGGACGAGCCGACCTTTGAGGAGCCCACCGGCGATTTCGAGCGGGTATGTCGCGGGTTGGAGCGCGAGTACGGGCTCAGTGATCTGACCATTGACATCTTTGCCTTACGGCAGCTGCCGGTGGCGCTTCGTGACGGCAAATGGGCGGTGACCGTCAGTGTGTGGAACGACAAAGAGGTCATCCGGGTGCGACCGGGCAAACTGGATCGCGCCTACGGGCTGGCCATCGACGTGGGCACCACCACGGTGGCGGCCTATTTTTGTGATCTGACCACCATGGAGGTTGTCGACACGGTATCGATGATGAATCCCCAGTGCAAGTATGGTGAGGACGTCATGGCGCGCATCACCTATCACATGACCACCCCCGACGGTCTGCAGCGCATGAGTGATGACATTATCGAGGGGGTCAACGAGCTGATCAACAAGGCGGTTGAAAACACCTATCCGCCCAAAAAAAAGAAGAAAAAGAAAAAAGGCGAAGACGGACCGGCCGAGATGGTTGAAGCTCCCGTAGAGGGCAAGACCTATTTGCGTCTTGCCATCGAGGACATCGAGGACATCACCATCGGCTTTAACACGGCCATGCATCATATTTTTCTATCCCTTGATCCTGAATTTGTGGGCATGGCGCCGTTTCCGCCGGTGCTTCATCACAGCCTGGACATCAAGGCCCGGGATCTGGGCATCAAGATCAATCCCTCCTCGTACATGTTCGTGCTGCCGATTGAAGCCGGATTTGTGGGGGCTGACAATGTCGGTGTGCTGCTGGCCGAAGAGCCATACAAACATGAAGAAAATCAGCTGATCATCGATATCGGCACCAATGGTGAGCTGGTGCTGGGCAACCGCCACAAATTGATCTCCTCTTCGTGTGCCACCGGTCCGGCCCTGGAGGGTGCTCAGATTGCCTTTGGCAGGCGGGCGGCACCGGGTGCCATGGAGCGCATCATCATCGATCCGGAGACCAAGGAAGTCGATTACAAGGTCATCGGACGGGAGGCCTG
>JAAEUI010000481.1 GCA_024227475.1 Paracoccaceae bacterium | reverse complement strand
TCATGTCGAATGGCGGCCAACTCGTGATCACGCTGCACATAGCCAAACAGGTTGCCGTGTGGTGTGCGTGTCACAACGCGCGCGGTGTCTGTTACTTCGGTGGAGAGCATCATGCCCCGGAATTTGTCCTGTACAAAGTCATCAATACGGGCTTTGGCACGGTCGCGTTTAAGCGCAGGTACATCGCTCATTTTGGCATACTGATGCCCACCCGTCGCATTCAACAGATTCAGCCAAACGCCATTTAAGCGAACCGGTACACCGGCCGCTTTTCGACACGGTTCATCGTTGTAATAGAGAATGGCACCAGATGTTGTCCACATCGGTTCGCCCAGCAAACCAATCTGACGCAGGGCGTTCAGCATCTGTTGAGCAATGCCGGGTAAACGACCTGCACTGAGTTGCCCAACTTCGTTGAGCTTGCCGAAGTGGCCGTTTCCACCCTCATCTCGCTTTGCACCCAACTGCCAGATCAGCGCATCCCGCACCGGTTCGCCGTTTTGCGGCCCTTGTGCGTACAGGTAAGCAGCCGCACCCATGAGAACGTTGTGACGCTTGTCGACAGGCCATTGCTGCAAGAATGTTTCGCTGGCACTGCGGGCAGTATCAAAGCTGGTGTCATCGACCACACCATCAACATTGATCCCCTGCCGGATAACACGGCTGTAAACCTG
>JAAEUI010000480.1 GCA_024227475.1 Paracoccaceae bacterium | reverse complement strand
TGCGCGCAACAAACGGTAGGGACCTGACCACGGGTTCAGCCAGTACCACAGATTGCCAAAAATACCGGTTGCAATAACAAAAGCGGTCCAGAACAGGGTCCAGACAAATAGCGGCGCCAGATTGGCCAGGGGATCCCGAGACCCGGTTTGACCGATGACGAAAAGCAACAGAACCGACATGGCTGCGACACAACTGGTAAACGTCGAAAGCCCTTTCACCCCCGGCAGCCGGTGCAGGCATGTTGCGCCAAACCCTTTGATCCAGCGTTGCGGTATCAGGGCCACCAGTAAAACGGTCAGCACCACACAAATCACACCCACGGCGGTGTAAACTCCAGTCGGCAGCAACAAGACGAACGCCTGGTCAGACGCATGCGCGTGCACTGGCCCAGCAATGGACAGAATTGCGAAGGGTGCGAGCCTTAGCCCGGGACGCGCATGTTTCAAGACGTTTTGCATCCACAAAACATCGGGAAACAACCGTGGTCTTGCAAGCAGGAAATCAGATCAGGTGTTGAACAGGAAATGCAGAACGTCGCCATCGGCTACCACATAGGATTTGCCCTCAGCCCGCATCTTGCCCTTTTCCTTGGCTCCCTGCTCGCCGTTGCAGGCAACGAAATCGTCATAAGCAATTGTTTCGGCCCGGATGAACCCACGCTCAAAATCACCGTGAATGACGCCAGCCGCCCGCGGTGCCGGGGTGCCCCTGCGGATGGTCCACGCGCGCGCTTCTTTCGGCCCGACTGTAAAATAGGTCTGCAGGTCCAACAACTCGTGCCCGGCCACAATCAACCGGTCCAGCCCTGCCTCTTCCAGCCCCATTTCAGACAGGAACATTTCCGCTTCTTCCGCATCCAGTTGGCTGATCTCTTCCTCAATCGCCGCTGAAATCACCACATGTCCAGCCCCTTGCGCAGTGGCCATCTCCGCAACCCGGTCCGAATGCTCGTTGCCCTTTGCGGCGTTCTCCTCTTCAACATTGCAAACAAACAGAACCGGCTTGCTGGTCAGCAGTTGCAAAAGGCGCCAGGCCTTTTTCTCGTCATCCGCAACCTCAACTGTCCGCGCAAGCCTTCCCTGCTCCAAAGCCTCCTTGGCCCGCCGCAGTAAAACGTCCTGCTCCTTTGCTTCCTTGTCGCCACCCTTGAGTTTGCGCACCAACCCGGTCAGCCGTTTTTCGATGCTTTCGAGATCCGCCAGCATCAGTTCGGTTTCGATAACCTCGGCATCCGCAATCGGATCCACCCGGCCTTCTACATGGGTTACGTCATCATCTTCAAAACACCGAAGGACATGGGCGATGGCATCGCACTCGCGAATATTGGCGAGGAATTTATTGCCCAGTCCTTCGCCTTTCGAAGCGCCTTTGACCAGTCCGGCGATATCGACAAAATTCATCCGAGTCGGGATAATCTGCTTGGACCCGGCAATCGCAGCCAGCTTGTCGAGCCGCGCATCCGGCACCGAAACTTCGCCGACATTCGGCTCGATCGTGCAAAACGGAAAATTCGCCGCCTGCGCTGCTGCGGTTTTGGTTAACGCGTTAAACAGCGTCGATTTGCCGACATTCGGCAAACCCACGATACCGGTTTTAAAGCCCATGAACCTGACCTTCTGGAAGATATGTGTCGCGCGCATCTATGTCAGGGTCGCCCCGGTGGTCAAGGGGCGGGAATTTTTTACCCCTGTTGCATTGATTTCCGCCGTCCTTTCGCGCAAACCCGTCAGGTCGCTACTAACAGGGCAGAACATGACTCGGATCGAAGCCAAATTTGCGGAACTCAAATCCCAGGGCAAGTCTGCCTTTGTGTCATATATTATGGCAGGAGACCCGGATTACGACACCTCGCTGGAGGTGGTCAAAGGCCTGCCCGCCGCTGGTGTTGATATCATTGAGCTGGGGTTGCCGTTCACCGATCCGATGGCGGACGGGCCGACCATCCAGTTGGCCGGTCAGCGCGCGCTTGCAGGGGGCATGACGCTGAAACGCACGCTGGAACTGGCCACCGAATTCCGCAAGTCCGACGACAGCACGCCAATTGTGCTGATGGGCTATTACAACCCGATTCACTCGCATGGGGTTGAGGCGTTTCTGGTGGATGCAAAGGCTGCGGGCATCGACGGGTTGATCGTTGTTGACCTGCCGCCTGAAGAAGACGACGAGCTCTGCATCCCGGCGGGCAAGGCGGGCCTGAATTTCATCCGTCTCGCCACCCCGACGACTGATGGCAAACGCCTGCCTAAGGTGCTGCAGAACACATCCGGTTTTATCTATTACGTCGCCATCACCGGGATTACCGGTGCCGGGTCTGCAAGTGCGGCGACCGTTGGCACAGAGGTGACTCGGATCAAAGCCTCAACCGACCTGCCGATATGTGTCGGCTTTGGCATCAAGACGCCTGATGCGGCGGCAGAAATGGCCGAAGTGGCCGATGGGGCCGTTGTTGGATCAGCAATTGTGGAGAAGCTGGGTGCGGGTGACAGCGCGGTGGATGTGCTGGCATTTGTGAAGGAACTGGCGGACGGCGCGCATCGGGTTTAGAGATTGATATATGGAAAGAAGGTTGTATGCCTCTGCGATTGTAATATTTAATAAAACCATTGGCTTGGCAGTGGTTATTAGTCTGGTTTATCTGGTACTGGAGTCCTTTTTGTGGCCGTCTGATACAGACCTTATCTATTCTATTCCGTACCTTCTATTCTCGATAATGTTATCGGTTGCATACTGTTACTGCGCCTTCAAAGCAGGTCTTAACAACGAGACGTTTGGCGTTGCAGATATACTGACCTCCCGTGTGTTTCCTCCGGTTCGATATTGGATGGTATCCCTGACTTTTTGGGCAACTGTCATACTTCCCATCGTTGCGGTTTCCGGCTTGGTCTTTTTGATGACAGAACCGATAAACCCGGAACCTTTGGTCACAGATTGGTGGTTTGTCGGAATTTTGCTTTCCTGTCTCTTTGGCGCTGGATTTTACCTTGTTGCCATCTCAACCTACGGCGTTTTGTTTCCGGCCGCGTCGCAATCAGAACCCTTGGGCCTGCAGGCTGCCGCGGCCTTAACCAAAGGGAATCGCCTGGCCATTGTGACCAAATTCCTATTGGGTCCGGTCGCCCTTGCAGTTTTTAACGTGGCTCTTTGGTACATACTCGATGAACTTTCGGTGCCCGTGGATGTCGTTTCAGAAACCGGCCGATTTCAACCGATTGGAACAATACTGTCCTTCGTATTCGGGCTGCTTGAAAGTTTTGGAAGTTGCCTGTTTGTGGCTGTGCTGGCGCCGGTCTATCTGGAGGCGAGACACCGCTTTCAGGATACGTCATAGACAACCAGTGTTTGGATAATCCAACTTACCAAGCTCAGGCGAATGTACCTTGTCGGTTGCTATTGCCATTGTGTAAAACTCGGCAACAACAACTCCGGAGCCGTCAATGCCTGTCATCACCAACATCGAAGACCTGCG
>JAAEUI010000479.1 GCA_024227475.1 Paracoccaceae bacterium | reverse complement strand
TTGGTGTCTTGGTGTCCTGGTGGCGGAAATGCTTTGGGGCAAAATGAGATAGATCCGACCCTGGAGTGTACAAAACAAAAACCAGCGAATCGTGGAATTACAACAGAATGAAAAATCAGTCTATTCGAGTAACAGGTGCCCGTCAGCACAATCTTAAAAACCTGGATCTTGCCATCCCGCTGAATCAGATTACCGTGGTCACCGGCGTCAGCGGGTCGGGCAAGTCGTCCCTGGCTTTTGACACCCTGTATGCCGAAGGCCAGCGCCGTTATGTGGAGACTTTCTCACCCTATGCGCGGCAATTCATGGATCGCATGGATCGCCCCCGGGTTGATAAGATTGAAGGCATTCCACCGGCCATTGCCATCGACCGCAAGGACCCGGTCCGGACCTCGCGCTCGACGGTGGGCACCATGACCGAAATCACGGATTATGTCAAACTGCTGTATGCACGGCTGGCACAGCTCCATTGCCGGTCATGCGGCAAACCCGTGTTACCGGAGACGCCGACCCATATCTGGAATCTGATGCAACGGCGCGGGTCCGGGTCAGCCCTCGTCATCAC
>JAAEUI010000478.1 GCA_024227475.1 Paracoccaceae bacterium | reverse complement strand
GTTTTGCTGGTTGACCTGGAGTTTGCGATCTATGCCGGGGTTATCCTTTCACTGGCGCTCTTCTTGCGTCAGACTATGCGCCCTGGTTTGCCCGTCAATGTTCCAAACGCCAAGCTGGAAGGCCGCCCCTTCATGAGTCCAATTCACTGGCGGCTACCTGAATGCCCCCAGGCGATGTTCATTCGGGTACAAGGACCGATGTATTTTGGCGCGGTTGAGTATCTGGAAAAAGAGTTTCGCAAACTGGAGCGGCAGCGCGCAAGCCAGAAGCATCTTGGGCTGCTGATAGACGGGTCTGTTGGAATCGATCTGGCAGGGGCTGAGTGGTTGGTTGAAGAATGCCGGAATCGCAAAAACCTTGGTGGCGGACTTTACCTGGTTGGCCGGTACCCGCCGCTGAGACGGCAACTGGACCAGTTCCACGTGACCAAGCTGATAGGCCGCGAATACATTTTCCGCCGCAAGCGTGAAATGGTGGAGAATATGGTCCCGAAACTCAATCCGAGCATCTGCGCCAGCTGCAAGACCCGTGTGTTCCTGGAATGCAAAAACATGCCGAGTAGTGACTTAACTGAAGCAGACCAACCAAAAAACCAGAACTAGAGTAAAATCCGACCATATTGAACCATACTGTGGGACGCGGTTTCGGTTCAAGGTCGGGCGTTTGTTCGATGGGCATATCCGCAATACGTTCGAGAACAAACGCGACGGAATTGGGCCGAAGCGCCCGGCAATTAAAAGCGTGGACCGTTGCGGTCCCAGACTTGCAACTAAACTGGTACCCTAACGTCAGCCAGTTTCGAAAGATCCAACGTATCAGAAAACCGAAATCCGGCGGCCACCTAAAAATCGACGAATCAGCGAGCGGCAGTTCGGGATGGTAATTCCATTCGCGGCTCATCGGTTCTTTGTCGGTGGTTTCGGTCATCAGGTGCTCACCGTCCGCGACGTTTGTTTCCGCTGGCAGATTGCCCAACAAATTCAGGTCGGTTGTTCAGGCTGACGACATGATATGAGCGAAAATGGACATTCAATGGTCAGCCGACCGGATCGGGCTGTTCACGTTTTCCAATTGCCCTTGACGAATCATGGTTTCAAGCGCACCATTCGACTGTCCAATGAACCATGGCGCCGTGTGGATGCCGGTACTTAAATATCGCCTGCGGTGGCGACGGGTTTGGCGGATGGAAATGGTGTTGAAGCAAGGAGGACAGGAGGCATGACCCCGCCAGAAAGTCCTAATAGGCTTCGCGAAATTGGCGAAGCCACAGCCGGGTAATTTCGCCGTCTAAAGAACGGGTCTGAGAGCTTGGTTGCTGACAATTCAAAACTATGCAGGAAAGCTTCATTGGCTGCCCTGAAAATTTCCCCGGCCAGGTTGCCGGAAACGGGGAGGATCCCCGACAAACAAATAGCCCCGCGCGCTCGGAACAGGAAGCGGCGGGGCTTAATTCGTTAACATTGCCTTTATGAACCGGTTAATTTGCGTGTGAATTCTTAACTGAATCGTCGCCGCTTCGTGCCAACATGCGGCATGCACAATGTTATCTGGCTCATGACAATGGTACCGCAGTGGTTCTTCACCTCGTTGATGAACCCATTGCAGGGCGGTTATACCTCGCTGGTTCCGGCGGCAGGCGCCCTTTGCTTTGCCGCAGGCGTTCTCCTCAGTCTTTTGTATTGGCGACGTCAGTTGCTGCTATTTCTGATCCCGCTGACGCTGAGTCTCGCGGTTGTTGCCGGCTCTGGTTATATGCGCGGCGAGTATGACAACCTCGCGATCATCGAACCTGGCATGCTGGCCTTCGTCGCAACCCAGGCGCTTCTCGCTGTCATGTTCGCCTATAAGGCCAAAGCCGCTTGGCTACCTGGTATTGCGCTTGCGGCATTTTCAGTATCGCATGCGATGTATGCGGCAAAAATCGCCACGATGGCTCTCACGGATACCTGGGTCTAGAGAATGCCCCCGGGGGAATAACACAGTTGTTTGACCAACCTACGGCGGTGATGAACAACAAAGTTGTGCTTGCCGTTCCCACGCGAAGAATAACTTGAATGTGAGTGGCTTGATTAAGTCAACCAGTGCAGAATGTCGACATGATCAGGTTAATCTGTCTCTCTATGGGGTTCGCTATTGCTTCCACCACCGTCCTTGCCGGTGAAGCTGATGTTGTGGGGGTGAATGTAAGAGCTGAATCAGAAGGCACCTTTCGATTCAGCGTAACGGTTCGCCACGACGATACAGGCTGGGAGCACTACGCCGACCGCTGGGATGTGGTTGGGTTGGACGGCACGATCTACGGTGAACGCATGCTGGGGCATCCGCATGTAGATGAACAACCCTTTACCCGTGCTCTTGGCGGCGTATCTGTGCCAGAAGGGGTAACTGAAGTACTCATCCGCGCCCACGACAAGGTTGATGGCCTTGGGGGTAAGGAAATGACAGTGAAATTGCCCGACCGCGGATGAGGCTGGCCGATTTCTGTTCCATGCCGCCCCGCCCCTTGTGATCCTTGACTCAATCTTCGCGGGCATATGACCCGTCGAGGATGATCTTCATAACGCCCCAGTTGCGAGGTGCGGTTGGGTGGTGTGCTCGATCTTGCAGATAGACCCTTCGAGCAGAACGAATGACGTTGATGAGGCCTGACCCTAAGACGCCATCAGCGCTCTGATTCCGTCCGCGACGAATTGAACCGCCAGAGCCGCGAGTATGACACCCAAAAGACGCGTCAGGATCGTCCGCCCGGTTTCTCCGAGCAAACGATCAACGGTCTGAGAAAGTAAAAACACCAGCCATACCAGTGCGATGACCGCGAATATTATGCCGATCAGGATGGCGCGTTGTTCCACCGAGATAAACTGATCCGACATCAGAATTGTCGCAGAGATCGCACCGGGACCGGCGATCAGCGGAATGGCCAGCGGAAAGACGGCAATATTGCGAATCATGTCCTTGGTGATTGCCCGCTCGGTGCTCTTCTCCTGCCTCTGCTGACGGCGCTCAAACACCATTTCGAAGGCGATATAGAACAGCAGCAACCCTCCTGCGACGCGGAAGGCGGGTAGCGTAATTCCCAAAACCGAAAGAATTTTTGCACCGGCAAGAGAAAACAGGGCGAGGATGCCGAAGCCAATGATCGTGGAACGGGTGGCTACTTGACGCCGCTCGGACCGGTTCATCCCGGC
>JAAEUI010000477.1 GCA_024227475.1 Paracoccaceae bacterium | reverse complement strand
TTTGACGGCAGGACGGCGAGCGTCGCGGGCGCCGCCTATGCCGGGGCTACACAGATCGACAATCTGGACGCACACGATGGATACAGCAGTGCCAAGGGCCATGCAGGTTGCGGTCTATTTCCTGCCGTGTTGGCTTTTGCGGAAAAGGATGCTTATTTCTCAGGTAGAGACCTACTTACCTCAATGGTGATTGGCTATGAAATTGGTTGCCGGGCCGGACTGGCATTGCATGGCACGGTCACAGATTACCACACCTCCGGAGCTTGGGTTTCCCTGGCTGTAGCAGCCTTGGGGGTTCGACTGAATGGCGCTGATCCAAATATCCTTCGACATGCGATCGGCATCGCGGAGTATCATGGGCCGCGCAGCCAAATGATGCGCGAAATCGACAACCCAACAATGTTGCATGACGGGTCAGGCTGGGGATCAATGGTCGGCGTTGTTGCCGCGGAACTTGCCCTGGCCGGTTTTGAAGGAGCTCCGGCAATAACGATCGAAGGAGATTCTGCTGCCGAGTACTGGCGGGATCTTGCAATGGATTGGCTGACCCGCAGGCAAAACATTAAACTCTTTCCTGTTTGCCGGTGGGCGCATGCTC
>JAAEUI010000476.1 GCA_024227475.1 Paracoccaceae bacterium | reverse complement strand
GGTAAATGACCTTTTCTCTCAGATAATCTTGTCCCGAATAATTTGCAACCCGTTTTTATTTTACCCCGTTTTGCGGGTTCGCTGATGTCAAACTTGGCGCTTCACATCAACAGCTTAATAAACCAGATGTGCGAAAAACTCGACGCATGTGTGTTTGATAAACTAAAAGTGAGCCAGACAAAGGTAAAAATGATCATTGAAAAGTGAGCCACATCACAAACTCCGGTATAGTAAGGCTAAATTCTAAAACCGGAGAGAAAACAGGAGATGTTGGACGTGAAGAAGAAAGAAAAAATCAGAAGAGCGGTGTTGGTGGAAGGCAAAAGCCAACGCCAAGTAGCCCGAGAGACCGGGTATTCCCGGCACACGATCAAGAAGATGTTAGCAGATGGAGAAGTCCCCAAATAGCGGCTGGAAAAAAAGCGAGAAAGTCCCGTGTTAGGGCCCTACAAAGCGCTTTTGGAGCAATGGGTGGCCGAAGATGAAAAGAAGCCGAAGAAGAAACGGCGGACTGCGAAACGCATGTATACGGTTCTGAGAGGCGCAGAGTATGGCTATCAAGGGGCGGCGTCAAGCGTGCGGATGTATGTGGGGCAATTACGCAAAAAAGTGCGGAATAAAGTGTACGTGCCGCTGAGTTATGAAGCCGGAGAAGTGGGGCAGGTGGACTTCGGGGAAGCGGAAGTCATCCTTGCGGGCGAAAAGGTGCCGGCGCAATTGTTCCTGATGTGGTTAGGCTACTCGGGCGGCACGTTTGTCAAAGCCTATCCAGGCCAAAGCCAGGAAATCTTCTTTGATGGGCAGGTGGCGGCCTGCGAGTTTTTTGGCGGGGTGCCGAGACAGCTATGGTTCGATAATCTCAAAGCGGCCGTGCTCAAGGTGCTGAAAGGCAGCCAACGCGTAGAACAACAGCGTTTTGTGGCTTTCCGGAGCCATTATCTCTTCGAAGCGCACTTTTGCAACGTGCGTGCCGGGTGGGAGAAAGGGGGCGTGGAAAGTCGGGTGGGTTATGTCCGGCGGAATTGGCTGATCCCGGTGATGGAGTTCCCTTCCTGGGAGGCGCTGAACGAGTATCTGCGGACGCAATGCGAACAGGAATTCGGGCGCCGTCTGCGAGGGCGAGCAGAGACCATCGGAGAACGGCTCTCCCAGGAGCAGGCCCAGTTTTTGCCATTACCAGAACGCGCCTTTGCCTGCTGTACTACGGTTCCGGGGCAGCCCAATCGGCTCTCCCTGGTCAGCTTTGCGACCAACCGTTACTCGGTGCCGGTAGATGTGGCGCATAAAAAGTTGGTCCTGCGCGCCTTTCCCCAGCGGGTTGAAATCGCAGACCAGCACCAGTTGGTGGCCCAGCATCCGCGCTGCTGGGCTCGGGAGCAAGACATTCTGGACCCCCAGCATTATCTGGGCTTGCTGACCCGGCGTCCCCGGGCCTTTGAAAGAGCCCGCCCCTTACGCCAGTGGCGTGAAACTTGGCCGCCAGTATTTGAAACCTACTGGACGGTCCTGAAGGAACGCTTTCCCGACCATCAAGGCACGGGCGTTTTCATTCGCATCCTGCAACTCTGTACTGACTATGCCGAAGAAACGCTGGCCGAAGCCCTCGAGATGGCCCTGGTTTGTCACTGCTACAACTACGATGGGGTCCGCGAATTGGTCCGCCGGGTGGCAGAACCGGCCCGCCCTGAACCCGCCGACCTGAGTTCTCATCCCACCTTGGCCAGGGTGAGGGTGCCGCCCCCCGATTTGGGGCGCTTCAATCAACTGCTCTCTGCGGGAGATGACGCATGACCCGCATCTCCCAAGCCGGCTTAGAAATTCGCCTGAAAGACTTACTGCGTCAATTGCGCTTGCCTACTGTGGCCCCCCACTATGACAAACTGGCCGCGGAAGCCGCCGACAGTGGCCAACCCTACGAAGAATATCTCCTGGCCTTGCTGGAACAAGAAGTTTCCCAACGCGACATCAACCGGCGCAAACGACGCATTCGGGAAGCCCGTTTCCCCATCTTGCATACCCTGGAAGCGTACGACTTTTCCGTGATGCCTGCGCTCTCGAAACCCAAGCTCCTGGCGTTAGCGAAGACTGATTTCATTGCAAAGGCTGAAAATGCGGTCTTCGTCGGCGCCATCGGCACGGGGAAAACCCACCTGGCCACGGCCATTGGGTTAGCCGCTTGTGAGCAAGGGCGGCGTGTGCGCTTCTTCACCGCCGCCGGGCTCATCAACGACCTTCTGGAAGCTGCACAGCAACAGCGCCTCACCCGCCTGGAAAACAACCTGCGGAAACAGGACCTGATCATCATCGATGAACTTGGCTTTGTCCCTTTCTCCCAGCAAGGTTCCCAAATGCTTTTCAGTTTCATCAGCCAACGCTACCTGCAAGGCTCCGTGATGATCACCACCAATCTGGCCTTTACCGATTGGACAGAGGTCTTTCAGGAAGCAAACAGAACAGAATACCACACAGATAGACCGCCTTACCCATGTGCGTGTTATCGATCCCACCCATCCGCTCTTCGGAGGCTCTTTTCCGTTGTTGAGAGAGTTCTCAGCAGGGGGGAATGCGAACATATCCATCTTGCTTCCTGACGGCCAGCGCCGGCTCATTCCCCGTTTAGCCACGGATTTAGATGGGGCTCCTGCTCCCCAAACTCAAAACTTGCCACAAATTTCTATCCGCACTATGCTCCCACTTGCGTATTTCGTGAACGCCAAAATCGCAAGCGAGGAGAAATCGGATGCTTCCCCCACCCCAACAGCCCGAAGCCAAGCAGGAAAAAACCAGACCGTCCAACATGCCACCGCAGAACCTGTGGCAACAGCTAGCACCCTATCAACAGAAATTGCTCGCCCAGCATTGGGGACAACTCCTCAGGCGCATGCAGCCCACCCTGGTTCCGAAAATGGAGGCTCCTGATGTGGACAACTGAAGCTTCAGCGTTCAAGGTCGCGACACAACACCAAGCCAAATGGGCCTATGTTTATGTGCGCCAATCGTCGCCAGGACAGGTAGTCAACAATCGAGAGAGCACAGATTTGCAATATCGCCTGGTGGAACGGGCCGTCGAAATGGGTTGGCCGCGCGCGCGCGTCAAGGTGATTGATGACGACCTGGGAAAATCCGGCCGTTCTGCCAGCGAACGCTATGGGTTTCAACACCTGTTGGCAGAAATTGGTCTGGGAGAAGTGGGACTGGTACTCAGTTTTGACGCTTCGCGCCTGGCCCGGAACAACCGAGATTGGTATCAGCTCCTCGAATTATGTTCCGTCTTCGGAACACTGATTGCAGATAGTGAACGGGTCTATGATCCCGGCCTCTACACAGACCGGCTGCTGCTAGGTTTGTCCGGCATGATGAGCGAGGCCGAATTGCACCAACTTAAGCGCCGTTTGCATGCCGGGGCCTTGAACAAAGCCCAGCGTGGCGAGCTGCGACAACGGCTCCCGGTGGGGTTGTTCCGTCAGCAGACCGGTGACGTGATTTTGCATCCGGATGAAGAGGTTCAGGCGCGCCTGCAGCTAGTATTCGAGAAGTTTCAAGAATTGAAAACGGGCCGTGCGGTCCTGCGTTATCTCCATCGAGAAAACTTATGGCTGCCTTCACGGCCTTTGCAGGGGCCTGCCCCCCATGAAGTGGTCTGGCAGCGGGCTCGCAACAGCATGATACTCGCCATCCTGAAAAATCCGGCCTATGCAGGAACATATGTGTATGGTCGATATACGCTGGACCCCACCAAACGCAAACCCGGGCACCCCTATTCAGGTCGCGTGCGACGCGCGCTTGACGACTGGCCGATCGTGGTTCACAATATCTATCCCGCCTACATCACCTGGGAGACTTTCTTGGCCAACCAAGCACAACTCAAAGCTAACCAGAACCGCTATCAAGAAGACCAGTCCGGGGTCCCAAGAAAAGGGCAGGCGCTGTTACAGGGCATTGTGCGTTGCGGACGTTGTGGTCGCAAGATGCGTATGCGCTATTCCGGTCCCGAAGGCAACTATCCGGTTTACGAATGTGTCTATGCCGTCTCCGAGTACTCGGGGCCGCGTTGCCAGGAAGTGCGCGGGTTGGGCTTAGATGCACAGGTCGAAAAACTGCTGCTGGAGGCCTTGGAACCCGACAAACTCGAACTGGCGTTAGCAGCCCTTGGGGAACTGGAGCAGGAATATGCCGCTCTGAGACGCCAACGCGAGCTGCATCTGGAACGCCTGCGCTATGAAGTCCAACGGGCACAGCGGCAATACCATGCCGTTGAGCCAGAGAACCGCCTGGTTGCTCGTTCGTTGGAAAAACTGTGGGAAGAGAAGTTACGTGCCTTGGAAAAAGGCGAAAAAGAATTCGAGGCTTGGGCCAGTGCAAATCGGCTGGAATTGCAGCCGGCCGACCGAGAAGCGATCCTGGCTTTGGGCAGCAATTTGTCAGCAATATGGCATGCGCCTGGAACAACTGCGGCGGACCGCAAACAGATCCTGCGGTTGGTCATCAAAGAAGTGATTGTCGACCAAAAAAGAGCGCATGGCATGGTCTGGTTTCAGATCAACTGGCAAACCAGCGCCACCAGTCAACATCAATATGCCCGCCGGGTCAATGCTTACAAGCAGCATGCCTACCTTGACCGCATCCAACAGCGCATTTGGGAGTTACATGCGGCTGGAAAACTGGATGATGAAATCGCTGAAGCACTCAATGCGGAAGGATTGTTGACCACCAAGCAGGGACCTTTTGACAAAAAAACCATCTGGTGGCTCCGAAATCATTTGGGCGTCCCGGCTGTCAAACCGAACGGCCCCCATCCCGACCAGTGGCAGAACGGCACGTATTCGGCCCAAGGAGCTGCGGAAGCCATCGGCGTTTTTGTCGGCACGATTTACAAGTGGATCAAAACGGGACGCCTGGAGGCTTACCAGCCCCGCAAAGGCACGCCCTATCAGATTCATCTCACCCCTAAAAAAATCGTCGAACTTCAGAAGTATGTCCAACGAGTCAGGCGATCCAAGAAGGAGGCATCATGAAACCCTCGCTGACGAACGTTTGGCCATGGCGCTTATTGACCGGCTTACTCACCATGCCCATATCATCGAAGTCATTGGCGAATCCTATCGCTTTCGCCAGCGCATGCAACGGGAAACCAAAGTTTGACCCCC
>JAAEUI010000475.1 GCA_024227475.1 Paracoccaceae bacterium | reverse complement strand
GTCGCCTGATAACGCTCATAATCGCCGGGCTTACACACCGACACGTTCACATCCGCCCGCAGGTTCCCGTTCTGCATGTTGCCGTCACAGGTGCCGAGGTAACGCAGAATCTGACGCAGCTTGGTGACATAGGCCGCCGCTTCCTCTGGTCCACGGATATCAGGGCGGCTGACGATTTCCATCAGAGCCACCCCGGTACGGTTCAGGTCGACAAACGACATGTTGGGGTCCATGTCGTGCACTGATTTGCCGGCGTCCTGTTCCAGATGGATGCGCTCTATGCGCACCTTGCGGGCGACGCCTGGTTCCATATCAACCGTCACTTCACCTTCCCCGACAATCGGGTGGTAGAGCTGGGAAATCTGATAGCCCTGCGGCAGGTCCGGGTAGAAGTAATTCTTGCGATCAAACTGGCTGAACAGGTTGATTTCCGCTTTGATGCCAAGGCCAGTACGCACCGCCTGTTCGACGCAATATTCATTGATCACCGGCAGCATGCCCGGCATGGCGGCATCAACAAAAGACACGTTCGAATTGGGCTCGGCACCGAATTTGGTTGAGGCGCCCGAGAACAGCTTGGCCTCGGAGGCGACCTGCGCGTGCACTTCCATCCCGATCACGATTTCCCAGTCGCCTTTCGCGCCGGCAATTACCTTTGGTTTGGGTTCGCTTTGGGCCAGCTCAGTCATATCTCAGCGCCTTATGTCCAGTCGATCACGGGGTTTTAGAACCGCGGCTGAAAATGAGCAAGAGAGGAATGCGGCCGGTTCAGTCTTTCAGCTTGTATTTGTCGAACCCGATTTCGCCGGACCAGCGCCAGGCGCAGAGCACCGGCTTGTGGTGGGTGATCGTGGTATGGGCAATCCAGCTTGGGTGATGCACGGTAGCGCCAGAGGCGATAATTGCGTTTTCACGGCCCTCAGCGTGCCACTCTGCCTCACCGGCGAGCAGCAGAAAGGTTTCTTCAGCGGCATGGGAGCGGGGGCCATAGATCACACCTGCGGTCTGCATCCACAAGCCAACCCGCACTTCTGCGTCAAAGAACATGCCATCCGGGCCGACGAGTTGGCACATCGGCATGTCATTGGCGAGTTTTTCCGGGATGCGGTCTTCGCGCAGGTCCGAACCACCCCATTGGATGTAGGGCAGGGCGGCCAGGGCTTTTTCCGCCAGCGGCTGAGGATCAAACGCCATGCCGGTGCGCAACACCAATTCATAATGCGTTGGTTGCAGGGGCAGATTGTCTGGCAGTTCTCTTGCCACGCGCGTAAGAGCTGCCGCTGCTGCATCACCGCCGCTGCGACCCTCGGCGCCATAGAGCACCGCCAATTCCTGTAGTAAATCCCTTACCGCATGCGATCCGCTCATCCTTGACTCCCCTGAAGTGCTGACAGATCAGCCGAAATTCACCGCAGCCTCGCGCTTAAAACGGACAACAAGGTCGGAATTGCGACAGTATTCCCCCGGATACCTGCGAATTATGATTAAACCCGAAGTGCCCTTTGAATGTCTTCCAAGCCTGATTTTTGGTTTGCGTTCAGTATTGCCTCTGTCGCGGTCAGCGTGTTCTGGATGATCGTCATCAGCGGCTCCAGCGAATTTATCCCGTCAATCTTATGTAGCCTGCGGGAAACCCGGTTGATGGCTTCGGCGGGCCCCTGGCATTGGGTCATCAGCCATCGCCCAAGAACCGTCAATTCTTCGGCACCCGCTTTATCGGTGCGCAGCACCAATGCCACTTGGGTCAGTAGGGCGTTGCGTTGATCCTGGGTTGGCAGTTCATCAAGTTCAAAAAAGGCGCAGGCAATCGCTGTGACAGCCACTTTCGGGTCGTCAATACCTTCAACCGGATGTCGGTTTGAATGGCGTTTAAAACCAAACCGCCGCGCCGCCAGACGCACGTCATTGGCGACATCAAGCATGTCGGTGGCCACATCAGCGGCGTTGCGCGCGCGCCAGAACCAGAAATAGGCGGCCCCGGCGATGGCGATGAGTGAAAGTAAAAATGGCACTATTTATTCCTTGGAAATCGATTCCTGAAATTATTGCTGTCAGAATTGTTCAAATCATGGCGAAAGGCCAGAGTTTATCCCAAAATTTTGCCGACAATTTCGCTGGTGTCTTTTGACAGCCCGTCAGTTCGCGCAATCCGCTGCAATTGGGCCCGCATAAGGCCCTGCCTCGCCTCGTCGTAGCGCCGCCATGTTTCAAATGCGCCGCACATGCGGGCGGTGGTTTGTGGGTTCAGTGGATCAAGTTTCAGCAGCCAGTCGGCAAAGAACTCGTAGCCAGCGCCATCGGCGCGGTGAAAGCCAGCCGGGTTCATCATGGCAAACCCGGCGATCAGGGAACGGTAGCGGTTGGGGTTCTGCCAGTCGAAATCTTTGTGGTTTGTCAGGGACTTGGCTACATCAACAGCAGTACCGGGTGCTGACAGGCTGGCCTGAACGGTAAACCATTTGTCGATTACCAGACGGTCATTTTGCCATTGGTTGTAAAACGCATCAACGGCAACCTTTCCAGCACTATTGCTGATCAGAACCGAAAGGGCCGACAGTTGTTCCGTCATATTGTCCGCTGCATCAAATTGCGCCTGTGCCGTATCAGCATCCGTTTCAAGCTTTGTCAGCAGGGCAAGTGCAACGGCCCGCAGGCTGCGTTTTCCGGCGGCTTTGGCATCCGGTGTGTAGGGGCCGGGAACGGCCATGTTGGCATAAAGTCCGGGCAGATCATCTGCCATCGCCTGGGCAATATTCAGCGATAAATCTTTGCGGCAGTGGTGGATTTTCAACGGATCGGGTGTATGCCCTTTGTCGGCAATCGTCTGGGCCAACGCATCCTCGGACGGCAGCCCCATTGCCAGCGCCCGGAAGGCCGGATCAAGCCTATCGTCCAGCGCCACGGTCCGGATCGCCTGCACGTAGGCCGGGTCCGGTTCCAGATCGCTCAGCGCCATGCCTAGCAACAGGTCACCTGCAAAAGCACGGCCAGACTCCCATTTGTTGAACGGATCGCTGTCGTGTGCCAGCAGGAAGGCGCGTTCCTGATTTGTGGTGTCCCGCTCAAGAATGACAGGGGCGGAGAAGCCGCGCAGAAGGGAAGGGGTGGGTTTTCCGGTGAAACCAGAAACCGAAAAGCTCTGCTGGGCCTGATCCAGTACAAATACTTGTTCCACTACAGGTTCACCCCCCTTGGCGTCCAAAAACCCGGTGCGGATCGGGATGACTTGCGGGTGTTTGTCTGTCTGCCCCGGTGTTGGCGCGGTGGTTTGTTTGAAATTCAGCGTATAGGTGCCATCGGCAAAACTGTCGCTCACTTCAACCCGCGGGGTTCCCGCCTGAGAGTACCAGCGGGTAAATTGACTCAGATCGCGCCCGGTTGCGTCCTCAAAAACCTTGATCCAGTCTTCGATTGTACAGGCCTGTCCGTCGTGGCGGTCAAAGTAGAGATCGAGCGCCCGGCGGTAATCCTGCCCGCCGACAAGCTCGCGCAGCATCCCAATGACCTCCGCGCCCTTTTCATAAACTGTTGCGGTATAGAAGTTATTGATTTCAATATATTCTTCCGGCCTTACCGGGTGCGCCAGCGGGCCGGCGTCCTCGCGGAACTGGCGTGCCCGCAGTTGCAGAACGTCTTCGATCCGCTTCACCGCATGGGAGCGCTGATCGCCGGAAAACTGCTGATCGCGGAACACGGTCAAGCCTTCCTTCAGACATAACTGAAACCAGTCGCGGCAGGTGATGCGGTTGCCGGTCCAGTTGTGAAAATACTCATGCGCGATGATGCCCTCGATGCGCTCGTAATCCCCATCGGTGGCGGTTTTGGCACTGGCCAGAACGTATTTGGAGTTGAAGATATTCAGCCCCTTGTTCTCCATCGCGCCCATGTTGAAATCATCAACCGCGACGATCATGAACAGATCAAGGTCGTATTCGCGCCCATAAACCTCCTCATCCCATTTCATCGAGCGTTTCAGCGCGTCCATGGCATAGGCGCATTTGCCCTCATCTCCGGGGCGCACGAAAATCTGCAAAGTGACGACGCGGCCGGACATGGTGGTGAACCTGTCGTCAAAGCTCATCAGATCACCGGCCACCAGCGCAAAAAGATAGGCCGGTTTTGGCCAGGGGTCGTGCCATTCGGACACACCGAAACTTGGGTCTGCCAAATCGTCGCCAAATCCTATGGGGTTGCCGTTGGACAGCCGTACCGGCAGGTCGCTTTCAATCTTGACGTCGAATTTAGCCATCACGTCCGGACGGTCGGGATAGTAGGTGATCTTGCGAAACCCTTCGGCTTCGCATTGCGTGCAATACATGCCGTTCGACATGTAGAGCCCGTTCAGTGAGGTGTTGGCCTGAGGGTTGATTTCAACTTCACACACCCAATCGAACGCACCCTGTGGCACCAGATCATGCGGCACAGTCAGGCCTTCAACGTCGTGCAACACTTCATCGGCTTTAAGTTGTTTCCCGTCAATTCGCGCTGAAATCAGCCGCAATTCCTGTCCGTCGAGCCGAAGATTATGTGGGCCTTCTGCCGCCAGGTCAGGATTGGCGCGGAATCGGATTTTTGAAGTAACCCTTGTGGCGGTGGGGTGCAGTTTGAAGGTCAGCGAAACCGTATCCACCCAGAATTCCGGAGTCTTATAATCGGCGAGCTTGGTAATCGGGGCAGAGACAGCAGGGGGCATTTCGGAATTCCTTTGAGTTGCCCACAATTGGCGGAAAACCTGGGGTAAGTTCAAGGCCGATTTTTTGGTTCGGATGCCGATAGCAGCTAGCGCCTCAATTCAACATGGCCATAGGGGCCTGGCTGTTCGGCGCGGAATTTGGCCGCAGATGCCAAGAACCTGACGCCGGGTCAATTGCCGCCTTCTTGGACTTGCATCCTGAATTGACTATGCAGTAATCCTGTGTCGAGTGCAAAAGAGGTGAGGCATGACTCGTCCGATTGTCGGAATCAGCGGCAATTCCTATCTGATCAATGATGATTATCCGGTGCAGGCCAGCGGCACGCATAACATTGAGGCTGTGGCACAGGTTTCCGACGCAACAGCCGTGATCATCCCTTCTATGCCGGATATCAACGACATCGGGCATTTGATCGAGACCTTTGACGGCTTTATCTTCACCGGCGCCCGCCCCAATGTGCACCCTGAAGAATACGGACATCCGGAATCCGAAGCCCATGGCGAATTTGACCGGGACCGGGACCGGACTATGCTGCCTCTGATCCGGGCCTGCGTGGAGGCCGGGGTTCCAGTGCTGGGCATCTGCCGGGGATTTCAGGAGTTCAACGTAGCGTTCGGAGGAACTTTACACCCCGAAATCCGCGATTTGCCAGGGCGGATGAACCACAGAATGCCGCCCGATGGCAGCCTAGAGGAAAAATTCGCCCACCGCCATGAAATCCACCTGGCTGAAGGTGGGGTGTTTGCTGAGATTTTCGGAGCCAGCACGATTGTGACCAATTCACTGCACGGACAGGGGATCGAAGTGCCCGGTGAGCGCATAATCATCGAAGGCCACGCGCCCGACGGTACGCCGGAGGCCATCCGCATTAGCGATGCAGCAGCTTTTGCGCTTGCAGTGCAGTGGCACCCGGAATGGAATGCCGCGACGGATCCGGTGTCACAACCGCTCTACCGCGCCTTTGGTGAGGCGCTGAGAAGGTAGCGGACAGCTATAGCCCCATCCGTAAAACCTGAATCAGGTTTGGCGAATAACGTCCGGACAAGACATTGATGTTGCTGCGTTTCCCGAAAACCTGATGTCTCAGGTTTTCCGCGAAACGCTTCAGGGCATGTCGCGGCATTCTTTTTGAATCGGTTTCAGCGCGACATGCACTAAATCTCTTCAGGAACCAGCTTAATGGCGCCACACGGACATTCGCTCGCACATATGCCACAGCCCTTGCAGTAGTCGTATTTGAACTCGAACCGGTTGCCCGGGCCCAGTTTGGTGACTGCGTTGTCCGGGCAAATGCCATAGCAGTTGTCGCATTCAAAACAGTTGCCGCATGACATGCAGCGGCGGGCTTCAAAAAGGGCGTTGTCCGCGGTCAGATCGCCGACAACTTCGGCAAATCCGGAGGTGCGGCGGACCACATCCAGCATAGGGCGAATGGTGCGCGGCGCATCGCTGTAATACCAGGTGTTGAGTTTGGACGCCTCGGCGATTTCGTGCTTTTCGGCGGGCTGATAGGCGGTTTCGCCGAGCCACGCATCAATATTGCGGGCGGCCTTTTTGCCATGGCCTATCGCGGTGGTCACCGTCCTGGCGGATGGCACCATATCGCCACCGGCAAAAATGCCTTCAACACTTGTCTTCATAGAGGGATCCACTTGGACCGACCCGCCATTGACCACAAGGCCATCTATGTTGTTCAGCGCACCTATATCTGTGCTTTGTCCAATCGCCTCGACCACAACGCTGGCTTCGATTGTTTCATATTCCCCGGTTGGCTGGGGAGAGCGGTTTTCGCCGCGCACCATTTTTTCCAGCGTCACAGTGGAGCCGTTGATTTTCTTGATCGACCGCAAATTAACAATCTTCACGCCTTCTTCGACGGCCTCGTCAATCTCAAAGCGGTGAGCCGGCATGTCCTGGCGGTCCTCGATAACGACCAGGGTCGCAGAAGGAGCGCCCAGCCGGATTGCGGTCCGGGCGACATCGACGGCTGTGTTTCCGCCGCCATACACCACAACATTGCCTTTTAGTGCTGTGGGATTATCCAATTCGGTGTCCCGCAGGACCGTCACGGCTTCAACCAGAGGAATCTGCCCGTCAGAATCGATATCTGCGCGTCTGGGCAATTGGGCACCAGTAGCCAGGAGAACCGCTTCAAAACCACCGCTGGACTTTGCTTCCAGAACGTCGTCGATCCTGCTTTCATAGTGGATGGTTACGCCCATGTTTTCGATCCGGGCGACTTCGGCGCGCAGCTTTTCACGCGGCAGGCGGTATTTTGGAATGCCATAACGTGTCATGCCACCGGCCTGTGGGTTCGCGTCATGAATTGTCACAGAATGGCCGAAGCGGGCCAGATGATGTGCCGCTGACAGACCGCAGGGGCCAGCGCCGATGATCAGGACTTTCTTGCCTGTCGATGCGTCGGGTTCAACGGCCCAGTCATTTTTCAACGCCTGATCGCCCAAAAACCTTTCAATCGAGTTAATGCCGACCGCCTGATCAAGCTCCGCCCGGTTGCAGGCACCTTCGCAGGGGTGATAGCACACCCGCCCCATGACCGCAGGTAACGGGTTGTCGTCCATGATCGCACGCCACGCTGCCTCATAGTCGCCCTCTTCGGCGCGGCCCAGCCAGGACTGGATGTTTTCACCCGCCGGACAGGCATTGTTGCAGGGCGGTAGGCGGTCGACGTAGACCGGACGTTCGGTGCGCCAGCTTCCCGTTTTATTGAGCAGGCTGGTGCCGACGTCCAGCGTGACGGCAAAGGGTTTGGACTGTGTGATGGTCTGGTCGGTCATTGATCGGCTCCTTCGGAGTCCATAAGGCCAAACTTCTTGATGTTGCGATCAGCGATAGATTGAAGGGTTTCAAGCTGATGCTCATTGCCCTTTTTGAACACATGAGCGAACCGGCGCTGCAATTTGAGATACTCATCGACCGGACGGCGGTTGCGTATCTTCGTCGCGCCGGTGATTTCGCCGTGCTCTGCCTCAAACAGCGGATACATACCGGTCTCAACGGCCATGCGCGCCAGTTTGATCGTGTCGCAGGTTTTGGAGCCCCAACCCAACGGACAGGGCACAAAAATCTCCAGATACCGCGCACCGCGGAAGCTCATGGCCTTGGTCACTTTATGTTCCAGATCGTGAAGATCCGAGACAGAAGCCGTGGCCACATAAGGGATCTGGTGGCCCATGGCGATCAGCGGTACATTCTTGCCAACCGTAAACGGATTGCCCGGCTCAGGGCCGACAGGCATCGTTGTAGAGGTCCGCGCCGCGCCCGGTGTTGCGCTTGAACGCTGAACCCCGGTGTTCATGTAGCCCTGGTTGTTATAGCAGAGGTAAAGTACGTCATCGTTGCGGTCGAACATGCCCGACAGGCATCCGAACCCGATATCAGTTGTACCACCATCGCCACCCTGGGCAATGACCCGAACGTCCTCACGCCCCTTGGCCTTCATCGCAGCGGCAATGCCCGAACCAACGGCCGCCGCATTACCAAACAGCGAGTGAATCCACGGAACCGACCACGCGGTTTCGGGATAGGGTGTTGTGAACACTTCCAAACAGCCGGTCGCATTGGCGGCGATCATCTGATTGTTCGTCGCCCGCATAACTGCATCAATAGCAAATCGCGCGCCCAGTGCCTCGCCGCATCCCTGGCAGGCACGATGGCCGGAATCCAGTGAATTGGAACGGTCAATCGTTGCCTGAACACTGCGCTGTTCGCCATCGAGCAGTCGATTGCCAACAGTGAAAGTGCCGGTCTGATAGAATTTGACTTTTTGTTTTGTCTCTGGAACCTGGTCTACCATTTTGTCCTCCCTCAAATACCTTTGGCGGCGGCAACGACGCCCACGTCCTGGAGAATATTCTCTGCGATTGATCCGGAACGGCGTTCTGCCTTTTCCCGTTCCAATTCACGGTTAACCACATCCATATTGATGTCATGAAGATGGGGTTCCTCGAGCTCGTCTCGCATGCCCTTTTCGAACATGCGGCGCAGGTTTTCGCGGGTGATCGGACGCCCCCCCAGACCACCAATAACCGAGTGGACCTTGACCGGAAGATCCTGCAGCGCCATGCGCATGTTCATCGCAAGGATGCCGCCCATTCCAAGCGCGAAACTCTTTTCAAAAACGATCACCCGCTTTGCGGTCTTGAGCTTCTGGCGCAGAACTTCACTTGGAAATGGCCGGTAGGACCTGATTGTCAGCCCACCAATGGAGTGACCATCATCGCGCATATCGGCCAGAACGTCCTTCATGGTGCCGATTACGGAGCCCATGGTGACAACAACGGTCTCCTTGTCTTCGCAGTCGTGGGATTTGACCAGCCCGCCGGAATCGCGACCAAAGATTTTTTCAAATTCAGCGGCTTGCTGAGGGATCAGATCGAGCGCCTCAATCTGTTTGTGATGGGCCAGAAAACGAACTTCGGTAAACGCTTCAGGCCCAACCATCGCCCCCATGGAAATTGGGGCTGAAGGGTCCAGCGACTGGCGTGGCTGAAATGGCGGCAGAAATTCATCGACCTGTTCCTGATCAGGAATATCAACACGCGCGTATGCGTGTGTCAGTATAAACCCGTCCATGCACACCATAACCGGAACGCTCAACTCTTCGGCGAGTTTGAAGGCCTGGATGTGAACGTCAATGGCTTCCTGGTTTGTTTCCGCGAACAACTGGATCCAGCCGGCGTCGCGCGCTGCCATGGAATCACCCCAGTCGTTCCAGATGTTGATTGGCGCGCCGATGGCGCGGTTGCCAACAGTCATGACAATGGGCAGGCCAAGGCCAGAGGCATTGTAGACCCCCTCCATCATAAACAGCATCCCCTGGCTTGAGGTCGCCGTATAGGTTCGCGCGCCTGCTGCCGAAGACCCGATGCAAGTGCTGATGGCACCAAATTCTGATTCAACATTGAGAAACTGACAGTTGCCCAGGGTTCCCTTTTTAACCCGGGAGCCGAGTGCCTCGACGATGTGGGTTTGTGGTGTTATCGGATACGATGCAATCACCTCGGGCCTGCACAGGCCGACGGCTTCTGCAACGGCGTCAGAACCATCCATTTGTTTGAGCATGTCGGGTTATCCTTTGCTTTTGACGGCATCATAGGCGGCTTGTGCCGCAACTTTGTTCAACTCACCGACCTTGCCGGGGAATTTGTGATCAATGGCCTTGAATACTGATTCGAGATGCACATGATCGCTGACGGCGGTCAACGCGCCCAGCAACACGGTGTTGGGTGTCGGTCGGCCAAGGTGGCGCAAGGCAAGTTCAGTGGCCGGAACGGTCATGATACGGTCGGCGGACATTTTTTTTGTCTGTTCACCCAGCCCAAGTTCATCCATTGTCCTGGAAGTGTTTACCATTAGAAACCCGTCGGGTTTCAAACCGGCGAATACATCAATTGCGGAAAACAGGGTCGGGTCCTGGACGATTAGGAGGTCGGGATAAAGCACGGGCTCGCGCAATTCGATTTCCTTGTCATCGATGCGTACATAGGCAACCACTGGCGCACCCATCCGTTCGGAGCCAAAGCTCGGCACTGCCTGCGAATGTTTACCTTCCTCGAATGCGGCGACAGACAGCATCTCCGAAGCGGAGACTACGCCTTGGCCGCCGCGGCCATGTATTCGAACCTGAAACACGAAGATTTCTCCTTTTTCATTTCAACCCGCTATTGGCACCAGTAATGCCGGGATTTTACTGTCACCTGTGGTTCTTGACTACCGGTTGTGCTCGGACCTTGCATTTACGGTCTTCACAGCTGTGGTATCGTCGTTTCCAGTGTATCATGGTGCCCGTGTCGATGCTGCGTCAACCAGGCCAGACTCCGATGTCGCCTTCCATTTTCCGGTTCCAGATTATCTCGATCCAGCGATGGTAAAACCATATGACCACAGAGATGGTCATACCAAATAACCAAACAGGGTATCACCAAAATGTCAAGCTTGTTGAGACACAATTCGATCATTCTACCACTAAAGCTTATAATGTTACTGGTAACATCAATATTTTTTCACTAGTTTAATGGTCAGACCATCTAACACTCCTAAGGACTAACCCGAAAAGGGGACAGGCAAAATGGTAGAATTTTCAGCCGTTAAAGTCGAAAGGGTTTCCGATTCAATCGTCAATCAGATTGAGAAGATGATTTTGGACGGTTCGTTGAAGCCCGGTGAGAAACTGCCGCCCGAGCGGGCATTGGCAGAACAGCTGGATGTGTCGCGGCCATCTCTACGCGAAGCCTTGATGATTCTTGAGTCAAGAGGGCTGTTGCAATCCAGGCGTGGGGGCGGAACGTTCGTCTGTGACATTATCGGTCCGACAATTATTGAACCGCTTGTCCATCTGATGAAATCTCATCCCGAAACGATCTTCGATGTCCTTGAACTTAGGCAGGCTCTGGCAGCCGTCGCCGCCGTGCATGCAGCCGAGCGCGCGACGGACTCGGACAAAGAAAAGATCAAGCAACGGTTTGATGAACTGATCGCGGTTTTTGAAAGCGGCGACACTAACTCCAGTACCGAAGCTGAGGCCCATACAGAATTCCATCTAGCTATTGTCGAGGCTTCTCACAACGTTGCTCTGGTTCACATCATGAGGGGTTTGTTCAATCTGCTCCGCGTCAGCATTAAGCACAATCTGGAGAGTATTCAGGAAGAACCTGAAAGCCACGACATTATACGAGCCCGGCATTTGGACATTTATACCGCAATCATGAACAGTGATCCCGAGATGGCACGTGAAGCTTCAAACCGGCACCTCATCTACATTCAGAAAACCATGCGGCAGCATCAGAAGTAGGATATTAATAAATGCAATTTTCGGCCGTCAGCAGGAGTGGCCCGGGGTTTTCGACAGAAGGCCGACTTTGACTTCACCAGAATTGTCTGTGTTACGACCTTTTGGTGCCTATTGGCTCGCCGACGCGTACCAATGTGTGACTGGGCGGCAGCCGCCTACGAAACGCTTTGCACCAGGTCATGAGTCAGGTGTCTGTAACCGTAATATTCAACAAACGCTCACCGCGTGGCGCGGGGCTGCCGTTCCAGGCGCCCAATACCTCTGCAATCGCTCCTATCACCCTGAACCGATTCAAGTCTGCCGTTTCGAGTGTCGGATTCACGTCCCGAATGAAGTCGCGTACCGGTGAATAGTCCCTGGTCGTGTAATACCCAGTGAAACAATCGCTGGTATCCGGGAAAATCAGGTTCGGAGACCGGGCGGCAACGAACACCGTCATCTGCCCGGCATTGGCCAGCGCCAATGTAAAATTGGTGCGCAGTAGACTCATACACTGCATGGTGCCCATGGCATTTAACGCCGCTTGAAATCCACCGTCTGAATTGGGAACGGCATTTGCGACCTCGTTTTCGATCACACCGCTGACACCGCCCGACAGGGCATCAACCCGACCAAGCGCTTCGGCAAGGTCATAGACATCGCCTTCGTCGCTGTAATTTCTGGTATGGTGATAATCCCCGGTTCCCCGGGCAAACAATCTGAAAGACATTACATATACTCCTGCGAATACAGTGGGGTCTGTAGTGTGCAACTTTTCCCTATTTAGACTGTGATTAGTGCTTGATAGGCTGTAAACCCATGGTTTCGGGCGCGTTTTCCGGTGTTTGCCATGGTATGACATCCCTGATTTCGGTCTAACGCGCGTCGGGCCAATAGACCGGAACAAGCAGAAATCGGCAATATTGGACGTACAATAGCGGTGATGGAAACGCGAAACAGTGACAGATAGTACAACAAAATCAACAATATCAGTAAATAGGCGGCTCTCTGTTGCGCCTATGATGGATTGGACTGACCGGCATTGCCGCTATCTGCACCGGGTGTTGTCGCGCCACACGTTGCTTTACACTGAAATGGTCACGGCGCCGGCGGTACTGCTTGGGAACCGGGATCGACTTCTGGGGTTTCATCCAGCGGAGCATCCGGTTGCATTGCAGCTTGGCGGTTCTGACCCCGAACAATTGGCGCAGGCCACGCGGATTGGCTGTGAATATGGCTATGATGAGATCAACCTTAACGTCGGTTGCCCTTCGGACCGGGTGCAGTCCGGGCGGTTTGGCGCCTGTCTGATGAAGGAGCCGGAACTGGTGGCGGACTGTATGCAGGCGATGGCGGAGGCCTCTTTGGGTGCGGAAGTCACGGTCAAATGCCGGGTGGGTGTTGACGAGCAGATTCCGGCGCTAATCCTGCCGAAATTTATCGAAACGGTCGCTGCACGTGGAATACGTTCTTTCACAATTCATGCACGAATGGCCTGGCTTGAAGGGTTATCACCGAAAGAAAATAGAGATATCCCACCTTTGGACTATAATCTGGTCCACAAGATGAAATCGGACTATCCCGACCTTGAAGTCATTCTGAACGGTGGTCTGAACAGCCTCGAAGAGGCTTTGCAGCACGTTGAAAACGGTCTTGATGGCGCAATGATCGGGCGGGCGGCCTATCATGATCCGGTGGGAATTCTTGGGCCTGCTGATCACCTGGCCTTCGGGCAGGGCTCGGATCGTTCCGGCGAACAGGCGGTGCTCGAAATGCTGCCCTATATTGAGGCCCATTTGCAAAGCGGTGGTCGTCTCAACCAGATCACCCGGCATATGCTGGGGCTGTTCACCGGTCGGCCCGGTGCGCGGAACTGGCGGCGCATCCTATCGCAAAAGGCGCATGAACCCGGGGCAGGGCCAAAGGCCGTGGAACTGGCGCTCGCCGAAATCACCCGACTTCAGGAGCCGCAGGAAACCTGATTTCTCTGGCAGGCCACAATTCGCTGCGCTAAGCAGTGAGTGAGCTGACCGAGAACCTCAATGCCCGACCTTGCCACTGCCCTTCCGATGCTGTTCCTGCTGCTCTCCATTGGTGCCTTTGCCGGAGTGATGGCCGGGCTTTTGGGGGTTGGCGGTGGCATCATCCTTGTGCCTGCCTTTTTCTACGCCTTCAGTGCGCTTGGTTATGATAACGCCAATTTGATGCAAATCTGTCTGGCCACGTCTTTGGCCACTATCGTATTTACCTCAATCCGCTCGGTGCATTCGCATAACAAAAAGGGCGCGGTTGACTGGGATATTCTGCGCGGCTGGGCACCGGGCATAGCGCTTGGCTCTCTCATTGGTGTTTTGGCCGCCACTGGTCTGCGCAGCACCACGCTTATGCTGATCTTTGGCGTCTTGGGCGTCTGTATTGGTCTCTATCTGGCATTTGGCAGGCCGGGATGGCGGTTGGGTACAGAAATGCCACGCGGTGCGCGGCGCATGGCCGCCAGCCCGGTGCTGGGTTTTATGTCGGTTCTTATGGGCATCGGTGGCGGCAGTTTTGGTGTTCCCCTGATGAGCCTTTACGCCATTCCGATTCACCGTGCTGTGGCAACCGCCGCCGGTTTCGGCCTGATCATTGCCGTGCCTTCCGTCATCGGGTTTTTGCTTGCGACACCACCGCCTGAGAACCTGCCGCCCTATACAATCGGCTATGTCAACTTCATCGCGTTTTTCCTCATCATCTGCATGACACTCCTGACCGCACCTCTGGGTGTGAAAATTGCCCATGCCATGGACCCCAAGCCACTCAAACGGGTGTTTGCCGGGTTCCTGATTTTGGTCGCGCTTAACATGTTGAGAAAAGCATGGATGGGTTAGCAGAACAGCTTAACAGTGCGGGGTGGGTGAAATTTCCCTATGACCCGAAACTGGCGGAATGGGTACGTCAAATTACCCCCGCAGCGCAGGCCTGCGCTGCTGATCCCAAACTGCTTGCAGACTGGCTGCGCTGCGACAGGACATGGTTTGTCGGCGTGAACTGCCTTCCCAATAACGAGAGTGGAGCGGTTGGAGCATCTGGCCCGCTGCGAGGTAATGCCATTGATTTCATAAAGAAAAATGTCTGTCCTGAACATGTTAATTGGGACCGGGCGCAGATTTCGATCTGCTATCAAGGCTACCCACGCCCGTGGGATCAAGAGAGCGAGGCGGCGCAAAGATTTCGCCGCACTCGGGGTGCTGCGCATGTCGACGGGCTGATGCGTGGCGACCCGAGTGGCGCGCGCAAGCTGAAGGAACTTCACCGGTTTCTGCTTGGCATCCCCTTGTTGGATGTGCCCAAGGGTGCCGCACCATTCGTCGTCTGGGAGGGCTCACACGAACGCATCCGCGCCGCCTTCTTGCAAGCCTATAAGAACCATCCGCCGGATGACTGGCCAAACATCGACGTGGTTGAGATCTACAAGCAAACCCGGCGCGAGATATTTGAAACCTGCCGTCGCGTTGAAATTCCGGCTAAGCCGGGTGAAGCCTATGTCGTTCACCGCATGGCGCTGCATGGTATGGCCCCGTGGCCAGATGATCTGGAAGGCCCCAAAGAGGGACGCATGATCGCCTATTTCCGCCCAACGGACGGGATAAGTCCGGAAGACTGGTTGAATTTGCCCTAGAGCGGTCTTCGTTAAACCTAAGTCAGGTTTGGCGAAAAACGTCCCGACAAGATACTGATGTTTCTGCGTTTCCCGAAAACCTGATGTCTCAGGTTTTTCGCGAAACGCTTTAGGTCACAGACCTTACCGCTTTTTCAGAATAACCCGCGCGTCGGTGAATTCGGCGGATTTCAGCCGGGACAGGAAGCTGGTTCCCAGCAGATTTGAGTGGACTTGCCCTTTTGGTGATACCGCGGCCTCAACATCGCGCAGCACGATCTGCCCGACGCGGACCGTGTCCAGAGTCACATGGGCAACCCTCAGCGGGCCCGAGGCAGTGACAACCGGCACATCAAACTTCAGATCATCAACCGCAAGGCCTGCTTTTTCCGCGGCCTCATAGGTCAGTAAAACCAGCGTCGCGCCGGTATCCAGCATGGCAGGAGTCGCCACGCCGTTGATTTTTGCCTTGGTTCGAAACAGCCCGTCCTTGGCGCGAATGACATGAACAATCACCGGCTCGAAGGCAGCGGCGGACAAGATAACCTCTTGATTTTGCCTCAAAACGTTGTTCTGCCGCCATTCGGTTGAGTATTCAACCAGTCCAAGAATGAGACAGATAAACAGCCCCCAGCCAGCCAGCTTGAATGTGTCGCTGTTATCTTTCCTTTTGATGGAATACCGTCCGATCATCAGGCCGATGAAAAACAAAGCCAGGGCTCCGGCCCAAATCAGGTTGGTGTCAAGGATCAGGTCGACCAGCTGCATGTCGCGTCGCAAAAAGACGAACAGCAGTAGCCCTGCGATTACAAAATGAAGAACCCGCATTTTTTTTGCGCTCTATGCTTAACCTCGGGTTTAGTTAATATCAAATCTTCAACGTTTTGTCACGCCGGGCGGCTGCGGCTACGGCCTCTTCGCCGCCTGCCTTTCAGCAAGTGTGCCCGACCGGGCAACTCTGCGCTAATTGCCGCCCGTTCGGGAGCCGACATTCCGGACCATCGGCTGATTTCGTCAACTGACCGGTGACAGCCGACACAGATACCTGCTTTTGGGTGGACAACACAGACTTTTACACAAGGGCTGTCAATTTCGTCGCGTTTCCAGGAGCCGTCGGTCATGTTTCCTCTGCCCGAATATGCGCCAACCGGTCCAACGCCCCCTGCAGGATATAGGAGGCGGCCACATGGTCGATAACCTGTGCGCGGCGTTTTCGTGACGCATCCGCCTCCAACAGGGCCCGTTCGGCAGCCACGGTGGACAGGCGTTCGTCCCAAAACAGAACCGGAATGTCCAGCCGTGCCGTAAAATTGCGCGCAAACGCCCGGGTGGACTGGCAGCGCGGCCCTTCGGAGCCATCCATGTTACGGGGCAAACCCAGCACCAGCCCGCCGACATTATTGTCAGCAATAAGTGCCTCCAGCCGCGCAGCATCGACGCCGAACTTTTTGCGCCGGATGGTTTCGCGCGGGGTGGCGATGGAGCGGAACACGTCGCAAACTGCCACGCCGATGGTCTTGTCTCCCAGATCCAGCCCCATCAGCGGTGTCATTTCCGGCAGTTGCGCCAGAAATTCCGCAATGTCCTCAAACACCGGGCTCGTTTGGGGGCTCATTGCGCAACTTCTGCGGCCTGTGCGGCCTCGCGCAGCAGGGTCATGGCTTCGGTGTTTCCGTCAAAAACAGATTGCGCTTCGTTCCAGATAGCGTTGGCTTTGCCGGTTTCACCCAACACGCCATAGGCCCGGATCAACCGCGCCCAATCTGCGGGAGTTCCGCCTTCGGTTGCCAGCCGCTCGGCCAACCCGGCAACCATGCCCCGGATCATCTGCTGGCGGGTTTCATCAGATATTTCCTCAGCGTTCTCAATATCTTCCGCCGTTGGTCCTGGTGTATCTGGATTCGTTACCGGTATCCCCGCGGCTTGTGCAACGGCGCCGATCTGTGCCCGGATCAGCGGAATCCAGGGGGCATCGTCGGGCCCCTCCTGCAACAATCCTTCCCACATCCGGTAGGCAATGTCGGGGCGTCCGTTCTGGGCCAGCGCAAGCCCCGAATAATACCGCGCACGCTGCGATTTCGGGTTCATGTTAATCGCTTGCGCCAGTGCATCTTCCGCATCGAGCGAGACATAGCCACCCGCCGCAATTATCATGATTTCAGCGAGATCGGTGTAATCCGCTTCCGTTGCCTTATCGCCAACAAGTTCCAGCACCCGTTGCTGGGCGATCCGCGCCTCGGTGAAATTGCCCAGCCGGGCTTCGTGATTGGCCAGCAGGCGAAAGCCCTGGGCGTCATCGACGCGGGTTTTCACCACCTCGCGCAATTGCGCCACCAACTCCTCGTATTCGGCATCAACCTCAACTTCCCGCCTCGGAGTGTTCGCTTCGGCAACCTCTTGTCCGGGACGGTTGGCACGGGCCTCCTGGGCGGCCCTGATCCGCGCCTCCAGCGGTTGGTCCTGAGCCCCGGGCACACCCATCTGTGAATAAAGTGCCAGGCTTCCTGCCAGAACCAGGCCCACAAATCCGATGCTGGTGAATGTGGCAGTCCGGTCTGCGCCCGTCCCTTTCGCCTCACGACCAGCGCGTTTGTCCGCCGCCAGAACACGCCGCGCCACCTCGGTTCGTGCTGCCTCCGCGTCCGCTTCACCCAGAACCCCGCGGGCCACATCGCGCTCCACTTCGGCCAGTTGATCCTTGTAGACCTGCAAATCCAGTTCTGCCGCCCCGGCAACAACCTGATCGCCACGCAGCAGCACCCGCGCCACTATAAGCAGCGACAGCAATACCAACCCCACGGCGACCAGCCAGAACATATGATTCAGACTCCTGTATCAATTCCTGCGAGTGATAGTCCGACCAGAGGCGGGGCGAAACCCCAAATCCCGCCATCGTGATGCGACCAAAAACCGGTGAAATGTCGATATTTGACGTATAGGTGCCGTTCTGTGGATTGGCGAAACTGGAGATTCACGGCAAATGGAATGCAGCCTGTGCTCGCCGCATCCCCAACAGGCCAAAAACAGCACGCCCCCACGACCCTATCGGAGCCAGACCTTCATGAGACGCTATTCCGCCTTTGCCATCGCCCGAGAAGCCGCCCGCTATCATACCGGATGGGAACGTGCCTGGGCCGCGCCGGAGCCGAAAGCCGAATACGATGTTGTCATCGTCGGGGCAGGGGGGCACGGGCTGGCCACGGCTTTTTACCTTGGCAAGAACTACGGCATCACCAATGTGGCCATCATTGAGAAGGGTTGGCTGGGCGGCGGCAATACCGGGCGCAACACCACCATCATTCGCTCGAACTATCTGCAGGACCCGTCAGCCGCGATCTACGAAAAGGCGCGGTCGCTGTATGAGACCATGAGCCAGGACCTGAACTACAACGTCATGTTCTCGCCCCGTGGCGTGATGATGCTGGCCCAGACCGAACACGAAATCCGCGGCTACCAGCGCACGGCGCATGCCAACGCCCTGCAAGGTGTGACCACCGAATTCATCAGCCCCGAGCGCGTCAAGGAATTGGTGCCGATCATCGAACTGAAAGGCCCGCGCTTCCCGGTTCTCGGCGCGCTCTGGCAACCGCGCGGCGGCACTGCGCGGCACGACGCCGTGGCCTGGGGCTATGCCCGCGCCTGTTCTGACATGGGTATGCATATCCTGCAGAAATGCGAAGTGACTTCTGTTCAGCAAGAGGGCGGCAACGTCACCGGCGTGACCACCACCAAAGGCGAGATCAAGTGCAAGAAGCTGGCAATTCTGGTTGCCGGCAACTCCGGCCATCTCGCCGAAATGGCCGGCTTCCGCCTGCCAATGGAAAGTGTTGCGCTACAGGCGATGGTGTCCGAGCCGATCAAACCCTGCATGGACGTGGTGGTGATGGCCAACACGGTGCACGGCTACATGAGCCAGTCTGACAAGGGCGAAATGGTGATTGGTGGTGGCACCGACGGGTTCAACAATTATACCCAGAGGGGCAGCTTCCACCATATCGAAGAAACCGTTCGGGCGCTGGTTGAAACCTTCCCGATGGTTTCGCGCCTGAAAATGCTGCGCCAATGGGGTGGCATCGTGGACGTGACTGGCGACCGCTCCCCCATCATCGGCAAAACGCCACTGGGCAACACCTTCATCAACGGCGGCTGGGGCACCGGTGGGTTCAAATCCATTCCGGGGTCGGGCTGGGCCATGGCGGAACTGGTGGCCAAGGGCGAGCCGGGGGAATTGTCAGCGGCGTTTGGGCTGGACCGGTTCAAAGAGGGGCGGTTTATTGACGAGTCAGTTGCAGCCGGGGTGGCGCACTGATGGAAGTTTGGTCTGCCCTTACAGTTGATCAGAGGCTTACGGTTTGGATTGCCGTCGGTTCCGCATTGCTTGGTGGCTCGGTATCGTTGTTGACTTCGTGGGTGATGTCTCGCCAAGCAAATGTGCATAGTGAGAAAATGAGGAACGCCGAAGTTAGGGAGGGCGCGGCCTCGCGGGCTCAAGAAGCCTTTGTAAATCTTCTTCAACTAACAAATGCAGCATATTCGCTTAAGGAGGTCATCGACGGGCAGTTTTCTGCTGCTGATGAAGAAGGGCTGGCGCATCTTCTGCCAGTCCAGAAAGTTCAGGAAATAATTGCTGTTGGTGCGGACTTAGAACCGTTTTTGTCACGAGACATAACCTTCTTGCTTCACAGCGACGATGCGGAGCTTTTAGGTGATCTACTTGTCTACGAAAAGAGAGTGCATTCGCTTCAACATGCGATCGGAACATACAACGAAAAACGCGCTGATTTAACTGCGCGTTTCGAGCAAGGCGCGCTAAAAATTGGGAGTGAATCCGACACTTTGCTTTCAAGCGAGTTAGAAGGCAAAGATGCACTTTTAGCCGACGTCAGAGTGAGTGTATTACAGGGGCTGCTCGGCCAAATTATGGAGCGGCTCGAGCGCGAGGTTAACGAAGGACATAGGCTCCTCGGTAGATTCCAAAACACTGCAAGGAATGAGTTCAAAGAACTCTATCCAAATCTAAAGTTTGAGGTTCCAAATGCTACTTCTTAACTGCCCATACTGCGGCATCGACGCCGATGAAACCGAGCTGGCTTCCGGCGGCGAGGCGCATATCACCCGCCACGGGGCCGGGGCCTCGGAGGATGACTTCGAGACCTATCTGTTCATGCGCAAGAACCCCAAGGGCGTGCATTTTGAGCGCTGGCGCCATGCCAACGGCTGCGGGAAATGGTTCCACGCCGCGCGTTGCACCATG
>JAAEUI010000474.1 GCA_024227475.1 Paracoccaceae bacterium | reverse complement strand
GTCGCCTGATCCATCTTGCTCACACCACCAGGTTTCTTCCCCTCATTCCTTATTGATTCAGGTGTTCTTCCCTCACCTTCTTCCTTCAATGCCTGTTCAAGTGTAACGCTTTCGGACTTTTCTTCGGTTTTCGGTTTTGTTGTCACCGACCGCCTTATTCGAGCCACCCATGATCGCCCTAATCGGGCCACTTTCACGCGTGGTTTTACTGCTTCGAACGGGGTAGATTAAACCGCTGTTTTGACGTGTTTATCAAGTGTTTTTTTTGGCCCCTCTGGTTCCGGTCGTGGCGTGCGGTAACTTTTACCATCCAGCACCACTCGGTAAGCGCCGTGACGTATCCGGTCGAGTGTCGACGCGCCAAGCAGTTTGTTCGGGAACGCCTCTGCCCATTCGCTGAAGTCCAGGTTGCTGGTGATAATGGTCGCTGCTCGCTCGTAACGTTCACCGATCAAGTCGTGGAAATCTTCATCTTGGCCTGACTTGAATGGCTTGAGTCCAAAATCATCAATGATCAACAGTGGCACTCGGATAAGGGTTTGCATCTTGCGCTCAATATTGCCGGTCGCCCGTGCGGCATTGATTTGCGACAGTAGCTTCGACTGCGTGGAGAACATCACGTCGATCCCTGCGCGCACTGCACAGTGACCGATGGCTTGTGCCAGATGACTCTTACCCGTGCCGCAGGGTCCGACGATCAATAACGCTACTTTTTCATTAACAAAGCCGCACCGGGCGAGATCGTTAATCAGTTGTTGATTGATACCGGGATTGAAGTCGAAGTCAAAGCCCTCAAGTGTTTTGTCGCCACGAAAGCCCGAACGGCGTAAACGCATATCGTACTTCTTCTGGTCACGTCGTGCGGCTTCGTCCTGGATCATCAGTGCCAAGAACTCCGGGTAGGTCAGCTTGTTTTCAATGGCTTCTCGATTGCGCGTCTCAATGCTCTCCAGGAGTCCCGACAGACGCAGCTGCTTCAGGATAGGCGTGAGTTCTGGTAGTGGTGTCATGGTGGTCATAATGAATGTCCTTTGGTTAAGTTGTTGACCTTGTCAGTCAATGGGTTGTTGCTGCAGCACGGCCATTGGCAGCAACGGGTCGATGCAACGCACGGCCGTCAGTGCGAGGTGAACAGTTTTTTGGTGTCACGCCCGAACTTGCCACCGCCGGTGTAAGCATCGGACAGGGAGTCGAACGCTTGCTCGGTATCGATGACTTGATCGAGTGAGTTTTCCAGAATGATGCGTACGCTGCGGTACTGTACGTTATCGAAGTGCAGTGCCCGTTGGCAGGCGGCATCGGTACGCTCGGGCCCATACCGTTTGATCAGATTGATCACGCCCTGCGCGGCCCGTAGTTTGTCCAGCACCCGGTGTGCGAACAGTCGTTCGACCAGTCGATGGCAGTGGGGGCCGGCCGCTTCGGCCTGCTTCAGGCACCATTGCGGGGTGCGCATTTTGAAGGCCACGGCATCCGGCGGCATGTGCTCGTCGATCGTGTGGCGAGCGCCAGGACCTCGCCGGCGTGGATGAATCGCTTTTAGTTCGTGATCAAGATAGAGCCGCACGGTGGTTTCACAGAGCCGGACATCGAGTGTTTGGCCCACGAGTCGCCAGGGTGCCGAGTAGCGACACTTGTCAACTTGTACGTGGCAATCGGGATGTACTTTCGCCTTCGCCCATCGTGCACACGCTGGCGGTGTCGATGGCAAAGGCTTGAGCATCTCACGCTCCGTATCAGTGAAACGCGTCAGCGGCGGTGTGCGGGTTGTGCCGTGAATGCGGTTACCCGCTTCCACCATGACCCATTGACCGAGCTGTGCGTTGGCGTCAACAAGATCGCGGAACTCGCGCAGCGGCATGAAGTTGTTTTTGGCGTATTTGACGCCCGATTCAACGCGTCCTTTTTTCTGTGGATCGGCCACCGGACACGGGGAAATCAGGAATTCATAACCCTCCGCATAATCGGCATAGCTACGTTGCACTTGCGGGTCGTAGTAGCACGCTTTGGTGATCGCGCACTTGGGATTGTCAATAATAATACGCGCCGGCACACCACCAAAGTGTTCAAAGGCACGGCGGTGACAGCCCAACCAGGTCTCGACCGATTGATCGCGCACGAGCTCTGCGTACTGGTGGCGACTCCAGGCGAGCGTCATGATGAAAAACCAGGTCTTGAACTGTTCACCGGTGTGCGTGTCGGTGATCTTAGGTCCTTGACCGAAGTCTACTTGCGCCGCATCGCCCGGTGCGAACTCAAGCACCGTGGTCATGCGCGGTGTTGTGTCGGCTAGGCCCTGCACAAAGCGCCGCACCGACGAGTAACTACCGGAGAAGCCGTGGCGACGTTTCAGTGCACCGTGAATGGTGGTGCCTTGTACACCGTCCTCGAACCACTTCGTGATTTGTTTGCGGTGTGGTTCCAGGCTTGACGTTTGGCGGGCGCGCTGTTTTTTAGATGCAGCAAATACGGCGGCCAGCTCTTCATCCGGTGGCAGAACTTGGTCGGTGTCTAACCAGCCCCGTACGGAAGCTTCTTTGCGCACGGTGCCGGCAACATGCCGACCCATCAGTCCTGACTTGGCGATCTGTCGATCGGAATCCCCCAGGCGCATCCGCACCAGGGCTTGACGATAGTGATACATCTCGAACCTCCGTTTGGCCATCCCGTTGTCTCTCCACATCCAAAAGTGCGGTAACGATACGGGAGGTGACTCGGTAAGTCCGAAGAGAAAACCGGCGCCGGGGTGGCTCGATTAGACCGATCCTCAGGTGGCCCGATTAGGGCGATCCTGACGTGGCTCGATTAGACCGATCCCAGGGTGGCTCCAATAAGGCGATCCCGGAATGGCTCGATTGAGGTGATCATTGACACAGGTGGGGGTTTATGCAGCGTTGAGCCGTGGTAGTCAGTCGACGCTGATTGATACGCGACTTTACCTGCCCTCGTCGTGGGTAAAGGATAAAGCACGATGCGTGGCAGCCGGGGTGCCGAACCAGGCCCGACGAGCCAGGAGCAAGCCGGAATTGGCACTGGAGATGGTGCGCTACAATCGGCGTTTGGGAGTGCGCTTCAGCTGGGTTGGAATGGACGGGTTGTACGG
>JAAEUI010000473.1 GCA_024227475.1 Paracoccaceae bacterium | reverse complement strand
TTGCGCAGCAGCGTCCTTTGCCGACATATCGGAATTGTAGAAATTGCTGACAACATCAACGAGCGCTCCTCTGACAGCCGGCATCACTGCCATTCCATGCGCCATGCTGGGCACCAGGCCGCCGCTTTCCGCCGTGGCAAGAAATGCCTTCATGGAATCCCGGGCGGGCGCGTCAAAAGGATCCTCAGACATCCCTACCCGAACCGGGATCGACCCTTTGTTGACGTTAAAGACTTCCTGGAATTTGGTTTGCAAAATCAGGCGCGCCATGGCCTTTTGGGCCTCCTGAGCGCCCGCATCTTTTTGCGTAAACATGATGAAACTATCCACATTGAACAGGAACATGTTGCTTGTTCCCGGAGCCGGCGCGGCAATATAACTCGCCCCAGGTTCTTTCCCGGCCGCCGTAAACTCGCCTTTGGCCCAATCGCCCATGAACTGCATACCGGCTTCGCCCTTGATGACCATGGCGGTCGCCAGGTTCCAATCGCGTCCCGGAGCGCCTTTATCGGTATATTGTTTGATCATTTTCAACGTTTCAAGCACTTTCACCATGGTGTCGCTGTTCAACGCTTCGGGATCAGCATCTACCAGAGCTTTTGTGTAGAACTCGCCTCCGAACGAAGCGACGATCGTTTCAAAGACCGTGGCTTCTTGCCAGGGCTGCCCACCCCAGGCCACCGGAATCATGCCGGCTTCCTGGATTTTCTTCGCTGCCGCTTCAAACTCTTCCCAGGTCGTGGGAATGTCAGCCCCTGCTTTCTTGAAGACTTCGGGGTTTGCCCACATCCAGTTAATCCGGTGCACATTGACCGGAACGGCCACATAGTTTCCTTCATATTTCATGACATCAGCCACGACTTTCGGGATCAGTTCATCCCATTTTTCCGCGTTGGCCACCTCATCCAGATTTGCCAAAACCCCTTCATCGCCCCATAATTGGATTTCGGGACCTTTCACCTGAGCCGCTGTAGGAGGGTTCCCGGCAACTGCGCGGGATTTGAGCACTGTCATCGCAGCATCGCCACCACCGCCGGCAACGGCGAAATCTTTCCAGGCATGCCCTTCTTTTTCCAGCAACTCTTTCAAGAC
>JAAEUI010000472.1 GCA_024227475.1 Paracoccaceae bacterium | reverse complement strand
GGGCAGTAATATTGCTCAATGCCTGTTTGGCCTGGCCGCAAAAATCTTCGGTTTCGAATTCTTCGTTCGCGTTCCAGCCTACCTGGCCGCCCAAAAAAACCAGTCGGCCCTGGGCTACGATACCGTTACTGTAGCCCCTGGGACGCGCCCAGCCGGGGGGTTGCAGAATTTCCACGACTCTTTCCCGCCTCAGTCATCCCAATGCAAATCACCCTCCGGCAATGCCTCGAGCAGCCTGTTTTCGCGCAACAGGTTTGAAGCGGCCGTGATGTGATCTGAAAGTGACTCGTCGTGATCGAGATAAGGTACTGCCTCGCGCACCATTTCGTAGATTTTCCGGGTTACCGAACTCAGGGTTTTGGGGCCACCTTTGCGCTGATCCGTGGCCTGCGCGGCACACACAAGTTCAAATGCGGGAATGTAGTAGGACATGTTCAGGATATCCCGTGCTCGCCTCGCGGCGACAAGCCCGAATGAAACGTGATCCTGAAAATCACCGGTCGTTGTCAGGGTCTGGATCGAAACCGGGTGGCACAACGAGCGAATCTCGGCCATGATCGATGCTGCGCAATACTGCCCGCCCATCAAACCATGACGCAGGCCGGGATCTTCCTTGCATAAAAATGGCGGCAGGCCATTGCTGTGAAATGGATCCAGATAACGATCGATACGACGGTC
>JAAEUI010000471.1 GCA_024227475.1 Paracoccaceae bacterium | reverse complement strand
GGGTCGTTCCCGGCGTACCCTGGACTTGCAGTTGCTGTACTTGTGTTAGGGTGGGATGAGTTTCTAATGCTAGCGCCAACGAATGCCCGTCCTACGCGGATCGACACCCCATCCGCCTGGCGCGGATCGGATCTCACCAGCCAACCCGACCGTTGGCTTGTTCACCTCACACAGGCTCAAGTGGCAGAACTCGAAGCCGCTGCGGAAACTTTCCTCGCGAAAGATAGCAACATCGGCGCCATCACCGCCGAAAAGTTCCCGCTCCCGACCCTCGCTCCACAATTCTCCAACCTACGCGAAACACTCCTCCATGGCTTCGGCTTTCAGGTCATCCGCGGCCTGCCCGCCGACCGCTATGACCAGAAAACCGCCGCCACCATCTTCTGCGGGATAGGCGCCCATCTGGGCAGTGCCCGCTCGCAAAACGCCATGGGCCATATCCTCGGCCATATCCGTGATATCGGCTGGGATCCAACTGACCCCAACGCCCGCATCTACCAGACATCCGCGCGCCAGACCTTTCACACAGACTCCGCCGACGTCGTTGCGCTTCTCTACCTGAAGGACGCCAAGCAAGGCGGCGAGTCTCTGCTGGTCAGCACCGAAACGCTCTACAATGAAATGATGCAGCGCCGCGCCGATCTGGTGCCGTTGCTGTTCGAGCCCATCGCCACCGACCGCCGCGGCGAGATCCCACCGGGCGAGCAGCCGTTCATGACCATTCCGGTTCTGAACTGGCACGGTGGAAAACTCACCGGTTTTTACCAACGCCAATACATCGACAGCGCCCAGCGGTTTCCCGACGCCATGCGCCTGACACCCAAACACATTGAAGCGCTGGACCTGTTCGACGAACTGGCCAACGACCCAGCCCTGCATCTGTCGATGCGTCTGGAACCTGGAGACCTGCAATTCGTCTACAACCACCCGCTTTTGCATGACCGCACCGGCTTTACCGACTGGCCCGACCCCAAGGACCGCCGCCACCTGCTGCGCCTCTGGCTGTCCATTCCCGGCGACCGTCCGTTGCCCGAATGTTTCCGCCAGCGCTACGGCTCCATTAAAATCGGCGATCGCGGCGGGATCATCTGCGAGGGAACCGAACTGCACGTGCCGCTGAATTGATGATGATTCAGTATTAACACTTTGTTAACAAACAATAAACCTTCCCCGCGGGGAAGGTTTAGTATGGCATTGGGTGCTTCCGAAAAACCGCCTGCAAATCCGCCATCACCTCATCACTCAGCGTCATATCGGCAGCGCCAAGTGCCACGTCCAGTTGTTCCACCCGCGTCGCTCCGAAAATGGCCGAAGCCATAAACGGCCGCGTGCCACACCAGGCAAGCGCCATCTGGCAGGGATCAAGCCCGTGTTTTCGCGCCACGCCGACATAGGCCTCCATCGCTGGCCACATAGTGTCGATGACACGCCCGCCAAGATTGCTGACAAAGGACCGGCGCGATCCTTCCGGGGTCGCATCACCCAAATACTTGCCGGACAAAAGCCCCGTCGCCAGCGGTGAAAACGCCAGCAGGCCAACCCCCTCATGCACTGACAACTCCCCCAGATCGAGGTCATAGTGCCGACACATCAACGAATATTCATTCTGCACCGAAGCCATACGCGGCAGCCCGCGCTCCTCGGCAATCCTGAGCCACTGGCTGGTCCCCCAGGCGCTCTCGTTCGACAGACCGATGGCGCGCAGTTTCCCAGCCCTGACCAAATCATCCAGCGTTTCCAGAACTTCGCCGATATGATCATGCAACTCCACCTTGCCCCCAGCCTGATTGCGAGCATCAAAGGTCCAGTTCTGCCTGAACATATAGCTTCCCCGGTTGGGCCAGTGCAGCTGGTAAAGGTCAATGTAATCGGTCTGCAGCGAGGCCAGCGAATTGTTGAATGCCTCAGTAATCGTCGCCCGGGAAATCGGTGCCCCGTCGCGCACGGCCATGTAGCCTGAACCAGATACCTTTGTTGCCAGCAGAACTTCGCCGCGCCGCGCCTTGTTGGCCGCCACCCAATTGCCGATCACCCGCTCAGTATCACCTTGGGTCTCTTTACTCAGCGGGTTCACCGGATACATTTCAGCCGTATCAATGATGTTCACGCCGCGCTCCAGCGCCATATCGATCTGAACGTGGGCCTCGTCCTCGGGCGTTTGCGTGCCCCAAGTCATGGAGCCAAGGGCAAGTTCGCTGACGCTCAGGCCGCTCTGGCCGAGGGGGTTCATTTTCATCTGAGAGGCTCCCGTTTGACCATCATAAGGCGGTCAAAGGTTGACATGGTCAACTACGAAATTTTCATCAAAAATGGCGCGGTGATATCCACGCCTTTTTTTGATGGGTCTGCCTGGAATATCAGGGCCGGACGTAACTCCAGCCACTTTCCTGCAGCTCGATCAGCCGAACCACGCCTGACGTGACAACCTTGGCTTCGCTCATGAGCGGAACCTTTTTTCCGACCTTTTCGCTCATTTTCCGGTGGGTGTTGCCACAGGCGGCAAAACTGAGGTTTTCCATTTCCAGGGACATGGTCGAAATTCTGTCCGCAACCGGGCTTTTGCCTTCGACAAACATCAACAGGCCGGGCCCGTAAGCCACCAGTTCAATCTCCACGGTATCACCAACAGAGTCGTAATATTTGGTGACGTTCTGCGCGTTGTTCAGCGCCATGTTCATCACTTTCGGGTCATTCTGGTCAACGTGGATGGCAACTTTGTGGTGTTGCCCAGCGGCCAAAACCGGGCCAGCGGCGACGGTCATCACCAGCGAGAACACGGCTATGAGTTTCTTGATCATTTTTTCTTCCCCTTATTTCTGATCTTGATCGTAAAAGGCTAGTTTTGCTTCGCGGGCAAAGTCAAATCAAATAGTTGGAACGGTTCAGAGAAATTCATTGAGAACAAATAGCGAACATATTACACTTATCCAATGACTGCCCAACTGCTCACCCGCCGCACATACCGCGAACCGCCCGGCCTGCCGCTGGTCGGGGATCTGGTCCTGCCTGCCCCCCGCGTGCATGAATTCTGCGGCTCGGCCCGGCGCACGCTGGCGCTGATGATGGCCCGCAATATCGAAGGGCCGGTGTTCTGGATTGTCTGCCACTGGCAGTATGACCGGCTGCACGCAGACGGGGTGCAGCGCTATATGGATCCCGGGCGCATCACCTTTGTCACCCCCAAGCGGCTGGAGGATGTGCTCTGGTGCATGGAGGAGGTCTTGCGCGCCGGATGTGTGCCCTTGGTGGTGGCCGAACTGCCCGATCCGCCGCCCCTGACCCCGGTGCGCCGGCTGCATCTGGCCGCCGAAACCGGGGCCGAACACAAGAAATGCAAGCCGCTCGGCCTGTTGCTGACCCCCGGGGACGGCGGCGCCGCCGGGGTTGAAACCCGCTGGCACCTCGCCCCCCGGCACGAGGATGATCACAGCCGCTGGCTGCTGCAACGCCGCCGCGCCCGCATGGCCCCGCCCGCCGCCTGGGCGCTCGACTGGGGCAAAAGGGGGCCAGAGCTGGGGGTTGGAGTTTGAAAACAGTCACCGTCATCCCCGCGAAAAATATCACATAGGCCCGGCTTCAGCCCGGCAATCGGGCGCCCCTATAGCGTTTCAATATTAACTTGAGACAAGTTGATGTGGAAATCGCCGGTTTATGGCGCTGTTAACGTGGAAGCTTCGAGTTTCGTTTGTGATTCAAACAAAACTCGAAACTCTTTAGAGAATCTCCAATTTAATCGGTATCAGATTGAATTGGACACGCCGGGATAAGTATCTGATGTTGCTGCGTATCTCGATTCCTTTGTGAATCCAATTAGACGAGATACGCTCTAAGTGCCGGGCTGAAGCCCGGCCTACATTCCCCCTTGCACCATCCCTACTCACCGTCCAAAAATACCGCATGACCACGACCCAAATCCGCCCTGCCACCCACGCCGATGCACCCGCTATCGCGGCAATCTGGAACCCGATGATCCGGGACACGCTGATCACTTTCAACGCAGTGGAAAAAGCGCCGGCTGACATCTGCACCATGATCGACGCCAAAGCTGCCGGTGGGCACGCCTTTCTGGTGGCTACTGAGGAAGACCAAACTCTTGGCTTCGCCACCTACGGCCAATTCCGGGGTGGCGTCGGCTATGCCCGGACCATGGAACACACCATCATCCTTGCCCCGGCAACCCAAGGCAAGGGAGTGGGACGCGCCCTGATGCTAGCCATTGAGGACCACGCCCGCATCGGTGGCTCCCACTCCATTTTCGCGGGAGTGAGCGCCGCCAATCCCGCCGGCGTCGCTTTTCACCAGGCCTGCGGCTATCACGAAGTCGTCACCCTGTCAGAAGTCGGATACAAAAACGGTCGGTGGCTCGATCTGGTTTTACTGCAAAAAACCTTGTAATAGCTAACAGACTTGTAACGGGTAGCGCAGGTACATTATGGCCAAATCGATCTGGTCCCGAATAGCCGACGCCATCGCCGCCATGACCAGCGGTGAGGGGTTGAGCGGTGTTTTTGAACGGCTGAAGACCCCGCCGGAACGCTCCGTCGCATTCACTATCGCGGTCATCGGGCTGGGCGCCAAAATGGCCAAAGCTGACGGGCTGGTAACGCGTGACGAGGTCACCGCCTTCCGCCAGGTCTTTCACATCCCCAAACGCGACGAGGAACAGGCGGCAAAAGTCTTCAATCTGGCCCGCCAGGACGTCGCCGGTTATGAAGTCTATGCAAATACGATCTCAAAAATGTTTTCCAATGATGACAAGGCTCTGGAGGACCTGATCGAAGGCCTGTTCTATATTGCCATGGCAGACGATCAGTACCACCCGAACGAAAATGACTTTGTCCATACCGTCGCCCGCCTGTTTCGCATTGATGAGGTCAGTTTTCGCGGATTGCGCACCCGCTTTGTACCTGACGCACTGCCGGATGCCTATGATGTGCTTGGTGTGACCCCGGATACCCCGCTTGAAGAAATCCGCAAAGCCTGGCGCGAAAAAATTCGCGAAACCCACCCGGACCAGATGATGGCGCGCGGCCTGCCCGAAGAAGCCATTACCATGGCCACCAAACATATGATCGCGGTCAACCTCGCCTGGGAGGAAATCAGCGACAACGTGGAACCCGAATGACCCGCATCGCCACCTATAACGTGGAATGGTTCGCGCAACTGTTTGACCGCAAAAACGCGTTGATCAACGACAACAGCTGGTCGGGGCGCTATGACGTGACCCGCGCTCAGCAAATCGCCGCCCTTGGCACTGTGTTTCAGGCGCTGGACGCCGACGCTATCATGATCATCGAAGCGCCAAACTCGGGCAGCGAGCAATCCACTGTCACGGCGCTGGAAAACTTCGCACAGCATTTCGGTCTGCGCCAGAACCGGGTTCTTGTCGGCTTTGAAAACGGAACCCAGCAGGAAATTGCCCTGATGTATGACCCGGATCTTATGCAGGTCTACCACGACCCTCAAGGCCAGCCCCCAGAAGGCGAAGATACCGGCCTGTCCCCCAGGTTCGACGGTGAGTTTCGCCTTGATGTAGATGTCGACTCCGCGCCGGAAACAATAACGTTTTCAAAACCTCCACTAGAGGTAGCACTGTTCCCGACCGGCAGCGATCCAATCCGCCTGATCGGGGTTCACGCCAAATCCAAAGCCCCGCACGGGGCCCGCAACAAGCAACAGGAGGTCCGCATATCCATCGCCAACCGGCGCAAGCAACTGGCCCAGTGCATCTGGGTACGCCAGCGGGTCGACAGGCATCTGTCCGAAGGCGACGACCTTATTGTTCTCGGCGATTTCAATGACGGCCCGGGGCTGGACGAATATGAGAAGCTGTTTGGTCATTCCGGTATCGAGATTGTGCTGGGGGTCAACAAATCCAGCCCCGATATACTCCACGATCCCAATGCCAAAGCGGCCATGGAGCAGCGGCGCTCTGCGGTTCCAACCACTGCCCGATTTTACAACCACAAAACCAAAACCTATCTGAACGCTCTTCTGGATTATGTGATGGTGTCTGATCAACTGTTCCGCTCTGGTGCACCGAAATGGAAAATCTGGCACCCGTTTGATGATCCGGTTTGTTTTAAAACCAAAGGTTTATGCGAGGCGCTGTTAGCTGCCTCAGACCATTTTCCGGTTTCTGTTGACCTCGATTTGCCCGCCGGGGCTGAAAAATAGCAACCAGCGCCCTATATTAGGGCAATGAAACAGATCATTGCCCTTATGACCGCTGTGCTTCTGAGCGTTTCGCCCGCCAGCGCCGCTGATGACGAATTCGACGATTTCCTGAAGAAATTTGAGGAGTTTTCCGAAAGTACCCAGGACTTTCTTGAAGGTTGGGTGCAGGAACTGGGCCCCACGCTTGAAGAACTGGGCCCTGCTCTTGAAGAACTGGCAGACCGGATCGGAGACTGGAGCCTCTATGAGGCACCGGAGGTTCTGGAAAACGGCGATATCATCATCCGCCGAAAACGGCCAAAGGAAGAGCCGGAGGTGGAGGAGCCTGAAACTGAGTCGGAGCCGGAACTCGAAGACGATTCGATCGAACTCTGAAAAACCGCGTGCTGCCCCGGGTCCACCTGCG
>JAAEUI010000470.1 GCA_024227475.1 Paracoccaceae bacterium | reverse complement strand
GTGATGAGCGAGTCCTGTCAGGGCTGAGCCAGATTTTTTTCCAGCACGTTAACCGGCACCGGCGAAAAGCCGGATTTGGCAAAAAAGCCCAGCAGGTCCTGCCTGTTCCACCCCGCCAGCGTCCGCATTTCGGCGCAACCCAGTTCTCTCGCCCGGCTTTTCAGGGCTTCCATCAATTCCGCACCGATACCGCTGCCGTGAAGTTCGGTTGCGACCGCTATGCTGTCGATAATGGCAAGTTTTCTGCGGGCACCGAATTCACCGGTGAGGATGTGGCCGAGGACAAAACCGCAAATGCTATCCCGGCGCTCCGCGATCAGGCCAATATACGAATCCGGTTTATCCTCCATGGCCTGCCATCGGCGCCTGAAAAAATCATTTCGGGTTAAGCCGGTGGCCATGGCGTCAAGCCCCGCTACCTGCTCGAGGTCCGTTGAAGCCATGTCACGGATGTTGAAGTCGATGGTATCCATATTTTTACCCTGGCTTCAGGCCGTTAGCATTTCATATTTTTGCTGCAGCTCTTCCGGAGATTCGACAAAATCCGGGTTCGGCACGATGCAGTCCGGATCGCACACGGGTTTGCATTGTGGTTCGTCAAAATGCCCGACACATTCGGTGCAGCGTAGTGCGTCGATCGTGTAGATGTCATCGCCTTCACTGATAGCCTCGTTGGGACACTCGATTACACAGGCATCACACAGGGTACATTCTTCATTGATCATCAAAGCCATAATTGGTACCTAATAGTTAAAGGGTTTTCTCAGGAAGCTTTTTCCAGCAGACCCTGATCGAGCAGTTTCTGATAGCGAAAGGATCCCCACAGGGCGGCGCCTATGGCGCCGGCAAAAGGTGAATCCGGGTGGTTTCTGGCATTTATCTTGAGCTTCATGTCCGTCAGCGAGTCGTTCAATGCGCCCAGTAAACCATCGTCCAGCGCCAGGCCGCCACTGAGGAAAACGATACCATCCTCGGCTTTCACAACCCGCAACAGTTTGGCTAATCGCCCCGCCATGGAAAGATGTATGCCG
>JAAEUI010000469.1 GCA_024227475.1 Paracoccaceae bacterium | reverse complement strand
GTGGTACATGCCCATTTCTTCACCCAGTTTTTCAGAGTAAAGTGCCCAGCCTTCACCGTAAGCTGAGATATAAGTGTTGCGTCGGAACGCCGGTATGTCTTCATTCTCTGCAGCCAGCGGCATCTGGAATGCGTGACCAGGCGCTGATTCGTGCAGAGTCAGCGCAGGCAGCGAATACAACGGGCGCGATGGCAAATCATAGGTATTGACCAGATACCTACCCGGACCACCGCGACCGGCAGTGTAATAGGGGGCGATATCGTCGGGTACCGGGATAATGGCGAACCGGCTGCGCGGCAAGCGACCGAACCAGTTTTTGGCTACTGCATCAAATTCCTTCGCGGTCCAGGCTGCACGGTCCAGCAGGGCCTGTGGCGTGGTGACATAGAATTGCGGGTCAGTGCGCAGAAAGGTCAGAAAGGCCGCCAAATCCCCGTCGAATTCGACTTCGCGCATAATGTCGTGCATTCGCGCTTTTATTTTTCGCACTTCACCCAGGCCAATCTCATGAATCTCTTCTGGCGAGAGGGTTAACGTAGTGTATTTGAAAATTTGCGACTGATAAAAATCGCGTCCGTTGGGCAATGAGAAGGCATCCAGCTCTGTCACGGCTCCCGGAATATAAGTGTCGGCAAGGAAAGTAAGCAGTTGCTGATAAGCCGGGATAACCGACGAACGGATCACCTTGTCGGCCTGTGCCGACAGGGTTTGTTTTAGTTCGTCAGAGAACGTCGCCGGAAACGCGGAAAACGGCTTAAAGTAGATGGTGTCTCTGGGTGCCGCATTCGCGACAGAAGCGGCTGTCGCATCCCGGCCTACCAGCGCAATTGCCGGTGGCGTAAAACCTCGGGCCAGGCCCGCTC
>JAAEUI010000468.1 GCA_024227475.1 Paracoccaceae bacterium | reverse complement strand
GATCATGGAAGATCACAAATATGCTGGTCTACGTGTCGGGCTTGAGGTGCCGGATTATTATCTGCATGCGCATGACTATCTGCGGCTGCAATCTTTGCTCGGGGACGCGCTGGTGATGGACGCCACCGATCTGGTCGGGTCGATCAAACTGGTAAAGTCACCGGCTGAGATAGCATATATCCGTAAGTCGGCCGAGATTCTGGACCTAGGGATGGAAACCTGTCGCAACGCTCTGGCTGTAGGCCGGACAGAACGCGAGGTCTCTGCCGATATCCACCACACATTGCTGAGTTCGGGCAGCGATATACCTTCCAGCCCGATGAATTTTCTGTCAGGGCCGCGCAGCGCCTTTGCCCATGGAGAGCCAACGGACCGGGTTCTTGAAGCTGGGGATTTCATGCACATCCAGTTCGGGGCCCATGTGCGCCGTTACTGCTGTACGATTGGCCGTCAATTCTGTCTGGGCGAGCCGACAACCCGTATGCGCGAGGTCTATCAGGTTACGCGCGACGCTTGCGACGCCGCCATTGGCGAAATGAAGGCTGGCGTGCGTGCAACCGTGCCGCACGAGGCGGCAAAAAGCGTTGTCGCTGCGGCAGGAATGGAGCGCTACCGCCTGCACATGACCGGCTACGCCGTTGGCGTGGCTTTTCCGCCATCCTGGATCGACCCGCTGATCCTTGACAGCAGCAGCACTCAGACGCTGGAGGCAGGAATGGTGATCGCGGTGGAGCCACCGCTGTTTGGTCTTGAGGAAGGGCTTGGCGTGCGCATCATCGACAACGTGCTGGTGACGGAATCCGGCTGCGAATTCCTCTCAAAGACATCACGCGATTTGGCCCTAGTTTAACGTCGCGCTCCGCTCGTTTGATAGAAGTTATTCCCTTGAAATGACCGCAATCTTTCGGCCACCCCATTTTGGGAAGTGCTTCTCATTGTCTAACATCAGCGTCTAGAGCATTTCCGGTTTACTTTGGACCATATCCAGCTGCTGCGAAGAAGTTTGCGCATTCGTGTTTTGAGAACAGTTCGAGGATTTCGCCGACCCCTTTCCACAAGGTGTCAATGGTTCTCGCCGCCAGTCGTTTTAAG
>JAAEUI010000467.1 GCA_024227475.1 Paracoccaceae bacterium | reverse complement strand
TTGCGCAGCGTTTCGATGTAAAACGTCATGATCCGGGCAACGATCCAGTTGTTGGAAAGGCGCAAAACGCCGATAACAACACCAAGCACCGTCGCGATGATACAACCCATTACTGCCACAAGAAGCGTGTTCAGCAACCCGACAATCGCAGCACGACCGTGGGACATCTGGCTGTTGTATTCGATCAGTCTTTGGTTGATGTCGTACCCTGCGGCTTCGCCCAGAAACCCAAACCCAAGTGGTTTGCCAAGGGCCGCCAAATTGGTTGCCGCGTTGTTGACCAGCCATCCGACGCCCAGCAGGAACAAAATCAACGCAACCGTCTGAATCGTCAGCGAACGGTATCGCGTATCATAAATCAACATGCCGAGGTGGAAGCCGTCCTTCGGAGGATCGGTTATTGCAGACATATGTCTACGCTCCCTGTTTTTGGTTTTTTTGCACTTTCCCCCTGCCAGCGTCTTTGCGCCGATTTATGGGGGTGCCTTTGGTATTTGAACTCGTCAAATAATCAAAAGGGCGCAACCGAAGCTGCGCCCTTTTCTATTGTTCTTAGCGGAACGGAGGCGAGTAGATCAAACCACCGTTGGTCCATTGTGCGTTCAATCCGCGCGACAGACCAATCGGAGTGTTCTCACCAATATTGCGCTCAAATATCTCGCCGTAGTTACCACCAGCCATAATGGCATTTTTTGCCCAGTCACCGGACAAACCCAGCATTGCGCCCAGGTTACCTTCGGTGCCCAGCAGACGGTTGACTTCCGGGTTGTCACCAGCCGACATCGCCGCTTCTTTAATATTGGCCGATGTGATGCCCAGTTCTTCAGCCGTGATCAGTGCGTTCAATGTCCAGCGCACGACGTCACCCCACTGGTCGTCGCCATGACGGACAAGCGGGCCGAGTGGCTCTTTGGAGATGATTTCCGGCAGCAGTACGTGGTTTTCCGGATCTGTCAAAGTCGCGCGAGATGCAGCCAGACCGGACGCGTCTGTCGTGTAGGAATCACAAGCACCAGCAGCATACTGTTGAACGCCTTCGGCATTGGTTTCGATCGGAACCGGATCATAAGTGATGCCGTTGGCGCGGAAGAAATCCGCCAGGTTCAGCTCGGTTGTTGTACCGGTTTGGATACATACGGTTGCACCGTCGAGTTCTTTGGCCGAGGAGACACCAAGGTCTTTAGGTACCATGAAGCCCTGACCGTCATAGTAGTTCACGCCAACAAACGTGAACTTCAGGTCCACGTCGCGCGAGTAGGTCCATGTGGTGTTCCGGGCCAGCATGTCAACTTCACCAGAAGCCAGCGCAGTAAAGCGGGTCTTGCCGGTGGTTGGTGTGAATTTAACGGCCTGTGGATCGCCGAACACAGCAGCAGCAACCGCGCGGCAAACAGCGACGTCAAAACCGTCCCAGTTGCCGTTCGCGTCAGCCATAGCAAAACCAGCTACGCCAGTAGACACACCACATTGTACAAAACCCTTGGCTTTGACGTCGTCGAGAGTCCCTGCAGCAGCGAAGCTTGCGGCCATTGTGGCAGCAGCAAACGCGCCAAAGAATGTTGATTTTTTCATTTTTACCTCTTCCTGATGGTCCGCCTCCTGTTGAGGCGGTGTTCTGACCTATTTGGTCAGCGTTTTGGTGCCTTGGATGAGAAAACTCCCAAAGCGTGGCCAATACTGAGGGTTAAAAGGGCCATTGGTCAAGAGTGTAGTCCGAGAAACCCAGACCAAAATCGAACCAAAGCCAATTGCGCAAATGGCTGTATCAGCGCGACAGCAAAGGTAAGCTAATATTACCTACTTGGTTGGAAAATTTACCAATAAGTGCATTTCCTGACCTAGGGTCACAGGGGTGCTATCAGACTTTTATGTCAAAACCTCTGACCTATTAACCCGCCGTTTTGCCCTTATACACCAGCATTGTTAGCATTTGATGCGCAAACATAAACGCGGTCCGCCTTACCTCTTCCGCAGCTTCCGCCTCTTCGTCCTCACCCCAGAGCTCTTTTTGCCAGGTTTCATCAATCCGGGCAGCACTCCAGGCAATTTGCGGTGACATTTTTCTTTCAAATACTGCCAAAGCAAGAATCAATGACCCTGAAATTGTGACCAGGTCATGCACTGACGCCAGTTGAAAGGCGTCAAATCTCTGCAAAACCACACGCAAATTCTCCACGGATTGATTCGATTGCTTAACCGGGATCACCCCAGTGGTTGACGCCAAAGGCGCGTCATACTGCTCTGCTGCCCATTCCAAAACCGGATCCCATGCTTCCGCCTGCCGGGCGACGAGCGTTTCTGGTCCTGCGGCCCTGTAGCACAGCAAATCACTGTCTCCATAGCTGGCCAGCATACCGACAACATCTTCCATCTGGCTCGCCACCTTGTCGGTAGCCGCATTGGCCCAACGTGTTGTCGGCATGGACAATGGATCGATCTGTTCTTCCTGAGCGTCCCACTCAGCCGCGATTCCCTGCGCTATCTTCTTGGTTGGCACCAAAAGTCTTGCCTTAGCCGGCGTTTGCACTGGTCGCCCGTCAAGACTAATTCCATACTTGCCTTCCGCTTCAAAAACATCTGCCGAAGTCCAGAACCTCTTTTTAGTCAGGAAGCTCATTCTGCTCTCCAAATCTGATCCAGGACGCCAGGTAACTGCTCGAAGCGGTCGATCAGGATATCCGCTCCGGATGAAACAAGCTCTGATTTGGAATGATATCCCCAGGTAACGCCAATCGTCCTGAAACCCGCTGCCCGGCCCATTTCCACATCAAAAGACGTATCCCCGACGATCACCGAATGCTCCGCCTCAGAACCGGTTTCCCGCAAAGCCTGTTCCAACATGGACGGGTGTGGTTTTGACGGATGCGCATCTGCCGTCTGAACAGTGGCAAAATAACCCCCGATCCCGTGCGCCTGAAACGCATGATCCACCCCGCGCCGGGCCTTGCCGGTTGCCAGTCCCATCACGGTGCTTTGCTGCCTGGACAACTCCTCCAACGCATCCATTGCCCCATCATACATCGCAACTCTACCCTCTCCTCCCTCCTTTTCGCGCAGTTCAATGAAGCAGTTCTTGTAAAGACCGACGGTTTCGCCCACTTCGCCCACCGACAGGTCCGGCATCAGGCGGCTCACCGCCTCGGGCAGTGACAGGCCGATGATCGACTGGATTTTTTCTGCTGGGGGCGCCCTTCTCCCGGCTTGCTCGCAGGCATATACCATCGCCCGTTTGATGAAGTCGGCGCTGTCTATCAGCGTGCCGTCCATATCAAAAACAACCAGGCGCGGCGGGTTCATCATTCCAGGCCCTCAAACGGATCGGCCGGGGCTTCCTGCAGGTTGAAACCAAAGAACCCCCAGGTTTTTGCCATATGCTCTGGCAGCGGCGCGACAAAATGCATAGCCGCTTTGCTGACCGGGTGTTCGATGTTCAGCGACCGTGCGTGCAGGTGCATCTTTCGGCTGACGCTGCCGCCCAGTTGCGCGCCCCAGCCATCGCCTTCGTTGACCTGTGAATTGGTGCCATATTTTCCGTCACCTATGATCGGGTGCCCGATCTCGGCCATATGCGCCCGCAACTGATGCGTCCGCCCCGTAATTGGCGCCAGAGCAACCCAGGACACCCTTTTGCCAACGGCTTCGATAACTGCATAGTCGCTTGTAGCCCGCTTGGCCCCATGCATATCGTCAACCCTGTCCGGGTGAATGCAGATCATTTTTTCACCGGCCCCGTGCGGCCCGTGTCCTGCAGCTTTAACAAGACCATATCGGATTGTTCCCATCCGCGGGCTTGGACACCCGGCAACTGCCGCCCAATATATCTTGCGGGTCCTGCGAACCTGAAACGCCTTGGCCAGCCCCGCCGCTGCCCGACCGTTTCGGGCCAGAACCAGTACACCGCTGGTATCCTTGTCCAGCCGGTGCACCAGTTTGGGCCGGGCATCATTGCCAAACTTCAGAGCTTCGGACAGCCCGTCCACATGCCGGGTCTGGCCCGAGCCACCCTGAACCGGCAGGCCCGGGGGCTTATTCAGCACAATCATGTCGTCATCGCGGTAAATCACGCAGGACCGGATCAATTTGGCATCAGCATCATTTACCTCGGGCTGAGCTTTTTGGTCCGGCAACTCATGCGGCTCCGGCAATGGCGGCACCCGAACAATCTGACCGGCCTGCAGCCGTGCGGAGGCTTTCACCCGGCCTTTATCCACCCGCAAATCGCCCTTGCGGCACATTTTTTCAAACCGTCCCTGCGAAACATGCGGGAACATGCGTCTCAGCCACCGGTCCAATCGCTGATCAGCGGCGTCTTCAGCCACCTCGATGTGCTGTACACCGCTCACGACAGGACCGAGCGCATAACCAGCACACCGATCAGCAGCGCTGTGATCGAAAACCCAACCGAACCGGCCACATAAAATGCCGCGGCGGCAATCCGGCCTTTTTCATACAAATTGACGGCATCCAGCGAGAATGCGGAAAACGTGGTGAACCCACCAAGCGTTCCAGTTATAACAAAGGTTCCATATCTGGCGTCTCCCACCCGGTGAATAAAATAGTAGGAAGCCGCCCCCATCAGAAATGAACCAAGGACGTTGACGGCCAGCGTTCCTACCGGAAACGCCGGGCCGAACACCCGCAGACTGGTTAGCACAACCAGGTATCTGGCAACCGCACCAAGGGCTCCACCTATTGCAACTTGTATCAGGACCAGCATTGGAAAACCTGTTTCAGGGCATGCGCCGTTAATTTCCTCTGCGTGCCTTTATCTCATTGGCGATGAGCTGTGCAAGGCCCGGCACCTGCGCTGCCTGATCCGGTGGCAGATCACTTATGTTCAATCCGCCTTCAAACCACCCCGGCACAACCCCACTACCGATTGCTCGCTCGTGAACAACGTTGACCCTGTCAATCCAACGCAGACGGATCATTTTCTCGATCAGGGTAATTATCTGCCTCGCCTTGCCCACAAGAAACCCGGTATAAAACCGGCCGTGGTGCAGGAAAAAGCCTCCGATACGCTTCCCTTTGCAAGTCTGCCAGATGTGCATCTGGCCGGAAATGCCTGAGCCGCTGAAAACTCCTTTTGAGAGATCACAGGTAAAAAGAATTTGTAAGATAGTCGTCCCCTTGGCCCACCCCAGCAACTTAATGCCGAGGCCTTCCAGCTGTTCATAATAATAATCTACAGTCAAATAAAACCAATATTTTGTATTACTTGCTCAATTTTCTAGCTTTGTTGAAATATTCCTGTCTTTTCTTCAACTCGCGTTCAAAGCCGCGGTCCACCGGCAGATAATACACGCCCCGCACCACCCCATCGGGAAAGTAGTTTTGCCCTGACACCCCGTCTTTGGCGTCATGGTCATACTGATAGCCGTCGCCGTACCCCAGATCCTTCATCAGCTTTGTAGGCGCGTTCAGAATGTGCTTGGGAGGGGGTTCTGATCCGGTCATCCGGGCATGTTTCATACCCTCCTTGAAAGCCGCATAAGCCGCGTTCGATTTTGGGGCAAGCGCCAGATAGATCACCGCCTGAACCAGCGCCAGCTCGCCCTCCGGGCTGCCGAGCCGTTCATAAGTTTGCCAGCCCTGCAGGCAAATCTCCTGCGCCTTGGGGTCTGCCAGCCCGATATCCTCAACTGCCATCCGGGTGATGCGTCGCGCCAGATAGCGCGGGTCCTCGCCGCCATCCAGCATGCGGCACAGCCAATACACAGCCGCATCAGGATCTGACCCGCGCACTGATTTGTGCAGCGCCGAAATCAGATTGTAGTGCTCTTCACCGGATTTGTCGTATTTCGGCGCCCGCTTTGACAGACGCCTTGACAGTTCCTCACGCGAAACCTGCCCTTTGACCTTCCAGGAAAAACACTGTTCCAGAATGTTCAGCAGCGCCCGCCCGTCGCCATCAGCCATTTCCAGCACCGCTTCACGGGCGTCGGCCTTCAGCGGCAGCGGCTTTTGCAGAAGTTGCTCGGCCCGCTGGATTACCAGTTCCAGATCGCCAAGCGTCAGTCGTTCCAGAACCATCACCTGCGCACGCGACATCAGCGCTGAGTTCAGTTCAAAGGACGGGTTCTCGGTGGTTGCCCCGACCAGTATAATCGTACCATCCTCCATATGTGGCAGAAAGCCGTCTTGCTGAGCCTTGTTGAACCGGTGAATCTCGTCCACAAACAAAAGCGTTCCCCGCCCGGTTTGCCGGCGCAGTTTTGCCGCCTCAAATATTTTACGCAGTTCTGGCACGCCCGAAAAAATCGCGCTGATCTGCACGAATTCCATATGGGTCTCATCTGCCAGCAGTTTGGCCAGCGTGGTCTTTCCTACCCCCGGCGGCCCCCAGAAAATGATAGACGAAAGGTTGTCGCTTTCCAGCATGACCCGCAACGCGCCCTCCTCGCCCAGCAGATGGCGCTGGCCGATAACTTCGTTAAACCGACGTGGACGCAGCTGGTCGGCCAGCGGTGCGGGGCGTGCGGGTCCGGCTTCGGCGTCGGGAAGTTTATCAAAGAGGTCGGCCATGCATTTCATCTATCATAAATTTTTCCGACTGCATCGCGTTTCTGATGATTTGCACTGGACCGCACAGATTTGTTACGGTTCTAAAGATCAGGTAGCAGACATTGGAATGTGACTTATGATTTTGGACATCTGGAACAGTTTTCGCAGCCTTCCGATTTGGGTGCAAATCTGGGTGGGTATCATTCTGGTGCCGGTGAACATGCTGGCACTGGCTTTCCTTTCGGCACCAGGCGGGATTCTAATCGCCAGCCTGGCTGTTGGCGGCATGGCGCCAAACGCCCTGCTGATGCTGTGGGAACGCGGGTTGTCCAAGGCAATGGCCTTTCCCCATCTGGTGATCTGGACGCCGTTGTTGTTTGTAGTCGGCCTGATGCTTATCGGCGCCGAGCTGACACCCGGGTACCGCTGGTTCCTGATGGTCCTTTTTGCCACCGACGCCGTTTCATTGGCGTTTGATTACCCCGACGCCTTGCGGTGGGTGCGCGGCGAGCGGAAGGTGGCGAGGCCTTAAGGCAGGTGGTTGGTTCCGCCGGGGCAAACTATGCTGTTCCCGATAGGTTGTCGTGCAAATGTCGCGTCATGGCGGGGTCATGTCGTGGTCATATCCCGCGACCAAGAGCATTTATTACTGACAGACTAGCAAAGGTATCGACATGGCAATTCAGGATCGCCGCACCCGGCACGGCTGGACACAGGAACAGCTTGCTCAGCACTCCGGTCTGAGTACGCGTACGATTCAGCGCATCGAACAGGGTAATCCTGCGACCCTTGAATCCCTCAAATGCCTTGCAGCTGTCTTTGAAACAGATGTCAGCACTTTGATGCAGGAGCAAACCATGAACCCGAATCCCCCAACCCCAACCGCCTTTCAAACCCATAGCGAACAGGACGCCATCAGTTATGTCCAGAACCTCAAGGCCTTCCACCTGAACTGGATCGTTTTTGTTTTCGTTATTCCGTGCCTTTTTGCGCTCAACCTGCTTGTTTCGCCCGGCTATCTGTGGGTGCTCATTGTCGCCGCGGCATGGCTGTTTGGAATCGCTCTGCACGCGGTGGTCATTTTTGGATTATTCAAACTATTTGGCGCCGAATGGGAACAACGTGAATTCAAAAAGCGTATGGGCCAGACAGACCGCTGAGCCAAAATAAAACCCCGCAGGGCGTACCTGCGGGGCTTACTGTCCCACGGGCGCTTTTGCGCCCTTTTTTTGGGTTCTCTTATTCTTCGCTTGCGTCCATCTCGGCAACGCGGGCTTTGTCACCTGCACCTTTGGCATCGACATCACGATCAACAAATTCGATGATCGCCATCGGCGCCATGTCACCATAACGGAAGCCGGCTTTCATCACCCGGATGTAGCCACCCTGACGATCTGCATAACGGGGCCCAAGCACGTCGAACAGTTTCGACACATACTTGTCCTCTTTTAGCTTCGAGGCAGCCTGACGACGGGCGTGCAGATCGCCGCGTTTTGCCAGTGTGATCATTTTTTCAACGATCGGCTGCAGTTCTTTTGCCTTGGGCAGAGTTGTTTTGATTTGCTCATGTTCGATGAGCGAGCCAGCCATATTGGCGAACAGAGCCTTGCGGTGCTCATGGGTCCGGTTCAGGCGGCGGTAACCCCGTGCGTGACGCATTTTCTTTCTTCCTTCTCTTTATACTTTGTCCGGCGCACCTGCGTTGGGTTGCGCGCTCCTTGGGCATTATTGCCAGGTTTTCCCCACCAGTGTGGGCATTTATTAAGGCGGGTTCCTAAGGCGGGCTGACGCCCGCCCCGGGTGGTTTTACAAGCCGGGCTTCAGCCCGGCACTGTTCAGAACT
>JAAEUI010000466.1 GCA_024227475.1 Paracoccaceae bacterium | reverse complement strand
GGTGGATCAGAAAACGCGCCTCATTCACGTCGTCAATCCGAATAACCCAACCGGGCGCATGCTCAGCGGGCGGGATCGGCACCTGATTGTTGCGGCGGCCGAGCGGGTTGGGGCCTGGATCGTTGCTGACGAGGTTTACATTGGCACCGAACGCAACACCGACGAGCCAACCCAGAGTTTCTGGGGGACCAGCGAGCGTGTGGTCATTGTTAATTCGATGAGTAAGGCCTATGGGCTGCCGGGATTGCGCCTGGGCTGGCTGATCGCGCCAACTGAGATTGTCACCGCCTTCTGGCGCCGCCACGAATACGCCTCGATTTCTGCCAGCATGATGTCGATGAAGTTGGCAGAATATGCTCTGTCGCCGGGAACCAGGGCGAAGCTCACCGAACGGGCGCGACAATTGATCCGACGTGGTTTTGAGACCCTGACCGAAGAATTGTCCCGTGCGGGCAGCGTATTTTCGGTGGTGCCGCCCGATGCCTCGGCGATGTCATTTGTCAAATTAGATCTGCAGATATCATCTGATGCATTTGCCCAACGCTTGCTGAAAGAAAAAGACGTGCTGGTCATTCCGGGTTCGAAATTTGGTTTGGAAGGTCATTTCCGGTTCAGCTCAGCGCTACCAGACCCGCATCTTCGCGAGGGTCTGGGGCGGTTGTTGGACCTGACCGATGACGTCAGACAGGGCAGTGCAACTTAACTGTCAGGTTTCGGCAACTCCCGCTTCACACCGGAGGCCTCGATCGCAACAAAGGTGAAATCGCCCTCGGTCACCATCAAGAGTTCGCCGCCGGACTGGCGTTTGACCCAGGCCTCCACATGGATGGTCATCGATGTGGTGCCGGTTTTCTTGATGCTGGTGTAGACCGAAAACAAATCCCCAACCAGGACCGGCGCGTGAAACCGCATGGCTTCAATTGCAACAGTCGCGCAGCGCCCCTGCGCGCGTTCAATCGAGGTAATCCCCGCGGCTACGTCCATCTGGCTCAGCACCCAGCCCCCGAAAATATCTCCCCCGCCGTTGGTATCGGCGGGGAAGGGAACGGTTTGCAGGGCCAGTTTGCCCTCAGGTGCTGTCTGGCTCATCACACGATGGTGGCTTCTGTTGCCGCGATCATTTCGTCGCGGGTCACACCCGGTGCCAGCTCCTGAATATGCAGCCCTTTATGGGTAACATCCAGAACGCCGAGGTTGGTGATGATCCTGTCCACCACGCCACGCCCTGTCAGCGGCAGAGTGCAACGTTTGAGGATTTTTGACACGCCATGTTTGTTGGTGTGGTCCATGACCACGATCACCCGACCGACACCAGCCACCAGGTCCATCGCGCCGCCCATGCCTTTGACCAGCTTGCCGGGGATCATCCAGTTTGCCAGATCTCCGTTTTCGGCCACTTCCATAGCGCCAAGAATGGCCGCCGCGATTTTGCCACCACGGATCATACCAAAGGAGGTGGCGCTGTCGAAATAGGAGGTGCGGGCGAGTTCGGTAATCGTCTGCTTGCCGGCGTTGATCAGGTCCGGGTCTTCCTCGCCCTCGTAAGGGAAGGGGCCCATGCCCAGCATGCCGTTTTCCGATTGCAGTGTGATGTCCTTGTCGCCGACGTAATTGGCCACCAGCGTCGGGATGCCGATGCCGAGGTTCACATACATGCCGTCGTCGAGTTCTTGTGCGGCCCGTTCGGCCATTTGATTGCGATCCCAGGGCATTATGCTTCCTCCCTTTTGCGGGTGGTTCGTTGTTCGATGCGTTTTTCGTGATCGCCCTGAATGATGCGGTGTACGTAAATTCCGGGCAGGTGTATGTGGTCGCCATCCATTGTGCCGCGCGGCACGATTTCCTCAACCTCTACAACGCAAACTTTGCCGCACATGGCTGCCGGTGGGTTGAAATTGCGCGCGGTTTTGCGGAAAATCAGGTTGCCAGTCTCATCGGCCTTCCAAGCTTTGACGATTGAAAGATCGGCAAAAATCCCCTCTTCAAGGATGTAATCCTCGTTATTGAACTGTTTCACTTCCTTGCCATCGGCAATCACCGTGCCTACGCCGGTTTTGGTGTAGAAGCCGGGAATGCCACAGCCACCGGCCCGCATGCGTTCGGCCAGTGTGCCTTGGGGGTTGAACTCCAGCTCCAACTCGCCGGACAGATACTGGCGCATGAATTCGTCGTTTTCGCCGACGTAGGAAGACATCATTTTCTTGACCTGACGGCTTTCCAGCAGAACGCCAAGTCCAAAACCGTCTACGCCAGCGTTGTTTGACGCGACCGTCAGGTCTTTGGTGCCAGCCTCGCGGATTGCTGAGATCAGGTTTTCGGGGATGCCGCAAAGACCAAAGCCGCCCGCTGCAATCAGCATTCCGTCAAACAAAAGGCCGTCGAGCGCCTCTGCTGCGGAGCTATAAATCTTACCCATTAATGTCCTCCAGTTGTAAAAACACTTTGGTATCAGCATCTTAATCCGAGCTTTGGGGAAAGTGGACCAGAGCATGATACCGGTTTGGCAGATTGATAAAACCAAATGCAGCGGGATACCAGCGGATAAGGCGGTTACTGTTTAGTCGAGGCCGAAAAAGCTGGCATAATCACTGATGAGCGAGGAAAGATATCCTTGCATGGCAGCGTTAGGCTGGCGCGTAGTGAAGGCTTCGGCGAAGGGGTCGTCGGCGCATGCCTTACTACCGCACATCTGCTGCAATACAGCGTGGCCGCAGAATGGAACATAGACCTCGGAATAGCCGCCCTCATGTGCCATTACCACTTTTCCGTCGCAGATATCATCTGCGATATCAAGTAGTTGCGCGGTCATCAGTTGAAACGTTTCGGCGGTACACATCATCCGCGACAAGGGGTCGATGGCGGCGGCGTCATAGCCGCAAGCGACGATGATAACGTCAGGGCGATAGTCTTCCAGCGCAGGCAGGACGAGGCGTTCCATGACTTCGAGATAGGTGGTGTGCCCCGCCCCAGGGGGCAGGGGAATGTTCATGTTGAAGCCCCGTCCATCACCGGTGCCGGTATCTTCTAAGTCCCCGGTATCCAAGGGATAATTCCATTCCTGATGGATAGAAACCGTCAGCACGTCGTCCCGGTCATAGAAGATGGCTTCGGTGCCGTTACCGTGGTGTACATCCCAGTCGACCACGGCCACGCGTACAGCAAGGCCTTCGGAAAGGGCCGATTCCACCGCTATTGCGATGTTGGCGAGCAGGCAGAAGCCGTTGGGGAAATCGGGCAGGCAGTGGTGGCCTGGTGGGCGAGACAGGGCGTAGGAGTTGTTAAATTCTCCTTTTAAAACAGAGTGTAACGCGGATTTGACCAACCCAGCGGAGAGGGCGGCGATTTCGTATCCGCCTTGCCCGAAAGGGGTGCGCAGGCCGAGCTCGCCGCCACCGGAATCCGACATGTCCTTGAACTGTTTCAGATAGCTGGCAGGGTGGACGCGGTTGAGGTCTTCAAAGGTCGCCGCCGGGGCGGACTGGCAGTGCAATTCGGCTGCTAACCCAGTGACATCAATCAGGTTTTTCAACCGCCGCTTGGTCTCCGGGTCCTCAGGAAACCCACCCGCAGCGAGCGGTTGGACCAGCCCGCCAACCGGCAGTGTAAAGGCGTAATTGCCGCCCGAATGCCAAAAGCACCTTTCGTCCCAGAAGAAGCCTGTTTTCATTAACCTTTGCCCTTAATCGAGTGTATGGAAACTGGTACGCATTAGGTGTGCAAATGGTACGCAACCGTGCGCATTAACCTTTGCGTGGAGAATGTGGTTTGGCAATGAAAGAATTGGCTGATCTGGCCGTAGCGGGAAAGACCCTTGAAGTACGGGTGACGCCAAAAGCTTCGCGCAATGTGGTGAAGATTGACCCGGGTCACCCGCCCACGATCCGGGTCTATGTGACGGCGGTGCCAGAAGGCGGCAAGGCGACCGCGGCGGTGATCAAACTGCTGGCCAAGGCGATCGGGGTGGCGAAAAGCGACCTGGAACTGGTGCGCGGGGCGACCAGCCGGGTGAAGGTGTTTCGGGTGCGGGGGTGAGGCTAGAGGTTCGGGGTTACTTCATAGTTCAATTCTTCGATGGGAGAGTAGAGTTTAGCCGGGCAAATGTTGTTCCGCTCGGCTTCTGCCAGAAATTCGGATGGAAACTCGATGAAACCCTCTGCTCTGCACTCCCGAGACATGACTTCATCGGCGGGGCAGACGTGATCGAACAGTCGCGCCGCTTGAACGGTTGGACATTTTATTTCTTCAAACAATGCCTGTGCGTCAATTGTCTCGCCATATAGTTTCATACTACCGTTTCTGCGCAGGGTCGAAAGCTGGCGGTATCCATGGCTCAACACGTAGAAATACCCACCCAAATACCGCTTGCGATAATTTGACAGGACGATAGCTTTTTCGAAAAACTCCCGAGCGTCCAGTACGGATACGTAATCTTCTGGTCCCGACATGACCGAACTCACTTGAGCCAACCAGTTTTTTGGTCGGTAGTGCCCATAAACTAATCTGTCACGGGTAAGAGATAAAAACTGTTCCCTTGCCTGCGGATCTTCCCACATTTTGTTACCCCAAACCAGTTTATTGGCGACGGTTTCAAGTTTGTCGGGGTTTAGCGGGTCCAGTGCCAGACTGCGTTTTTCAGCTTCGATGATCTTGGGAACCTGAACTTCAGTAAATCCCCTAACACCATAACGGTCTTCGATCACACGGGCTTCGTTGAGAGCCAGATCATTGGCAGGATTGAAATTTTGGACCATAAACTCTGGAGTCGCTTTGTCGAACCGCAGGTATATCGAGTCCTTCCAACGTGCCCCGACCACAGTGTCATCGGGTGTGGTATCGAGCTGATTCTGCGCCCATTCCAACACTTCTTTGTCCCTACCGCGATAAACCGAAATCGAGTCATAAACCGCTGTTACCCTGCAGGCGTCAGCATTGTACCAGTCTGCAGCCTCGACCAGATGTGCGTAACGCTCACACAGGTTTTTGACCTCGTCCCAACTGCCACCCCATTTCGGATTGTAGGCGTAGACAATTTTTTCCAGCAAACCGAGGCTGGTGTTGGCGTCCATTGCGACCCACACGAAAACATGCATCGGCCATTCGCCGCGATTGTGGAGGTAATGCGTGGCGACAAGATCGCTGGCCGGGACAAAATCATTGCGTTGTTTAAATACGTCCCAGGCCAGTTCGGTTGAGTGATCGAAATACCGGTGCATCTGTTCAAAAGCGTCCGGATGGGTGTGGCGGGCCAGCTCAGGACCCCGCGTGATCCAACCCAAGTGATTGAGATGCCAGCCCATAGCAGTTTTCTGGTAAATTGAATTCGGGTTGGCTTTGCTCCAATCCGTCAGAAACCGGACGTAATCGGGATGGGTGGTTTCAAAGACACGGAACCTGTCCCGCAGTTTGTTGTTATCGCTGTATCCGTTGTCGATCACCGCCTGATCGAGATCGGCGAGCAACTGTTCAACCTGTGCCACTTTGCCGGATTCAATGAGCTGTCGGAAGCCTCCCAGATTGTCTGCAAAACTGTTTGTTGCTGTAAGAATTACGGCGATTACTGCGAGAAAAATTGATTTCAAATAAGTCATTTCTGTCCCCACAGAACTTGCGATTGCGCGGCCTGGGGCGAAAAATTTCAAATGGGCAGGCCGGTTTGATGCAGCCGGAATACCGGGAAAAAGCGACCTAACTGTGTCGTCAACCCAAAAAGGCGTCACCCATCCTGATCATCGGCAAACCGATAGCTGCCTTCGGGCAAGTTCAGCGCCGCCTGCAGATCACGCAGTTGCGCCATGGAGAGGGTGATTTTCTGCACCCGGTCTGAGCGCGGATCAAGCTGTTCAAGGGTAACGCAGGAAGCAAAGGCCGAAATCGTCACGTCCTCCTGCAGCGGTGCCTCGCCGTCGTCGACAAGGACAACGATGGAAGCGTCAAATTCGTGTTCGATGGTAAACATGAGACGCAGGTTAGAGTATTTCTGGTTTTGTTTGAATCACAAACGAAACCAGAAGCGCAACCACGCCAGAAACTAAAGAGGTTCGAGTTTTGTTTGTATCACAGACGAAACTCGAAACCTCAGCGTTAACAGCACCATAGATCGGTGAATTCCACATCAACTTGTCTCAAGTTAATGTGGAAACGCTATAAGAGCGGCGTTTCAGGTTCAATCTGGTTCAGCTTAAACCTGAAACGCTTTAGGTGCGCCGAAAGCGGAGTGCAATGCGTATCCCGCGTGGGGGTGGTGTTAGGTTATTGACGCAGATCAAAGCAGACTTGCATGGGCGCCGATAGGCTCTTTCCAGTTTTTTGAGACTCCCAACAGATGAGCGATTTTATGACTGAGGTACTAACCGACACACCCAATCACGAAAAGAGTTTTCCGATTGTTGAAGCCGACGCAAAACGCGAAGCCTTTGAGATCGGAAAGTATCCATATTCTACCAAAATGAAGCGCAAGGAATATGAGGCCGAAAAGGCTTTGTTGCAGGCTGAGCTGTTAAAGGTACAGAAGTGGGTTGCCGAGACCGGTCAGAAATTTGTGCTGCTGTTTGAAGGTCGCGATGCGGCTGGCAAGGGCGGAACCATCAAGCGGTTCATGGAGCATCTGAACCCGCGGGAAGCCCGTATTGTGGCCCTGGCGAAACCGACGGGAAAGGAACGCGGCGAGTGGTTTTTCCAACGTTATGTCAATCATTTGCCAACCAGCGGCGAAATGGTGTTCTACGACCGCAGTTGGTATAATCGGGCCGGAGTAGAACGGGTCATGGGCTTTTGCTCACCTACCGAATATTTGGAGTTCATGCGCCAGACCCCGGAGTTGGAGCGCATGCTAGTGCGTTCGGGCATCCGGCTCTATAAGTACTGGTTTTCGGTGACACAGGATGAGCAGATCAGGCGTTTCGAGAGCCGGAAAGCCGACCCGCTGAAGCGCTGGAAGCTGTCTCCGATCGATCAGGCGTCCCTGTCCAAGTGGGGGGACTATACCGAGGCCAAGGAGGCGATGTTCTTTTATTCCGACACGGCTGATGCACCCTGGACGATCATCAAGTCCAACGACAAGAAACGCGCGCGGATCAATTGCATGAAGCACTTTCTTGCCGGCCTGAACTATCCGGACAAGAACCCGGCTATCGTCGGGCTGCCTGATCCTCTGATTGTTGGTCATGCCAATCACGTTATCCACAATTCAGAACATATTCTGGGCGCCAGCATGCATCCGGATTTGCGGCGCAAAGAATAGCAGTGCGTTCATGGGCATCCAGAGCAGTCCTGACGGTGATGTCTTTTCGCCAGGATCGGCATCTCCGGCAAGGTCCACCTTTCCCGGGGTTCAACATTCTGCGTGACAACCAACGGGTTTTGACGCCATTCTTACGAATAACTTTCAGGGAGATTTGAAATGAACTCGATCAGACGGGTGGTATTGACGGGGCTGGCGCTGGCCTTGACGGCTGGCGCGGGTTTTGCCCAGGATCTGGGCGGTACCTATCGCGTTGAGGGGCGCAATCCGAATGGCTCGGCGTATGGCGGAAGCGCTAGGCTGGTGGATCACGGTGATGCGGTTTCGATTGATTGGAATATCTCGGGCAGCGGGTTTTCCGGCTACGGCACCAAGGAAGGGCGCATCCTGACCGTGGACTGGGGCCAGGCGACACCGGTGGTCTATGTCTATGATCCGGCGACGGGTCAGTTGCACGGTACCTGGGATCAGGGCCGGGCGCTGGACCGGTTGATCCCACAATAGGGTGCGCGCAACCGGGGCCGTTGATGCTGCAAATCGGAAATGTGGTCAGCGACCGCGGGTCAAAGTACGCGGTCAGCGGCGGGCCTGTGGCAAGCCGGGGCGAGGCGCAGGCCTTTGTCAAATCCCTGATGCGGAAAAAGAAATACGCCAAGGCGACGCATAACACCTGGGGGGTGATCCTGCCCGGTGGTGAACAGGTTAAGAATGATGACGGTGAGAGCGGTGCTGGGGCGACCGTCCTGCGGATTCTGGAGCGCGAGGGTATCGAGGGGCAGGTGATTGTGGTCACGCGCTGGTATGGCGGCATTCATCTTGGCGGGGACAGATTCCGCCACGTGCAGACCTGCGTGCGGGCCTGGCTTGATGAATTCAGGGCTGGGGGTTAAAGCGTTTCTACATTAACTTGAGACAAGTAGATGTAGAAAAATGCCGATCTGTTACCTAGTCCGCCGCGCTGGTCAGTTGCAGCGACCGGGCCAGATCGCTGACCGGCGCGAAATCGGGCCGCTCGGCATAGGCCTGCGAAACGATGATTGACGGTCCGCGGCTGTCGATGGCGCTGAAATCGGCCACAAACGTCATGTCGGTGTAGTGGTCCTGTTTGGCGACGCGGCTGACGTGCTCGAGATAGGAGGCCTTGGCGACCTT
>JAAEUI010000465.1 GCA_024227475.1 Paracoccaceae bacterium | reverse complement strand
CCTGAGCAATCCGATCCATCGCCATGTAGCCGATGTTGTGGCGGTGCTGCGCGTATTTCGCGCCGGGGTTTCCAAGGCCAACAAACAGTTTCATTTCAGGCTCGCGGGTGACGTGGTAGGTTCAGTTGCGGGTTATAAACGGATTGAGGGGCGAAAGAAAACCAGGCATGAAAAAAGCGCCCCATGCTTGTGCAGGGGCGCTTTGAGATTCGTAAACAGTTGAAGAGCTTATTCTTCAGTTGCCTCGTCTGTGGCTTCAGCACCTTCTTCGCCTTCGCCTTCGATTTCGCCGTCAATCAGATCCTCTTCGCCCTCTTCATCCTCTTCGTCTTCGGATTTCAGGCTGCTAGGTGCCGAGATATTGGCGATCACGAAGTCACGGTCGGTGATCATCGGCCGCGTACCCTCTGGCAGGGTGACGTCCGAAATGTTGACAACATCACCGATGTCCAGATCGGCCAGGTCGATATCAATGGCTTCCGGGATGCTCCCGGCGGTCACCTTCAGTTCGATCTCGCCGCGTACAACGGTCACAACACCGCCGTGCCGCAGGCCGATACAGACGTCTTCGTTGAGGAAGTTCACCGGCACAAACAGGTTCACCCGGCTGTCGCGGCGCAGGCGCATCAGGTCAACATGGGTTGGCAGGTCTTTGACAACGTCACGCTGCACACCACGGCAGATCACCCGCACGTCGTCCTGGCCTTCAACTTTCAGGTTGAACAGGGTCGACAGGAACCGGCCCGCCTTCAGTTGCTTCAGCAGTTCGTTGTATTTGACGTTGATTGCGACCGGGTCTTCCCCGCCGCCGTAAACCACTCCTGGCACAAATCCCGCACGACGGGCTTGACGGGCGGCCCCCTTGCCTGTCCCCGTGCGCTCAGTGGCGATGATGTTTGGCATCTCGGCCATGATAATTCTCCTAAGTTTGCAAAGCGGCAATCCTCCAAGGGTGTAAGTGCCGCGCGAAGCCGAGGCTATAGGGCAGAAGTTGAGAAAAGAAAAGCCTCTTATGCCTGAAAAACAGGGCAAAAGTGATCAGATTACAGATTATTTCTAGCTGCGTTTAGCAGACAGCATTTCAGCCACGTCTTCCAACGCCAGATAATAGCGTTCAACGAGACGCAACCAAGTATCGACAACTCCACCGGAGTATTGGGCAGCCAGCGTGCGCATGTGTTCCCCCAAAGAACGAGCATTGCAACGATGGGCGGATTAAAACGGATTCACTTCGAATCGGCAACGATTCGATACAAATTGGCAGGTCGTTAAAGATACCGCTTCTAAATCTTTGAAATCACTGCCAGTTCCCGTTGAAATCTCTGGGTATGAGCAGGTTGTCTCTCGTGACGTTCGCAAGAATCCGCTCGCCGCACAGCGCCATGCTGGTGTCGAGCTCGGCGTGAATGACGTCAAGCGCTGTTGTCACCCCGGCTTCGCCCATGGCCCCGAGGCCATAGATATAGGCGCGCCCGATCATCGTTCCCTTCGCGCCCATGGCAATTGCTTTCAGCACGTCTTGACCAGATCGGATACCGCTATCCAGATGCACCTCGATCTGATCTCCGACCGCGTCGACAATCGGTTGCAGCATGCGGATTGAACTGAGCGCCCCGTCGAGCTGCCGCCCGCCATGGTTTGAAACAATGATCGCGTCAGCACCGGTTTTCACCGCCATTCTGGCGTCTTCCACATCGAGAATGCCTTTGAGGATAATGGGCCCGTCCCAGCGTTCCTTGATCCAGGCGACCTCATCCCAGCTCAGCGTCGGGTCGAACTGCTCAGCCGTCCAGGCCCCGAGGTCGGCCATGTCGGCGACACCTTCAACATGCCCCACCAGATTGCCGAAGTTCCGGCGTTTGGTGCCAGCCATGCCCCAGGCCCAGCGTTGCTTCATGGCGATGTTGATCATGCTTGCAAATGTCAGTTTCGGCGGGGCAGACAGACCATTTTTAATATCTTTGTGCCGCTGACCGAGGACTTGCAGGTCGTAGGTCAAAACCAATGCGGAACAGCCAGCCGCTTTGGCCCGATCGATCAATCGTCCCATGAAATCTCGGTTGTGCAGCACATAAAGCTGCATCCAGAAGGGTTTGCTGGTGTGCTCTGCCACATCCTCGAGCGAACAGATCGACATGGTGGAAAGGGTGAAAGGTACGCCGAATTTCTCTGCCGCCTTTGCAGCTTTGATTTCGCCGTCCGGGTGTTGCATACCGGCCAGCCCGACCGGGGCCAGCGCCACCGGCATTTTGTAGTCCTGCCCGACCATGGGCATTGCCATTGATCTGTTGGTCATATCAACGGCCACTTTCTGGCGCAGGTAGATTTCAGAAAAATCCGAGGTATTTTCGCGAAAAGTTTGCTCACTCCAACTGCCGCTTTCGGCATAATCGTAGAACATTTTCGGGACACGACGCTGGTAGAGCTGGCGCAGGTCTTCGATGTTGGTGATGACAGGCATCGGACGTCTCCGGGGTGGTGCTTTAGTTTTGCCAAGTGGAACGCGATCAGGCAAGCGGGAATCTGACGCAGTCTGTCAGGTGGTTCTGTCAGATAATGGTATTTCCAGCCGCGGGATAATCAGCCAAACCAAGGCGCGTTCAGGCCCTATGCGCTCCGTCGGCCAATTCCTTCACAAACGCAAGCACATCTGCTGCGGTTTCTCCGGCCCCGAGCTTCTCCACAATTGCCGAGCCAACCACAGCCCCATCCGCCACCGCAGCCATTTCTGCCGCCGCATCCGCTGTCTTGATGCCAAATCCCACGCATATTGGCAGGTCTGTCGAGGCTTTGATCCGGGTGACTTCGGCCCCTACGGTTTCAGCGCTGGCGGAACCGGCACCGGTTATGCCGGTAATTGCAACGTAGTAAATGAATCCAGAGGTGTTCTGCAGCACTTTAGGCAGACGCTCACTGTTAGTGGTTGGGGTGGCGAGCCGGATGAAGTTCAGACCGGCCTCACCAGCCGGTATGCAAAGCTCGTCATCTTCTTCAGGCGGCAGGTCAACCACGATCAGCCCGTCAATCCCGGCGGCCTTGGCTTCGGCCAGAAACGCCTCAACCCCATGTGAATGGATCGGGTTGTAATAGCCCATCAGCACAATTGGCGTGGTGTCGTCGGACTTGCGGAATTCGGCGGCCAGTTCCAGCGTCCGTTTTAGGGTCATGCCACCAGCAAGTGCACGTTGCCCGGCCAGCTGGATCGTTGGCCCGTCCGCCATCGGGTCGGTAAAGGGCAGGCCCAGTTCGATAATATCCACACCCGCAGCGGGCAGGCCTTTGACGACCTCAAGCGAGGTGTCAAAATCCGGGTCTCCGGCCATGATGTAAGACACAAAGGCCGATTTGCCCTGAGATTTGAGTTCGGCAAATTTGGCTTCGATGCGAGTCATGGTCCGTCCTTTGTTGTCAGCCAGACGGGTTTGCCCAATTCACGGGAGAAAATCAATGCCGCTTAGCCGTCATCCTGCCGAGGGGGCACTCCGATCATCCAGTTGGTCCCGAACCTGTCACATACCATGCCAAAGGCGGGCGAGAAAAAAGTGGCTCCATAAGGCATGGTAATCGTGCCGCCCTCGGCCAGCTGGTCAAATGTCTTTTGCCCGGCTTCCACGCTTGATACCGGGTGGTTGACCGCGACCGAGGTCTGTGGTCCGCCAGCGACGCCTGGCATCCTGTCTGAGGCCATCAGCGCCTGATCGCCGAGCATGATCTGAGAATACATAATCCGGTCCGAATCCGGCAGGCTTTCGTCTTCGGGTGCATCCGAATAGCGCATCTTCTGAACATCGTCCGCCCCAAAGACCCCGGCATAGAAGGTCATGGCGGCGTCGCAGTCGCCATCAAAATAGAGGTAGGGAATGAACGTCATGCTGTCCTCCTTTTTATCATCGCAGGTTAACACTGACTTGCGTCGCGTCCAAACCCGGCCTAGAAGCTGCACGACTTTGTGATACGAGGCTGAAATGGGTTTCAAAACCGGTATTGTTGGCTTGCCGAACGTCGGTAAATCGACGCTGTTTAACGCGTTAACCAAAACCGCAGCGGCGCAGGCGGCGAATTTTCCGTTTTGTACCATTGAACCGAACGTCGGCGAGGTTTCGGTGCCCGATACGCGGCTGGACAAACTGGCGGCCATTGCCGGGTCTAAGCAGATTATCCCGACACGGATGAATTTCGTCGATATCGCGGGGCTGGTTAAAGGTGCGTCCAAGGGCGAGGGGCTGGGTAACAAATTCCTTGCCAATATCCGCGAATGCGACGCCATCGCCCATGTGCTGCGTTGTTTTGAGGATGATGACGTAACTCACGTGGATGGCCGGGTGGATCCGATTGCGGATGCCGAAGTGATCGAAACCGAGTTGATGCTGGCAGATCTGGAAAGTATCGAAAAGCGGCTAATAGGGTTGGTCCGCAAGCTTAAGGGCGGTGACAAGGAAGCCAAGGAGCAGGACGCCCTGTTGCATCGGGCCAAAGAGGCGCTGGAGCAGGGACGGCTGGCGCGGACGGTTGAAGTGGCGGATGACGAGAAAAAAACCTGGCGGATGCTGCAATTGCTGACCAGCAAGCCGGTTCTCTATGTGTGCAACGTGGAAGAGGAAAACGCTGCAAAGGGCAATGCGCATTCGGAGCGGGTGGCTGAAATGGCAGTGGCACAAGGCGCCGGCCATGTGGTGATTTCAGCGGCAATTGAAGAAGAGATCAGCCAGCTTGATGCTGAAGAAGCCGAGATGTTTCTCGCCGAAATGGGGCTGGAAGAGACCGGGCTTGACCGGTTGATTGTTGCCGGTCACGAGTTGTTGGGCCTGCAGACCTATTTCACTGTCGGGCCGAAGGAAGCGCGGGCCTGGACCATCCGCAAGGGGACGAAGGCACCACAAGCGGCCGGGGTTATTCACGGCGATTTTGAACGCGGGTTCATTCGGGCGGAAACCATCGCCTATGACGATTTCATCGCCTGCAACGGCGAGCAGGGTGCCAAGGAAAAGGGCAAGATGCGGGCCGAAGGCAAAGGCTACGAGGTGGCCGAGGGCGACGTTCTGCATTTCCTGTTCAACACCTGAGCGTTCGCGGCCTCAAAACCTGCGCTGATTTTCCCGGTTGCAAGACAAAACCGAATTTCCGATGGTTCGGGGATGCGGTGGGATTTCAGATATTGCCTCTACATAGTGGGCTTAGTGACGTCGGCACTGCTGAGCATGTCGGGCGCTGCCCTGGCTCATGCCGCCGATCAGGCCTTTACCCTGCTGCTGCCAACCGGTGTTTACACAGCGGTTGGCGTGATCTGCGTCGTGGCAACAGTAGTGCTGGTTACGGTTTTGCCAGAACGCTGGATGACCGGGTTTACGGCGACATGCCTGCATCGGTTGCCCAGGGTCCGGGGCTTTTCGACGGTTACAAGTTGCTTGTCTGCCGGGCTGGTTCTGATGCTTTTTGTCCTCGGGCAGATCGGGCCGCGCGATCCCCTGGCCAATCTGGCGCCGCTGTTTGTCTGGACTTTGTTTTGGACCGTCTTTGTTGTGGCAACCGGCATCTTCGGCAGCTTGTGGCATTGGTTGAATCCCTGGTCGGGGCCTTGCCGTTTGATTCGTGCGTTGCTGGATGAGCCGCCGCGGTTGAAACCTGCAAACGGGCTTGGGTGCTGGCCTGCCGCTCTGCTGTTCGCCGCTTTTGCCGGGTTTTTACTGGCTGATCCTGCACCGGCGGACCCGGCACGACTTTCTGGCCTGATGCTGACCTATTGGCTGGTGACCTTGCTGGGCACGGTGCTGTTTGGCCCGGTCTGGCTGCGCCGTTGTGAATTTTTGTACGTGACCTTGTTTCACTTTGCCCGGCTATCGCCGATCCGCTGGACCCGGGCTGGTCTGCGGCTTGGCTGGCCGGGTTGGCAGATTGCCGGCTCGCGCAGGCTGCCGCTGTCTCTGGCCGTTGTTCCCCTGCTGGTGCTGGCCGCCGGAAGTTTTGACGGGGTGAATGAGACGTTCTGGTGGCTCGATAAGATTGGTATCAACCCGCTGATGTTTCCGGGCCGCTCCGCCGTTGTGGTGCCAACGGTCCTGGGACTGGCCGGTGCCATAGCTATTCTGCTTACTGCCTTTGGCCTGTCACTCTGGATTGGGCTGCGGCTGGCAGGTGACAGCCTGTCTTTTGCCGATGCGTTGGCTCTGTTCGCTCCAACGGTTCTGCCGATCGCTTTTGGCTATCATATCGCCCACTACTTGCCGGGGTTTTTGGTGGAAATCCAGTACACTGTTGCAGCACTCAGCGATCCTTTGTCCCGCGGGGCAGACATTCTGGGGTTGGGCGAGTTTTTTGTCACCACAGGTTTTTTTTATAACCAGACCACGGTGCGGGTTATCTGGCTGACACAAGGGGGCGCGGTTGTGGTCGGTCATGTGCTGGCAATTTTGTTGTCCCATATCGTTGCAATTCGGGTATTTGAGCGACCCGGGCAAGCCGTAATCAGCCAGATCCCGATCAGCGTGTTCATGGTTTTTTACACCCTTTTCGGCCTCTGGCTGCTGGCCGCACCAAGAGGCGGCTGAACGACAATCGTTTGTGCGCAATGGAAAAAACTGGACAAATTGAGTGTGTACGAACAAACTCATCCCTAGGGGAAACAAAGCTTAGCCACTAGTAAACGGAGTGACTAATAAACGGGAGACTGCCATGTCCAATAGGAAAGAATTCTCAAATAGCCGCCGCAAGGCCTTGAAAACAATCGGATTAGGAGCGGGTTCCGCTGCTGTAGGTGCGAGCCTTCCTCTTTGGGCTCGATATGCAGAGGCGCAAAGCTCCGCCCCGATCAAGGTTGGGTTTCAGGCCCATAAAACCGGTATCGGCGCCGCCTATGGCCGCTGGTATGAGCGGACAACCAATGCTGCTGCAAAGGTGATTAATGACGCTGGCGGTATTAACGGACGCCCGCTTGAGATCGTTCTGGAGGACGATGGTACCGATCCCAAACGCGGTGCCGAGGTGGTAGAGAAATTCGCCACCCAGCATGAATGCGACGTCGCTTACGGTACTTTGTTCAGCCATGTTGTGATCGGGTCTGCCCCGCGTGCCGGTGAGCTGAAACTGCCGTATTTCGTGGTTTCCGAAGGGCACCATGTTGCCAGCGGCATGCTGAACCGCTACACCCTGCAGCCCGGCATTACGGACGTGAAATCGCAGGTCGCAGCGATGGCGCCGTTTGTCTCAGACAATCTGGGCAAGAAGGTCACTATGATCTTCCCGGATTTTGCCTTTGGCCATGATCACCGGGACTTTTTCTCGGCTGCGATTGAGGCGCAGGGCGGCGAGGTTGTTGCCAAAATCGCCATTCCGCCTACTGAGTCCTCCTTCACCAAGTACTTCCCTAAAATCCCGCGCGATACCGAGGTAATTTATCACGTCATGGTAGGCCCCGCGGTCCTCACCTTCGTAAAGGAATTGGGGGAGTTCTTTGGCCCGAGCCGCCCGGAGATTTTCGGATTCATCGACTCGCTGGAGGCGGTGGATATCAATTCGCCTGGCCTTGAATTCCTTGACGGAACCTATTTCTGGGAAGGCAACCCGCGTTACGCGCAGGATAACCAATCGGAGTTTGACAAAGCCTACCGGGCGGCTGTCGGTGTGGATAACAACGGTGCGTCGGTATCTGATCCGACCGACGTTTCAACCTATGCTCATATGTTTGGCTGCTGGGAAACACTGCATGTGATCAAGGCAGGGATGGAGGCATCGGGATACTCCGGGGCGGGGGACCGTGCCAAGCTGATTGAGGCGGTCGAAGCAATGAGCGACCTGCCGCACAGCCACGCGCATCCCCAGGGTGCCAAGCTGTTCAACGGCAAAACCCATCAGGTGTTCGGGCACCAGTACATCACCCGCGTGACCGATGGTAAGCTGAAGCTGGCGCATACGACCTCGATTGAGGATACGCTTTATCCGGACGAAGTGGATTACACGACACAGGCGTTCTGAGGTCGCGAATAATGCGCAACGGCCCCGGACCTGATCCGGGGCCGTTGCAATAAAACGGCAGCGTTGTACTACTTCGATGGATTTCGGCCCCTACCTCATCCTCGCATCCCTGGAAGGTGCTGTAGCTGCGTCGGTTCTGGCGCTGACAGCCGTGGGGCTGAGCCTGGTGTTCGGCGTCATGCGGGTGGTCAACGTTGCCCATGGCGAGTTCTTCATGCTGGGTGCGGTGCTGGCCTGGTTTGTTGCATCCTCGATAGGCGGGCACCCGGCGCTTGGGTTCGTGGCTGCATTGCTGGTCGCGCCTGTGCTGGTGGGCGGTCTGGCGGCGGCCGTAGATATGACGGTGCTGAAACGGGTTGCCTATGATCCTGAGCGCACCATCGTCGCCACGATAGGTATTCTTTATATCATTCAGCAGGTTACGCTGATGACCTATGGCCCGGACGCCCGCCCGGTAACCCCACCGTTCAACACCAGGCTGGCCATTCCATGGTTTGAGTTTGCCGACGGGCGTGTGCAGATGTACTGGCCCTGGGGGTTGAGCACGACCTCCTACAAGCTGTTTGTCATCGCAGCAGCGGCAATCATGCTGCTGGCGGTCTGGCTGATGATGACCCGGTCAAAAATCGGACTTGTGATGCGGGCGACCCAGCTTGACAGTGAGATGGCCCAGGCCTTCGGCATCCCGGTGGAACGGGTCTATGCGATGGTGTTTGGCATCGGTTGCGGGCTGGCCGCACTTGGTGCGGTTCTGATCGTTCCGATACAACAGGCGCATTACCTGATGGGGACTGACCCACTGTTGCTGTCGTTTATCGTGGTGATAATCGGTGGTCTTGGCAGTCTGCCAGGCACGGTGATCGCGGCGCTGCTGATTGGGATGAGCGACGGAATAATTTCGGTGTTCTACACGCCGACGCTGGCCAAAATCCTGTCAACACTGCTGGTGGCCTTTGTTCTGGTGTTCCGCCCACAGGGCCTGTTCGGGACCCGTGAACGTGAGTGATCTGCGCAAAACCCTGGGCCTGCATGTCGGGCTGTTGCTGGTGCTGCTGGCGCTGAACTGGCTATTGCCCGCCTATCACCACGGCAACCTGGCACGGATCATGGTGCTGGCCTCTTACGCCATCGGCTATAACGTTTTGTTTGGCTATACCGGGCTGCTGTCGCTTGGCCATGCGATGTTCTTTGCCGCTGGCATGTACGGCATGGGGCTGACCGTGCGCCATCTGGGCTGGTCTCCGGCACCAGCGGTTCTGGCGGGAGTCGGCGCTGGCCTGGTCCTGTCGCTGGTGGTTGGATTTCTGGCGCTGCGCACAACCGGGGTCGCCTTCATGATCGTTACCCTGATGTTCGCCCAGGCGGTGTTTCTGACTGTTCTGTATTTCGGAGAATACACAAGGGGCGATGAAGGGTTTGTGATTCAACAGGTGGACAGGATCCTGCTGGGGATTGATCTGACCGACCCCAACAACCGGTATCTTGCAGCGTTGCTGGTTTTTGCGATCTGCCTGCTGGCCACGTTCTGGCTGGTCCGGCACCGGTTTGGCAAAACCATTATTGCCATTCGCGAAAATGAAGATCGCACCCGGATGCTGGGATATGATGTGTTTCGCCACAAGCTGGGCGCGGTGGTGATTTCGGGCTCAATTTCGGCGCTGGCGGGGGCGACGTACGGCCTGTTATTTGGCTATGCCGGAGCGACATTTGCATCGGTGCAGTATTCTATCTTCCCGCTTTTGTGGGTTCTGCTTGGTGGTGCAGGAACGATTCTCGGGCCTTTTGTGGGCACCTTATTCATGTTCTATCTAATTGATCTCAGTTCAGAAATCACAACGGCTTATATGCTGATAGCCGGGGTGACACTGGTGCTTTTGACGCTGTTTGCACCCCAGGGCCTGATGGGCGAGGTGCGGGCGCGGCTGTTTCGGTGGCTACCATGACGGTTTTGCGCACACAGGGCCTGTCCAAAAGCTTTGGCGGGCTGGAGGCCGTCCGGGATGTTGACCTGAGCGTTCCACAGGGGCAGGTGCGCGCGCTCATCGGGCCCAACGGGGCGGGGAAAACAACGCTAGTCGGCTTGATCTGCGGCCGGATCGAACCGTCAAGGGGAACAGTTTCGTTTCTGGATCAAGACGTTACCCGCCTGCCGGTGCATCAGCGGATTCGCCGCGGCATGGGGTACACGTTTCAGATTACTTCGGTGCTGTCGAACCTGAGCTTGCGCGAAAACGTTGCCCTGGCAGTGCGCCCGCGTGAAAAGAGCGAGGATGTGGTTGAAGGGGAGGTGGTTTCCGCGCTGACACAGGTTGGACTGGTCCACCGGATTGACCAGCATGCCGGTGACCTCAGCTATGGCCACCAGCGCTTGCTTGAGATTGCTATGGGGTTGGGGCAGAGGCCAAAATTACTGATCCTTGACGAACCTACACAGGGGCTGTCTGAGGGCGAAGTTGCAGCTTTCAACAGTCTCATACGCCGGCTGGCGGGTGAAACCACGGTCTTGCTGATAGAACATAACATGGATGTTGTAATGGCTGTCGCCGATGAGATCACGGTGCTGGATTTCGGCGCGGTTCTGGCCGAGGGCACACCGGACGAAATCCGCAAAAACGCCGGGGTGCAGGCTGCCTATCTGGGGACCGGGTGATGCTGGAATTGCGTGATATTGACGTTGGCTATGGTCAGGCACAGGTGTTGCGGCAGTTCTCGCTTAACGTGGAACCGGGTGAAATCCACTGCCTGATGGGGCGCAACGGAGCCGGGAAAACCACAACGATGAAGGCGATCATGGGTATATTGCCACTCAGCGCCGGTTCCATTCTGGTTGGCGGAGTGGAATCAAACGCTGTTCCCGCCCATAAGATTCCCGGTCTTGGCATCGGCTATGTGCCCCAGGGGAGGCGGCTGTTTTCCGAGCTGACGGTGGCTCAGAATCTGGACATCGGCCTGATGGCAAAGGGGAGTAATGCGGGGCGCAGCAGCAAAGTTCTGAAAGGGGTTCTGGAGGTTTTCCCACGCTTGCGGGAGCGTATGGAGCAGCGGGCACAAACCCTTTCGGGCGGTGAACAGCAAATGCTGGCGACTGCCCGCGCGCTGTGTATTGAACCGGATTACCTGCTGTTGGACGAGCCGACAGAAGGCCTGCAACCCTCGATGATCGAGAGCATAAAGCAGGTTGCTGTAAAGATGCGGGACCGCGGTGTCGGGGTGTTGTTGGTTGAGCAGCATATCAAGTCGGTCCTGTCGATGGCGGACCGGGTGACCTTTATTGAAAACGGCCGGTCGCGTGAGACGGTTAAACCTGACGATTTGCGGCAGGATGGCACATTGCTGCAAAAATATGTTGGACTATAGTTTTCTAACTACATGAGTTTTTTCAGATATTCCAAAAACTGAACCCGCTCTTCTTGTGACAGCGGGGTCAGGGTTTTCTCGGATATCCGCAGGGCTACTGATTGCAACCGGTTGAACAAAGCCTTCCCTTCTTCGCTTACGGACAGGCTGATACGGCGCGAGTCAGTGGGATTTGGGCCAGCAAGAATGAAGCCTCTTTTGCGAAGTCGATCAACAACGCCCTTTACTGTCGCGGCGTCCATTGCGGTTAACCGGCCAAGTTCATTTTGAGAGGCTTGCCCAACCTCGACCAGACGCGCCATCGCTGCGAATTGTGTTGGGGTAAGTTCAGGGATCATATGGGAGAAAATCGCCAGATGCCGTTGATTAACGCGGCGCAATACAAATCCGACTTGATCTTCAAGTCTGTAGTCTGTCATGGAGAGAACCCCTATCATTCTTTGGCTGTTTAGTATCAGCAAATTCCGATACGATCCAATGGCTATGTGCTTGACTTTGCGAACGCTGTTGCGCAAAATTCATTAGTACACAAACAATAAATAGCGGCATGATCTTGTCAAGAGGGGGTTGACGTTTGGTTGGTTACTTTCAACCTCAGACTGTGCAGGAAGCACTTGAACGGCTGGCCGTCGGGGATTCCACGGTTGCGGCCGGATGTACGGACCTTTTTCCTGCGACAGAACACCAGTCGCTTGCTGGCACTGTTTTGGACATCACCAGACTGGCAGAATTGAGAGGGATCTCGGAAACGGGCACTGGCTGGCGTGTAGGGGCTAATACGACGTGGAGTGCAGTGATTGATGCAGTGTTGCCTGCTTCTTTTGACGGATTAAAGTCCGCCGCTGGCGCGGTCGGCTCGGTGCAAATTCAAAATGCGGCGACAATTGGGGGCAATATCTGCAACGCTTCACCGGCAGCCGATGGTGTGCCAGCATTGCTGACGCTTGAGGCCGAGGTTGAAATGTCGTCGACGCGCGGGAGTCGAAGAATGCCGTTGCAATCCTTCATCAAGGGGCCAAGACAAATCGCCCTACAACCCGATGAACTGATGGTTGCAATACACGTCCCAGCGTCGGCCGCGCGCGGCCAGTCCGGATTTCTAAAACTGGGATCGCGCAAACATCTGGTTATATCCATCGCAATGGTGGCGGTGCGCCTGGTGGTAACAGACGGTAAAATACAGGACGCCGCGATCTCCGTTGGAGCCTGTTCACCGGTCGCAACCCGGCTTGTGAAACTTGAAAACGCGCTGAAAGGCGCATCAGTTGACGCGGCTTTGGGCATTGTAAAGCCAGCGCTCATCGAGCCCGAACTTACGCCAATCGAAGATATCCGTGCTGACCGCAATTATCGGTTTGTCGCGACGGCGGAGATTACCCGGCGGGCGGTTGCGAGTGTACTGGCAAAGGCGGATGGCCTCGTTTCATGACTATATCCTCTGAAACATTAGATATTGAAATCAACGGGATACGCCACAGCCTTCCTAAGGAGTTATCTGGAAACCGGCTTTCGTCAGTTTTGCGTGACAAATTGGGGCTGACGGGAACCAAGGTCGGCTGCGATGCAGGTGATTGTGGAGCCTGTACTGTACTGGTCGATGGCGCCTCTGTCTGTGCCTGTCTGACCCCCGTGGCGCATGTCGGCGAAAAGAAAGTTACAACTGTGGAAGGCCTGTCGGACGCCGCGATGAGCCAGTTGCAGGCCTCATTTCTACGCCACGGTGCAGCACAGTGCGGCATTTGCACGCCCGGGATGCTCATGGCGGCCCACGCGTTGCAACAAAGGATTGTCAAACCGACGCGGGCCCAGGTTGAAACTGCGCTGGGGGGTGTTTTATGCCGCTGCACCGGTTATCAAAAAATCGTCGATGCGGTGCTCGACACTGGGAAAGTAGAACAACAGGACCAACCTGAGGCTGGCGCAGCGATTGGTGCTGCGGTCGAACGACTTGACGGCGAACGCAAAGTTTTGGGCCTAGATGTTTTTGGCGCCGATTTGCTGCCGGAAAACGCCTTGCTGGTTCGCGCGGTCCGTTCGCCCCATCACGCCGCGAAATTTACATTTGGCAATATCGACGAATGGCAATCCGGCCACCCGGGAGTTGCCGCCGTTCTGACTGCAGTCGATATTCCCGGCGAAAATTGCTTTGGTGTGATTCCGGGCTGCGAAGATCAACCGGCATTAGCCGAAGGTCACGTCCGCCTGCGCGGAGAGGCTGTAGCACTGATTGTCGGTGCTGCGGATGTTGTTGAAGCGCTTACATTTGTGGATTTTCCTGTTGAATGGGAACCTCAGGTAGCTGTTTTGACATCTTCAGAATCCAAAGAGAGAACCGGTGATCCAATCCACATGAACCGCAAAGGTAATGTGCTGATAACCGGACGGGTGGTCAGCGGAGATGCCGACGCTGCCCTGGCCAATGCCGTGCATGTAGCGGAGGGAGAATTCGAAACAGCTTACGTCGAACACGCCTATATCGAACCGGAGGCCGGGGTTGCTTGGATGGAAGGAGATGTCCTTAATATCCATGCATGCACCCAGGCTCCGGTCATGGATCGTGATGAAACCGCCAAAGTGCTTAATCTCCCAAAAGACAAACTCCGCATTCGCCCCGCTGCAACAGGCGGTGGGTTTGGCTCTAAGCTGGATGTCAGTCTGCAGCCCCTTATCGGGCTAGCGGCGATGGTGACGGGGCAACCCTGTCGGATGGTCTACAGCCGGGCTGAATCAATGTGCTCCACAACCAAGCGTCACCCGGCCAAAATTAAGGCAAGGATTGGCACCACCAAGGGCGGCGAGTTGACCGGTATGATATTTACTGGCGATTTCAACACCGGGGCCTATGCCAGTTGGGGTTCGACCGTGGCCAACCGGGTTCCGGTCCATGCCTCGGGCCCCTACAGAGTGCCTGATTTTTCAGCGGAAGCCTCAGCCATCCACACCAACGGACCCACTTCCGGGGCTTTCCGTGGATTTGGGGTGCCCCAGGCAGCGATCCTGCAGGAGGCTCTTTTTGACGATCTAGCGGAGGCCTGTGGCATTGACCGGCTTGGGTTTCGCCTCTCCAACGCGTTGCAGGACGGCGATCAGACAACCTGTGGCCAGACGTTGCAGGGCGTTGGGATACGGGAGTGTCTGGAGGCCTTGCAGCAGCCCTGGGAGCAGGCGCTGGAGGAGGCCGCGACGCACAATCGCACCAATACCGCTCTGCGCCGGGGGGTTGGGGTTGCCTCTTGCTGGTACGGCTGCGGCAACACCGCGCTGCCAAATCCATCAACAATTCGCATTGGCATTAGCGGTGCTGGGGAAATCTTTCTGCATCAAGGCGCATCCGACATCGGGCAGGGGGCCAACACGGTCATTGCCCAAATCTGCGCCGACGCTTTGGGTATTGCTCTGGGCAGTATCACGCTGGTTGGGGGTGACACCGCACTGACACCGGATTGCGGCAAGACTTCTGCCAGTCGCCAAACCTTTGTTACCGGCAAAGCAGCGGAACTGGCCGGGAAAGACCTGAGACGCACCATTTTGTCGATGAGTAATATGAGCCCGGATGCTGACATCGAGATTGTCGGGACCAAACTGGTGATTTCCGAAGGAACCGTCTCGCGCGAAATTGACCTGGCTAAACTGCCCGCAAATGAGTTTGGCTATGTTCTGATGGCCGAGGAAACCTATGACCCACCAACTCAGGCACTGGACGAAAGCGGGCAGGGCATTCCTTATGCGGTTTACGGCTATGGCGCCCAGATTGCGGAGCTGGAAGTCGATATGAAACTGGGCAAGGTCCGGGTTCTGCGCGTAACGGCGGCGCATGATCTTGGACGGGTGATCAACCCCATTCTGGCCGAGGGCCAGATTGAGGGGGGCATCGCGCAGGGGCTTGGGATGGCCCTGATGGAAGAATATGTGCCCGGTCGGACCGAGAACTTGCATGATTACCTGATCCCGACAATTGGCGATGTTCCGGAAGTTCGCTCAATCCTGATCGAAAAACCCGACCCGGAAGGCCCGTTTGGGGCAAAAGGTCTGGGCGAACACGTGCTCATTCCGACCGTTCCAGCGATCCTGAATGCAATCCGTCACGCAAGCGGCGCGCGCATTACAAAACTGCCTGCCGTGCCGCACCGGGTTTTGGCTGCCATTCAAAAGGTGAACGACAATGTCTAGGCGCGAAATACAAGAAAAGATCAGATGCGATGCCTGCCCTGTCATGTGCTACGTCGCTGAAGGCAGGGCAGGGGCCTGCGATCGGTATGCCAATATCGGCGGTAAAATCGTGCGCTGTGACCCATTGACGGTGCTCGATCAGCGACTTGAACAGGGCGGCGAGATCACGCCGTTTCTTAAAGCGAACTGGGATGGGTCGCTGGTCAATGATGACGAGATATTTATTACGGCGGTTGGTTCCGGCACCACTTACCCGGATTACAAACCGGCCCCTTTTATCGTTTCCCGTCAGTATGATGATGTTGATATGGTCACGGTTGTGACTGAAGCAATTTATTCCTACTGCTCGTGTAAAATCAAGATAGACACAGACCGCCATCTGGGACACGAAGCGGCCATTGTCCGGGCAGAGGGCGAGATTGTCGGCCATGTCATGACCTCCGAATACGGGTCGCAAATGCTGTCGCTTGGCGGGGTCGATCATCTGACCGGTGGCTCCAAATCTGAAGGGCGGGTTACTTGTGATACGCTGATGCGGCTGTTCAACCGGGAGGCGGTAGAATTGCAGGTTGACGACGGCGCTCGCGTTGTCGTGCAGTCCGGAAAGCCACCGATTGTTGACGGAGTAGCGGAAAAGCGGATGCGCGTAGGTTGCGGGTCTGCCACCATCGGCATGTTTGCCTCTCAATGGAAGGGGCTGGTCGACGAGGTGGTGGTGGTTGATGATCACATCACCGGGGTGGTTTCGGAACATCAGGCAGGCAAGGTTCTGGGCTGGCCGGGTACGGGGATACGGATCAAGGGGCGTCGCTCAACGCCGGGCAGGTATTTTCAGGTCGCGCAGCCGGGGCTTGGCTGGGGTGGCACGGATATCGTAGATCCGCTGGTCATTCTGGGCGATTGGAACCCAAAAAAGGGCGCTAAGCCTGGACTGCGCTTGTTGATGGTATCAACCACCGGCGAACAATTTGCTTATTTTGAACTGGATGATGACCTCATCCCGCAAAAGAAACCCATACCGCAGGACCTGGCGTCATCCGTGGACCTGATCGCCGAAAACTGTGAGCCCGCCTTGTGTACGGTCATGTTCATGGGCGGGGCTGGGGGCTCGTTGCGTGCTGGGGTGACGCAAAACCCGGTACGGCTGACGCGTTCGGTTCAGGCCTTCAAAACGGCCGTCAGCTGTGGCGGTCGCCCGGCCTACGTCTGGCCCGGTGGCGGCATCACCATCATGGTAGACGTCAAGGATATGCCGGATGGGTCATTTGGCTATGTGCCGACCCCGGCTATAGTCGCACCGCTGGAATTCACCCTTCCACGGGAGGATTACAAGGCGCTCGGCGGGCATGAGGCTTCAATACGTGACTTGCGAGAGATTCTGGAACACGGCGGTGAATATGGCGCGGATGTTCGTGCAGTGTCCGGCAAGGAAGAGTAAATCAGGACGAGGTGATTTCTTGGTCAAACCAGAGTCGGCGTTCAGCGAATTCAACCGAATTATCCGCCGGATCGCGCAGGTAAATCGAACGCGCCCCATTAGGCCAGAGAAAATCCGCTTCGATTTTGATCCCGCATTCCGTCAGGTGCCCGCTCCAGGCATCAAGTTCTTCGGCTGTAGCGGAAAAACAGATGTGGCTCTGCCCAACCGAACCGTGAGAAGGGACCGGCAGGTCGGGGTTACCTGAGGGTTTGCGCGTTTCCATGGGGTTGAAAACCAGCAGCATCGTGGACCCGGCGCGGAAAAACACATGACGTTCACCGATCCGGGCAATTTTCTTCATCCCCAGGATTTCGCCGTAGAATTCTTCAGCCTTGTTGAGATCAGTCGCGTAAAGAGATGCCTCCAGTACACCGGAGGGAGTGAGGGTCGTAGACATTTCGCACCTTTGAAGTGTGAACTTGTGGAGTTAGAAAGTTTCGGGTTTAACTTGAACCACAAGTGAAACCCGAAGTTTCCCGTTATCAGAACCATAGACCGGCGATTTCCACATTAACTTGTCCCAAGTTAATGTGGAAACGCTTTTAGGCTGTTTCCATCAGTATAGCATCAAGCAAGGCCAACCTAATAGTTATGCGCCTGCCCCCAATATAGAGGGTTGTTATCAAAAGAGAACTATATATAGTTTTCGAATAAGTCGGGACGGGCAGTCCCCGTTCCAGGAGGGAAAGCGGCGCAGGAAACTCGAGAACTGATGACGTCTGAATTCACAGAGAATTTTGTAAGAGCCCCGGCGGGACTGAACGATTGCCCCGCGCTTGTGCTGAACGCGGATTTCCGGCCTTTGTCCTATTTTCCCCTGTCACTCTGGCGCTGGCAGGAGGCGGTAAAAGCTGCATATCTGGACCGTGTAACGATTATCGCGGAATATGACCGCATCGTTCATTCACCGTCTGTCGAGATAAATATCCCATCGGTTATCGTGCTGAAAGACTATGTGAAACCGGCAAAAACCACGGCGTTCACCCGCTTCAATCTATTCCTGAGGGATGAATTTTCCTGCCAGTATTGTGGCGCGAAATGCGAAATGACTTTTGATCATGTCGTCCCAAGGGCGCGCGGCGGCAGAACGACATGGGAAAATGTCGTGGCGTCCTGCAGCCCGTGTAATCTGCGCAAAGGCGCGCGTTCGCTAAAACAGGCAAATATGAGACTGCAGCGTACTCCGGTGCGGCCCACGGCCAATGCTTTGTTGAATGCAGGACGCAAGTTCCCGCCCAACCACCTGCACGAAAGCTGGATGGATTTCCTCTATTGGGATGCGGAACTGGAGGCGTAGAAATGGTTAACGTCTGGCCGAAACCAGCCAGACAAGCGCCAGCCCGGCCGAAACAATCCCGTTCCAGCCTGCCATAGAGATGCCTGCGAGGGACCAGGGGATTTCGTCACAGCGGACCAATGGAGCCGCGAGGATCTGGTCCAGCAAATCATCAACTGACAAGCCGGAAACACCGGCTGACGTGCAACTCGTCGGACCTTCCCACCAGCCCTGTTCAACACCCGCATGGTAAAACGCGATTGCCGCGCCGATGGTAAGCGCCAAGGCCCCCAATAGTGAAATCACCCGATGCGGCATCAGGGCGGCGATCAGCCCGATAAGAACAGCAATCGCGTGCGGCCAGCGTTGCCAGATGCATAGTTTGCACGGAGGCATGTCACCGATGTACTGAAAGCCAAAGGCCCCGGCCAGCATCAGTGCTGAACCAAGGGCTGCAAGCAAAACCAGGCGTTGGCGGGTCATAGATACCTCACAAGGAAAAAGGCACCGATCAGCAGGACCATGAAAACGGTGAACATCAGGCCCAAACGCCGTTCGATAAACTCGCGGATCGGCGCACCGAATTTCCACAAAAGCGCGGCGACCACAAAAAACCGCAGGCCCCGGGCGATAACCGACCAGAACATGAAATTCCAGAACGGCAGATCGGTCGCACCGGAAGTGATTGTGATGACCTTGTAAGGGAAAGGAGTGACCCCGGCAAACAACACCGCCCAGTGCCCCTGCGCGTTGAAACGCTCTTTGAACACCTCGAAATCCGCCATCTTGTCGTAAAACTCAAGGACCGGCTGGGCCACGCTGTCAAACAGTTCGGCCCCGATGTAATAGCCAAGCCCGCCGCCCAGCACACTCGCCACCGTGCAGATTCCAGCAATCAGAAAAGCCCGATTGGGGGCGGCAATTATCAACGGAATCAACAGGATATCCGGTGGGATTGGAAATACCGAACTTTCAACAAAGGCAACGCAAGCCAGCGCCCAAAGGGCGTAGCGGGTTGCGGCCAATGAAAGAGTCCAGTCATAAAGTCTGCGGATCACGGGTTTGCCTGCTCTGGTTTCACCGTACATGCCGGTCGCAGACCCATGCGTCAAGCCTTGCGCCTGCCAACCACGGTTCCCAAGTTCGAAAGAATTCAGATGGGGAGTTCGTCTGATCGCGGTTTTGCTGTTCGAATATTTCGCCGGGATCGATGTGTCGCCCCTTTTGCAGGGCGGCGGAGGACAATCCTCTTCTGGTTCGGCTGAAATCACCGAGGCAGACGAACAGGCGGGTCGGCTTGTTTCGGCCACGCTCGCGGACACCGAAGAAATCTGAAGCAAGCTTTTTCGCGGCCAGTTAGGCCAGACCCATCATCCGCCAACGCTGGAACGCGGAGATATCGGCGAGGCGATCAACGCCGCAAGGCAGATCGGCGATGATACCCTGCAGCGCAACGCCGGCCGCCGCCCGATGCCCCATACCTTTACCCATGGAACGTCAGCTCAGCGGCAGAGTTGGTTCAAACGCGGCTACGACAGCGCCCGGATCGACCAGTGTGATACATTTAACGCCTCGGACCTCTGATTTGCGTTGACGCCCTGATATCGCACAGCTAAGTCAGGCGAGCGTTGCCCGAGTGGCGGAATTGGTAGACGCAGCGGATTCAAAATCCGCCGCCGCAAGGCTTGCCGGTTCGAGTCCGGCCTCGGGTACCAGCATCGATTTTTTATCCTTTGTTTTCAAGGTATGTATGGTCCACGCTGGCTCGCCGTGGAGCACCTCACCACTTCAATCCTCGCAAGTTGGACATCGCAGAGCGAGAAAGAATCTTGCGCTCTGCGCCTTTGGTGTAGACCTCACTGGTCTGTGCTTTGTTGTGTGTGAGGATGACCATTATCTCGTGGGAAGAGCACCCAGCCCGTGCGAGCAATTCCGCCAGGCCTTTTCGGATTCCGTGCGACGCGCGGTTTGGTAATTCGGCGGCATCGCACCATCGCCGCACCCGCTGGCGAAGGGTTTCGACATTTTTAAGAGGGAGGCCGTTTTGATTAAGCAAGTTGGTTTCGCCCTGAACTGTCATTGACCCAATACGACTGATCAAAGCGGCATGAAACCTAGCCCGGGTGCATCTTAGCTGAGCTGCAAACCTGTCCAGAAATGCAGGACCACTTCAGATGCATCGCGCTCTATAGTTTGGCGGTAAACGGTTGTATAGGTGAAGTCTGTCAGCAGAAGTATTGAGAAAATGTTTGAAGCAACCATGGGGCCACTTGGCCGTGAATGATGGAGTTCAGAAGGTGACGCTACCGGTCGGCCAGTTTGATATCGGGGAACTGCCTCGCTTCGGACTGACGAGATTTGCAACTCGTTTTCCAAGTGATGTCAAAAAAGTACGCCTTGATATTGGCGGAGACGTGAAGCACCCAGTAGAGGTAGCTGATCAACTATTGGGCCTTTCGCGAGTCAAACAAGTTTCCGATTTTCATTGTGTGACGACATGGAGCTGTCAGGGATTGGAATGGGAGGGT
>JAAEUI010000464.1 GCA_024227475.1 Paracoccaceae bacterium | reverse complement strand
CAGGTTTTCATGGCCAATGGGTGCGCTGGCAGGGTTTCAAGTGCAACCAACCCTAATGCCGGTTGACAACGCCGTCGGTTATCCAAGACAGTTCAGGAAAACCTAAGGACGTCGGCATTGGACCTAGCTGAAATCAAAGACAAACTCGCAACGATTTGCAGGCTGTTGGTCAGGCTGGATTTTTCCGGCCTGAAACGCCTGCTGCGGGTTAACAGCCTGTTCGAGGAGCGCAATATCGTTGGAAATTTTGTCGACATGCGGGCGATGTTTTTCCACACAAACATACCCGCCATCACCGATAGCCCGCATCCTCTGCCAGAAAACAGCCAGAGGCTGCCCGACAGCTACTCACATGGCGGCGAGGTCTTTTCACTGGCCAAGTGGCAATCGGATGTTGCTGTCTGCTCGATGGTGGTGCTGAAGGCGGGGAAGATTGCCTATCAGGATTATTTTCACGGCACTAAAGCGGGTGACCGGCGCATTTCCTGGTCGATGTCCAAAAGCGTTTTGTCGGCAACGATGGGCGTTCTGAAGGATCAGGGTGCCCTGCCCCATTTTGCCACAAGGATCGGCGATATCGTCCCCGCTTTGCGCAACTCCGCCTATGGCGAAGCTACGCTGCGCAATGTCCTGAATATGGCCAGTGGTGTGGCTTTTAATGAGGACTACCTCGACTATCACTCGGACATCAATCGGATGGGGCGGGTTTTGGCCGTCGGCGGGTCGATGGATCAGTTTGCAATCGACATGAAGGCACAGGCCTGGACCCCGGGCCAGTATTCCCACTACGTTTCCATCGATACCCATGTACTGGGCATGGTGATGCGCGTGGTTACTGGCCGTCGTTTGGATGATCTGATCCGGGAGTTATTGTTTGACCCTATGGGCTTGGAGCATAACCCTTATATTCTGACCGATAGTGTGAACGAGCCGTTCGTTTTGGGCGGGCTCAATATGTCGACGCGGGATTACGCCCGGTTTGGCCTGTTGTTTGCCCAGGGCGGGCAGCTTGGCGGCAGGCAAATCATCTCGCAGGACT
>JAAEUI010000463.1 GCA_024227475.1 Paracoccaceae bacterium | reverse complement strand
CTGACGTGAAACAGCGCACCATCCCGCGCCAGATGTTCTCGGGCATCAAGGAACAGATCAGCCCGACCATTCTGGCCGTTGCCACGGTTCTGGTGATCATCTCGATCATTCTGCTGACAGTTGTGGAAATGCTGCGCCGCCGGTCCGAGCGGATGCGCGGGTTGTCCCCAGGATAAGCTTTCACGTTACCCAAAACCAAAAAAGCCGCGATACCTTCGCGGCTTTTCCTTGTTTCTGCTTCAATGTTCCACCCAAAACTCCCGCCGGAGGTGCAGCTATCAGTTGCGCGATCTGGTTTCAAACCTGGGCAGCATGGCTGAGAAATCGGTTCCCAACCCGTCCTCATTCTCAACGAACTGGGCATAAAGCTCGGTGGCCCGCGCACCCATCGGCGTGTCGGCGTCCACAGCCTCAGCAGCCTGCTGACTCAGCCGCAAATCCTTCAGCATCAGCTCAGAAGCAAACCCCGGCTTATAGCCGTTGTCCGCCGGGGATTGCGGCCCGACGCCCGGTGCCGGGCAATAGGCGTTCATGGTCCAGGAATAGCCCGACGAAGTAGAGACAACATCAAACATGCTCTGACGCTCCAGCCCCAGCTTGTCCGCCAGCGCAAAAGCCTCGCAGGTTGCAATCATGGTCGCACCCAGGATCATGTTGTTGCAGATTTTTGCCGCCTGTCCGTTGCCCGAGGGGCCGCAATGCACCGCTTTCTGCCCCATGATGTCAAACAGCGGTTCTGCCCGGGCGAAGGCCGCGTCCGGCCCGCCAGCCATGAATGTCAGTGTTCCCGCCGCCGCACCGGTGATGCCGCCGGACACCGGAGCATCCACCGGGGCCAGATCGGCAGCAACTGCCTGATCCGCCACTGAACGGGCACTTTCCACATCCACGGTGGAACAATCGACAAACAGGATGCCAGACGCCATCGCCGGGATGATTTCATCCGCCACACTGCGCAGGATCGCGCCGTTGGGCAGCATGGTAATCACCGCCTCAGCGCCAGCTGCAGCCTCAGCGCCGCTCGCGGCCATGGCCACGCCATCCGGGGCAGGGGCTGCCAGATCAAAGCCGACTACCTCATGCCCGGCTTTTGCAAGGTTGGCCGCCATCGGCCCGCCCATATTGCCAAGGCCGATAAATCCGATTTTCATGGGTTTTCCTCCAAATCTTTCAGCGCTTCTGCCGCCAGGGGCATCAGCATTTCCGTAACCTCAAGGTCCTTCACTGCATCCAGCGATGGGTGTTTAAAACGGGGCGTGTTGTCTTTGTCGATGATCACCGCCCGGATGCCTTCGATGAAATCTCCGTCGCTGGCTGAACGAAAGGTAAATCTGAACTCCTCGCGCAGCGCCGCCTCGATTGTATCCGCCCCCCGGACCCGATGCACGATCTCAATGGTGCAGGCCACCGACAGCGGGCTTTTTTGTGCCAGCGTTTTTTGTGTACGCGCGGAAAATTCACTGTCATCGGTTTTCAGCGAACGCAGGACGTCGCCAATGGTTTCACCACCAAAATGCCGGTCGATATCGGCCTGCATGTCCTGATAGGTCGGGGCAGGGGCTGGTTCAGCCGCCCGATCGATGGCGTCCCAGTTGCCGGTGTCTTCCAGTCTGGTTATCACGGCTGCCCAGTTTTCCCTTGCGATGTAATAATCCGCAAATCCGGCATATATCGCATTGCCCGCGTCCATCCGCCCGCCGGTTGTGCCGAGGTATTCCCCCAAGCGCCCCGGTGCGCGTGCCAGCATCAGCGAGCCCCCGATGTCCGGGATCAGGCCGATACCGGTTTCCGGCATGGCGATCTGGCTGTTTTCGCACACCACGCGGTGCGATCCGTGGCACGACACGCCAACGCCCCCACCCATCGTGAACCCTTGCATAAAGGCCGCATAAGGTTTGGGGAAGTTGAACACTTTGGCATTCATCCGGTACTCATCATGCCAGAATTTCCGCCCGTAGCGGAAGTCGCCCTGCGCGGCGGTGTCGTACATCATCTGGATATCGCCGCCGGCCGAAAACGCCTTATCGCCTTCAGCGTCGATGACCACCATCGCCACGTCATCATCCGTGGCCCAACCGTCCAGCGCGGCTTCGATATCCAGACACATGCTGTAGGTCAGCGCATTCAGCGCCTTGGGTCGTTGCAGGGTGATACGGCCACATTTGCCGACCTTGCGGATCGAAATATCAGCCATCAAACTCTCTCGGCCAACAACGCCCGACCAACAATCAGCCGCATGATTTCATTGGTACCTTCAAGGATCTGGTGTACCCGCAGATCGCGCACCAGTTTTTCCATCCCATAATCCGCCAGATAGCCATAGCCACCGTGCAACTGCAGCGCATCGTTGGCGACATTGAAAGCCGTATCTGTAACAAAACGCTTTGCCATGGCGCAGTATTTTGTGGCATCCGGCGCTTTGGTGTCATATTTCCACGCCGCCTGACGCAGCAGAATCCGGGCTGCCTGCAATTCGGTTTCCATATCCGCGAGTCGAAACTGCAGGGCCTGAAACTGGTCGATGGTTTTGCCGAACGCCTTGCGTTCACCCATATATTGCAGCGTTGCATTCAAAGCCGCCTGCGCTCCGCCCAGGGCACCTGCAGAAATATTCAACCGCCCGCCATCCAGCCCGGCCATGGCATAGGTGAAGCCACGCCCTTCTTCGCCAATCAAATTGTCCGCCGGGATTTTGCAATCGTCAAACTGTACCTGAGAAGTCGGTTGCGCCTTCCAGCCCATCTTGGCTTCATTGGCGCCAAACGACAGGCCCGCTGCTCCATCTTCCACGACAACCGTTGAAATTCCCTTCGGCCCGTCCTCGCCGGTGCGGCACATCACGACATAGGCGTCTGAATAGCCACCACCCGAAATAAACGCTTTGGTGCCATTCAGCGTATACCCTTCATTAGTCCGCTCTGCCCGGGTGCGCAGGGCCGCAGCATCCGATCCCGATCCCGGTTCCGTCAGGCAGTAGGAGAAGATTTTCTCCATCGTACAAAGCTGGGGCAGCCATTTCAGCTTGGTTTCCTGCGAACCAAACGTATCAATCATCCCGCCGCACATGTTGTGGATCGACAAAAACGATCCAACCGCCGGACAGGCCATAGCCAGCGCTTCAAACACCAGCGTTGCGTCCAGCCTGGTCAGGCCGGACCCGCCGTATTCCTCGCTGACGTAGATCCCGCCAAGCCCCAGTGCGGCGATCTCGGACCACAGCTCTTTGGGGATGGTTCCCGCCGCCTCCCAGTCCTGCGCGTGGGGTGCGATGTTTTCCTGGCCAAAGGCATAGGCCATATCAAAAATTGCAGTTTGTTCTTCGGTCAGTGCGAAATCCAAAAGGGTATCCTCCGTTCGGGACGGTCATAACTGAACGCTTGTTAAATTCCAAGTGTTGCAGGAGTTTTGCAAAGGGTCAGAGATCAACCGAATATTCCGCGATCAGCGAACGCGCCACTGCTTTCAGAGCATCCTCTGGCTGATCGCCAGCAGCAATGGAGGCACCGTAAACATCACGTTGCCGATCCGCACTTGTCCCGCTGTCCAAAATTCGCCGGGTCGAATGCAGTTCGGCCAGGCAGCCCAGAGCTTCCGCATCCTCTTCCAACATTCCGATCAGTTCTTCCAGCAGGTCGCCGTAGGGCACAACCTCGCCCCGGCCAAAATCAATCAGCCCTTCGGAAATCCCGTATCGCTGCGCCCGCCAGCGGTTTTCGGCGATTAGGAAATTGTCATACATCCGCCAGCGCTGGTTGCTTTTGCGCAGCCGCCACAGCATCCGCATGATGCATTGGGTCAGCGCAGCAATCGCCAAAGTGTCGCCCAACCGGGGTGACACATCGCAAATCCGGCTCTCCAGGGTCGGGAAATTGGCAGAAGGGCGCAGGTCCCACCAGATCTTGCTGCTGTCTTGGATCAGGCCACTGTCGATGATGATCTGCACCGAGCGTTCGAATTCGGCGAAACTGCCCACTTGCGGCGGCAATCCGGTGCGCGGCAGGTTGTCGAACACTGACAGGCGGTAGGAGCCAAGTCCTGTATCGCTGCCCTGCCAGAAGGGCGAGGAGGTGGACAGCGCCAGCAGATGCGGTAGGAAATAGGAGAATTGATTCATCAGGTCTATGCGCAATTCGTCATCATTCAGCCCGACGTGGATGTGCTGGCCACAAATCAGCATCCGTCGCGCGACCCCACCCAGGTCCCGCTGCAGATCGCGATAGCGTTCTTTGTCGGTGTGGTGCTGGTCCTTCCAGTCGGCAAACGGGTGGCAGGAGGCGGCAAGAGGGGCCAGACCATAGTTGGCCGCCACCTTGGCGATCGTACTGCGCAACCGCACAAGGTCTTCGCGCGCATCAGCGACGGTCTTGCAAACACGGGTGCCGACTTCGATCTGACACTGCAGGAACTCAGGGCTGACCTGGGCTTCCAGTTCCTTCTGGCAATCTGCCATCAGCTCTGCAGGAGCTTCGGCCAGATCGAGCGTTTCCAGATCGACGAGCAGGTATTCTTCCTCGATCCCAATGGTGAAATCTGGATCTGCGACCATTTGTTTCTCCTTCTTGCATTTATTTGCTAATGTTAGCCGACCAATTTGTGCAGCAACAGGGGTTGTGGTATCTTTGGTCACCGGTCAGTCTCAAGTATTCAACCGAGACCGCTTTGGACCGATTTTAAAAAATATTTGAAAGGAGTAGATTATGCCTAAGAAACTCGCGGTTGCCGTTATTCACGGAATGGGAAGTCAGGGAGTAGATCGCCCCGATAATTCAAGTGAAATCTCATTCTCTAAGGAACTATACAAGCGGGTGCGGCGCAAATTGAATCCAACCGAATTTGACGAAAATATCGCTTGGCGTGAAATATTCTGGGCTGACATTCTGCAATCCCAGCAACAGTTGTACTACGATAACATCAAAAGGCAGGTGCGCTCACACAAATTGCGCAATTTTGTTCTGGCAAATCTGGGAGATGCTGCAGGTTACCGAAAAACAAACGATGCGAACGATCAAGTTTACGTCCGTGTTCATGATCGGGTCAGCCAGACGATTTCGGAACTTGAGGATGATGTGCAGGATGACTCTTTGCTGGTCGTAGTCGCGCATTCGTTGGGTGGTCATGTCATGTCAAATAACATCTATGACATGTCAAAAAACATTGATGATGGGCTGACGGACTTCAAGAAACTGAGAACACTCGCAGCTTTTGTAACCTTCGGCTGCAATATTCCCGTATTTACCTTTGCTTACCCACAGAATCAGGTGTTTCCAATCACGTTTCCGGGAACGAATATCCCTGAGGCTAAGCGACGGTCTCCCTGGTGGCATAATTATTATGACAAAGATGATGTCCTGGGGTATCCATTGGGACGGCTGAGCGATGGATACGCTGCCCTGTACGACAGAAATGAGTTGCGGGACTATCCGATTAACTCGGGTGGTATGTTCACACCTGGAATCCGATGTCGCACAATGGGTATTGGAAAGACTCAGATTTTGTTGAACCTGTCGCGCGGTTGCTTAAGCAACTTTATTGATTGAAATTGTAATGCCGGTAGCGCTTGAGGGATTACTTCAAGATTAAAGCGTTTCCACATTACGTTGACACATATCCTGCGGCTTTGAAGTAGTTCCAGCATTCTTCTGGCGTGTAGAGGTCACAAATGGCGCCGATCGCTTTGAAGAGGTGGGCGAAGGTTCTGGCCCCGATGCGCCGGAGGCGGGCTTTGAGTTTTGAGAACGCTTGTTCGATCGGGTTCACGTCCGCGCTGTAAGGCG
>JAAEUI010000462.1 GCA_024227475.1 Paracoccaceae bacterium | reverse complement strand
TCAATGATACCGGTGGATTTGTACCCTGATGGGCAGCGACAAGGCTCGTAATACTTGCCTTGTCGGGACACCCATTCTCAGCCTAATGGGTCACCAGGGCTATGTTAGGAATGTCCCTTCGGGACGGATGTCGCATGACTGGGTTCTGTTATCCACCGCAGCAATAATCTTGCGCGATTTGGCATCCATCCTACCACTTAGCGATGGGTTGCCAGTTAAGCGGCATGGCCGATCGCGGTTTCAGGGCAGTACCGCGTGATGAACGATTCAACAAGCTCCGCATGACGAGTCGCCACGGGCGATAATTCCTCATAATGGCGGCCTGAAGCAGCTTTTCCTGGATGAAGGGGCCAACATAATGCCAGTTTCTCCGTCAGCAACTTGAACTGACCCGCGTCATCGCAGACGAGGGTCTCGACCACCGGAAACGACTCTTGGTGGCGATAGTAGACAATTGCCGCCGCCTGTTCGAGCGCAGTTCGCACTTGCCGGTTGCCATTGCCGAACCATCCCTGCAAGATCAGGGCAAGCGCCGTTTTTCCGCACTCCACCTCGCCAAGCTCTTCGAGGGCTTGCTGCCACTTTTTTGGGATGTCAAATTCAGTCTGTAGCAAACTGAGCGGTTCTTTGCCAAAAC